>JANQGC010000008.1 GCA_028277515.1 Anaerolineae bacterium
GCAAGAGCCACTTCTCCCGCATGGCCGTACGGTCATTGAAGAAACCATGACCGCGGTCCCCCAAATCGCCGTGATTGAATCTCAATTAGCAGAGGCAGAGGAGCAAATGGGTCTGCCGGAGATTTATGGCGATCCGTTAGCCTTGGATAAAGTCATGGCCAAACACGAAAAACTGCTCGCCCAATTCAACCAGCTAGAAGGAGCGCGATACGCCAGCAAAGTACGCGAAACCTTAACAGCCTTGGGGTTGGGTGCCGAGAGTTGGCATACACGGACGGAACATCTCAGTGGCGGACAGAAAAAACTGATCCTCCTGGCTAAGCTGCTCGTTCAAGAACCAACATTACTCCTGTTAGATGAGCCTGACAATCATCTCGACCTGCCCGGCAAACGCAATCTGGAAAAAATCATCTGCGCTCATGAAGGATGCGTGGTCATCATTTCCCACGATCGTTACCTGTTGGATGGCATTGCCACCCATATTGCAGAATTAGAGAATGGCAGACTGAACTTATATCATGGCAACTACACGGCTTACGTTAATGAGCGCGAAATTCGCCGCTTGCGCCAGCAACAACTTTATGCCGCCCAGCAGAAAGAGATCGCCCGCATAGAAGCAGCCATCAAACGCTTTGAAATGTGGGCGTCAATGGTCGTTAATGAACGCCATATTCGCCAGGCGCGCAGCCGGCGCAAAATGTTGGACAAAATGGACAAGGTCGAAAAAGTGTCAGAAGCCGGCCGTATGAAATTGAACCTGGCCGGCTGGCGGGGCAGTAAGAAGGTTATTGAGTTAGACAGTGTGAGCAAACAATTCGATAACGGAAACAGCATCTTTTCTAATTTGCGCCTGACGCTATGGCATGGTGAAAGAGTGGGTCTTGTCGGTCCAAATGGGGCCGGCAAGTCAGTATTGTTAAAGCAACTACTTGATCCGGAAGGAATCAGCGCCGGAGAGATCAAAATCGGACCCAGCATCAAAATTGGATATTATGCCCAGGAACATGAAACCTTAAACCACCAGCGCGATCTGATCAGTGAGATTCGTCAAACCGCCCCTGTCAGCCGGGAGTCGGCCGTTGCCTTTTTGCTGCACTTTCTTTTCACATACGACCAGATGCAGCAGCCCATCGCCAAATTGAGCGGTGGGGAGCGCAGCCGGTTGCAGTTGGCCAAACTTGTGTTGCAAAAACCCAACTTGCTCCTTCTGGATGAGCCTACAAATAACCTGGACATCCCGGCCATTGAGATTTTAGAGCAAACCCTGGATGAGTTCGAGGGCACGGTATTGGTCATCTCCCACGACCGTTATTTCCTGGATAAAGTTGTGGATAATATCGTTGAACTGCTCGATGGTAGGTTAACGTCATTTTCCGGGGGGTATACCGACTACCTGGCTGCTGTTAATGAGGAGGTCACCACCTAACCATGAGTGGTTCATGATCATCCATCTTCCCGTTCAATGCCATTAGTAGAATAAGGTGCAGTTGGAATATAAATCCATCCAATCCATGATGCCAACAAACACCTTGCGTTGGATGATAAACGACAATTGACGCCACTATGTCTCCAAATTTCGATTGGCAGGCAGAAGATGACCTGGACTGGGATGCCCTGCCTGATGACGATCAAACACAACAACCGCATAAAAATCGACGCTACCGGTTGCTCCTGCTGTTATTCTTATTGATTTTGGCCGGCATTGGGGCTGGAATTGTCTACTGGCAGATCGATAGCCGTGTTGATGAAAACACGCAGGCCATGCGCGCCGATATCATTTCCAGCCATAACCTCCTTCAAATCGCTGAGGCGGATCAGGATGAAGAACTATTTTTCTCCGTCCTTTCCGGCAGCAACAGCGAATGGACGGCCGCGCAAAAAGATCTCTTCGATGCCGGCCTGCTGCATAATCGCACGCCTTTGGGACTATCTGCGCTGCCGGCTATAGATCCGGCCCAGGCAGCGGAAGATGGCTCTCTCTCCATCAACTTCTCGCCTGATTTCAGAGAAGCAGAGGTCGTCTCCGAACAGCCCTTTACGATTGACATTGGGCAAGGGTTAACAGAAACTATCACATTGCAAGAAACGGCCGTCTATCGTATGGGTCGAGAACGCTGGTTGCTTTCCCCACCCACTGACACTTTCTGGGGTTCACCAACGACATTTTCAGGCTCTAAATTAACGCTTTCAGCACCGGAACGGGATGCCGAATTGGCCGAAAGACTACGCTCAGACCTGGAAAGAAAATTGGATGAAATGTGTCGCATCCTAGTTGACCTAAATTGTCCGCAAGATATGACGGTTCAAGCGCGCTTTTCCACCGATCCCCAATCGCTGATCACAACAGCAAATCCGGCCGTTGTTAACGGTGAAAACGGCGTTTTACAGGTAGATTTGCCCGCTCCAACGCTAACCGGGATCCCAGTTGATGACCAGGGATACCAGGCATTATTCCGCGCTTATGGTGGGCAATTGGTTTCGGCCGTTGCCTCCCATCTCACCAATTTCATCTGCTGTAGACACGCGGCCTTTCACCAGGCGCTGCTGCATTACCAGCTTGACCAACTTTCCCTTAGACCCTGGCCCGTCACCAGCATTGATTACCAGCGCATCCTGGATGAGCAGTTGCAGATCGCCGACATTGACGCCTTGTGGCGCAGCGATGACAGCAGCATTCTTTCCGGCTCGGAGGGCTGGCAGGTTTACGCATTCCTGGATTACTTATTGAAAACCTATCCCCAGTTAAGCGCCGCACAGATGCAGCGCGAATTGGTCCGCCATGAAAGTATTTATGGCTGGTTAGATGATGCATCCCAATTACCTGCTGATGGAACACAAGTCCTTTCCAGCAGCGATCTAATAGACAATTTCTGGTTGGAAGCATACATCCAAACATATTCTACAGATGACAATCAGGCTTCTCCGTACGGCGGGGATTTATACTTGACCTGCGAACTCAATGAAGGAAATGAAAGGGAATCTATTTTATTCCGCTATGATCAGGAAACTGGGAGATGGAATGAAGCATATGTCACAGATAATAGGCTCTTTGTAAATCCTTTACCTGATGACCACACCCTCATTTTGATGGAATTTGATCCCGGCACCCCTTCATGGCAAACTCAACTTTGGCAGGATGGCGTCGCCAACCCTATTCTCAGCGAGACTGAAAATTTTATCATATCCTTTGGTCAAATGGACCCCGGTGCATCTAGTCTAACGACATTTGTATTTCCACCTGCCGGCGATGACGCAATTATAACGATATTTGACCTACAAAAATGTGATCCAAACGGCTGTGAATCACGGATTTTTCCCAGCATCCCAATTTGGTCGCCTGATGGAACCAGGGTGTTGTTCAGCGACGAACCGAATGCTCAACTAGAGCTGCTGCAAATGCCAGGACGTTCGATTCTATTTGACCCATCGGCCGAAACGTACACATCAGAACTCTATTATTCTGACCGGCAAAACTTAATGGATGGTGATGTGGTCAACACGGTAAGCGAATTAACGCCTACCGGCTCCGGCCATGCCCCTTTTTGGTTGGACAATGAGACTATCGGTTATATCGCCTACGACAGGGGACAGTTCTCAGTGCCAGGTCAGGGAGTTTTAATGACCCCTGTCGAAGATAACATTCACCAGACATTGTTGACCGTTGAAGATCTGATCCCTGCCTTGCCTGATCCGGATATTGTCGATCAACGGTTCTGGATTCATTATGTTATGGTAGACTCTGTGGATCCTAATCTCCTATATGTCGTTGCCATGAGTGATCGGGACAAGCAAGCTCATGTCTTCATCTATGATCGCCAGACGGCTGGAATTGAGTATCTCATGAACAATATCTATAGCCGTGACCACTCTTTGAGCATCTCGCCAGACGGCCGTTTTCAAATATTGACCGGTCGCCATACCAACCAACCCGGCCTGCGACAAGAGAGCACATTACTCCTTCTGCACGACCGGCAAAATAATACCACGACTCCCTTCTTGATCCAGCCCACCAGTTTCCCTCCATTTTTAACCTATGACTGGTCAAGGGGAGGTGAATGGTTGGCCATGATGCTCGACAACGACCTCGTCGGCCTCTTCTCTGCGGATCTGGGCCGGTTGCAGTTAATTGATACTCCCAACGTTAACTGTTCATCGCCGATCTTGATCACCCAATAAACAAATCGCCGAAACTTTGAGCGTTTCATTTATCTTTAGAATCTCTCCACCTTCTTGACGCTCCATTTAGCAGACGTTAGAATCAAAAATCACTGAACGAATAATTGGTTAAATATTATGTTACCTAAAATTTGACAACTTTTATTAAAATGGCTTGCCCATATATCAAGCGAAAAGTTGTCAAATTTCTGTGCCGTCGGAAATTATATGACGAAGAAATACCACTTTTGGATCACAGGCTGCCAAATGAACTACGCCGATGCTCGCCGGGTGGCCACCCGGCTTGAGCATCTCGGCTATAAAGAGACGTCTCAGGCTGATGAGGCGGATGTGATCGTTTTAGAAACTTGCACCGTACGCCAGCGATCGGAAGACAAAGCGACAAACAAGCTGCACAGCTTGCGACCCTTGAAGTCGTCTCGTCCTGACCTGACGTTAGCTGTCATGGGCTGCGTTGTTGGGGTGCGGGGCAACAAGGCCCTTGAAGAACGCTTTCCCTTTGTAGATGTTTTCATGGAGCCGGCAACAGATGGCACCCCGCTCATCTCACACTTGCAGCAGACGGATGATCAAATTTTAGAGCTGAATGTCACATCCCAACGGCACGCCTTGCAAGATGGGGAAGTCATTTTACCGGCAAACCGTCGGGGCAAGATGGTCTCTGCCCCCGTTTCTATCGTTTATGGCTGCTCTCATGCCTGTACCTTCTGCATTATTCCCCAAAAACGGGGCATTGAACGCTCGCGGCCTGTGGGTCAAATTGCTGCTGAAGTACGTTCCTTAGCCGCCCAGGGCGTTAAGGAAGTCGTATTGCTCGGCCAGATTGTTGACCGTTACGGTTACGACGTTCCGGACGGTCCAGACCTGGCCGATCTGCTCCGGGTTATCAACGACATTAACGATTTACAGCGCATTCGTTTTCTGACCAGCCATCCAACCTATATGACGGACAAAATTTTACATGCTGTCGCCGACCTGCCGAAAGTGATGCCCCAAATTGAAATCCCTATTCAATCGGGAGACAATACGGTGTTGGAAAATATGAAACGTGGATATACGCGAGAACAGTACCGCGAATTGATTTACCGCGTGCGCGATATTGTGCCCGATGCAGCAATTCATTGCGACATTATCGTTGGTTTCCCTGGCGAAACGGAAGCGCAGTTCCGGGAAACCTACGACATTCTGGAAGAACTGCGCCTGGATAAAATTCATCTGGCCCGCTACAGTCCCCGCCCCGGAACGGTGAGCGCCCGGCGTATGGAAGATGATGTGCCCGACGAAGAAAAGCGCCGCCGCTTCCATCTCATTGAAGCCTTGCAGAAGGAAATTTTGCAGGAAAAAATGAGGGATTATCTAGGAAAAACGGTGGAAGTCCTGGTTGAAGGCAAACAAAAAGGGCGCTGGCGCAGCCGCAATCCGCAAAACAAACTCGTCTTCTTTAACCATCCTGATAATCAGCGAGGTAAAATGTTACCCATCCGCGTGACTCATGCCGGTCCCTGGAGCATGTCGGGAGAGGTTATTGAGAACCCCAACAAGCGGGCTGGCCGGACGCCGGTTGAACAGGCGATTCCGCTGACGGTTCTATAAGTTCTTTCAACCAATCACATACTGCGCCGATTTGACCTGTCCGCTGCTCAACACACCGGTTAAATCATCCCCCGCATTGACCATGTAAACAACCATGCCGTTCGCCTGAAGCAATCGTAGTAAAGATTCTGAGGATCGATGGCCACCGAAGGAGGCAGGGTTGACCAATACAGTGACGACACGCAGCCCTCTACGGGTAAGTTCGCGCGCGGCCGTGGCCCACTCCTCGCTAGGATCGGCCGTGACGACAATGAGCGTCGTGCCCCGTGGCATCAAATGCATTTCCGCCTGAACCACATCAGACAAAGGAACTTGTCCTTCCGCTCGCAGCACAGCCAGCGTCTCCAAAATACGATTCAATTGACGGCCTCCGCGATCGGCCTGAACTGTCTCATTGGACTGCCCGTAAGCCAACATGCCAACTGCACGGTCCTGGCGCAGAAAAAACTGGGCTAGAGAAGCAGCGATAGTTACCGTATACTCTTCCGTTGTTTTAGCCAGCTCAAATTTCTCAACGGCTAACCAGGGAGGCAGGCTATTCTGCTCAGGTTCTTTTTCCACTGGAGCCACATGGCCAAACACCGCCATGTCCGCCACGATCCAGATGTCGGCCAGGGGATCGAGTTCAAATTCCTTGACAATCAACCGGGCGCGCCGGGCTGTGCTCGGCCAATGGATGCGGCTGAAGCTGTCTCCTGGTGCATAGTCGCGGACACCTGACGCATTCGTCGTCACGTAATGGGTGCGCCGCCGCAAGGCGTCTCCACCCGGTAAAATGCCCATCGGCAGGGCAAAGCGGTGAATGTCCACCGTCAGCGGGTAAACCACAACATTGGTCGTCGCCGGCAAATCGCGGGTCATTGGAAAGAGACCAAAAGGATCGCTGGTGCCCAGGCGCAGGGGGCCTAGTTGGTAACGGCCGCGTTGGCGACAGGTTGTGGTCAGCCGCCAGCTAAAATCTTCGCGCGGTCCTAAATTGTTAATTACCCGGCTGGAATAATGTCCGGGCAAGTTTCCATAATCCAACACCTCTAACCACAGTTTGGGCACGATGCTGGTATTACGCACGATGAACCGTTCATCCAGGGGTCGTCCCACCTGGGTGCGCCGGGTGCGTGTCATGCGCGAAAGATGCATCCAGTTGATGTTGATCCAGGCCCAGGCAAAAGAGAGAATGAGCAGTAAGCCTAGCAAATATGCCAGGTTAAACCACAGGTCGCGCCCGGTGACCAGGCCACCCAATAAAGCAATGATGGCCATTAAAAATACGGCCGTGCGGCGATGTTGCAGCATCTTATTTACTTGGACTGCACCTGCGCGCCGGGGACGGGTACGCGGGATAAAATCTCTTCGATGATCGCTTCCGGTTCGACATCTTTAATTCGCGCCGCAGGGCCAACGATGATGCGGTGCCCCAGGGCTGATCCGGCCAATGCCTTCACATCATCCGGCAAAACATAATCACGGCCGAACATTGCTGCCCTGGCCTGGCCAAGCCGGTAAAGAGCCAGGGCACCCCGCGAACTGGAACCCAGGTAAACGTCCGGATGGGTTCGCGTTTCGCGCACCAACTCCACCATATAAGATTCTACCTGTTCATCGACATATATTCCTTTAATCGCATCTTGAGCATCCAAAAGTTCTTCCACCGAAACGACTTGAGAAATACCCTCAAGGGGATGGACACTGCGCTGGCGGTTGAGCACTTCCATCTCCTCATCTTTGGACGGATAACCAAGCCGGATACGCAGCATAAAACGATCCAACTGCGCTTCGGGAAGAGGAAAAGTCCCCTCATATTCAATCGGGTTTTGCGTCGCTAAGACCATAAATGGCGGTCCTAAGGGAAATGTCTCGCCATCCACCGTCACCTGCCGTTCCTCCATGGCTTCCAAAAGCGAGGATTGTGTTTTGGGTGTTGCCCGGTTAATCTCATCGACCAGCACGATTTGGGCATGGATGGGGCCGGGGCGAAATTCAAATTCAAAGGTTTTCTGATTAAATACAGAAACACCTGTAACGTCACTGGGCAGCATATCCGGTGTAAATTGAATTCTTTGAAAGCGACAACCTACTGATTTAGATAATGATTTTGCCAGAACGGTCTTACCTACACCAGGTACATCTTCAATGAGTAAATGACCCTGGCAAAGCAATCCTAACACCGTTAACTGTACCGGTTCGCGCTTACCGACAATGACGCGCTCCACATTTTCGACAATCCGATTGGCAATCGCCTGTACATCAGCCATAGAAATTGTTCTCCTTTGATTTTCTCTAGGGGCTTTTGGCTTGTTGATTTTTGTATTGATTAATTTATTAGCATTAATTTTCCCGGAAAATCATTTGCAAAGAAATTTGACCACTTTTCACTTGATATATGGACGAAAACCAATTAATAAAAAGTTGTCAAATTTTAGGTAACACAATATTGAGGTCAAATTCCCGAGAAAATAAGTTCAATCTTTCTTAAATAGCGCTTTTATTAGATATCAATTTGCTGGCACTCATTTTGCCGGAAATTAAGGGATCGGGGAAATAGATACACAATCCCTTCATCGTGAACTCACGATTACATGCAAGTAATTATATCAAGTTTACCCACAAAAGTAATAAATTAGTGGCAATTTAGGGACACCAATCCCGATCATTCTCAGCCGGGCCATATGTATTATCCTTTCCCTAATAACCCTTAATCTTAACGCATAAGTACTCCTCTATATTCGATAATATAGCTCAAATATGGTATAATTAATTAGTTCAGAACGATGCAAGAAAAAGAACAAATCACAACTTTACCTGGCGTTTTCGCTACTATTGCTGCTGGATTCGATCTCACCGCAAAACATCTCTGGCTTTTGATTTTACCGGTCTTACTTGATGTTTTCTACTGGTTGGGTCCCAGGCTGCGCTTTCAGAAACTGATTGAACAAGCGGTGGCCTCGCTTCCTGCCGAAGCAGACATGCTCAACGTAACACCGCAGCTATTGGAAATTGCGCCGCGCACAAATTTATTTACCACATTAACCGTGCAATTGATTGGTGTACCCGCATTGATGGTTGGCCTTGTACCTGAACAAACACCCATGAACAGCCTGGCGATACCGGTCAATGGTTGGTTTAGTTTTTTTGGATTATTTCTTGTATTTTCGCTTTTTGGTTTGCTGCTCACAGCCACATTCTACACATTGATCATTTATGCTCTCAGTAAGCAATCTCCCAATGGAGAAATTTCAAATGGCGGCCAGGCAGCTAAGAGGATTGTTTCCAGTTGGTTGGGCTTGATCGGGCTGGCCTTGCTATTTTTGTTAATCGCGATTCTGATCTATATACCTTTGATTATCTTGAGTACATTTCTATTTTTTATCAATGGCACGCTTGGCTCATTGGTACTGTTGACAGGGCCGTTCATTTTAATTTGGATCACGATTTTCCTGTTTTTGTCTCCATTTGGAATTGTGCTCAACGGCCGTCCTGTATTAAGAGCCGTGTGGGAAAGCTTGAGGATTGTGCAAAGAAATTTACCTTCTGCTCTCCTTCTATTATTAACGGTATTGATTACCGGCTCAATATTGGACTGGCTCTTGTATTCCGTTGAAAATGGAACCTGGTTAACCTTGATCAATATCGCGGGGCACGCCTTCGTCAGCACAGCTCTTGTGGCTGCTATTTTCATTTATTATCGTGATCGTTATACGGCCGAATTTGATCCTGAGCCGATGCTGGCCACAAGGACGTCTGAAACAACAGGAAACGAAATCATTGAGTAAATACTCGAAAGGTTTGTCAATTTTTCTTATACCCCTGGAAATCCCACAGATAAAATTGACAAAACTATTTAAAATAGTCTGTCAAATTGGATAAATAATGGCTACAAAAACCAAAACAAAAAATAAATATGATGCCAGTAGCATTCAGGTGCTAAAAGGCCTGGAAGCTGTCCGCCGCCGGCCCGGCATGTATGTCGGCGGCACAGACATGAAAGCGTTGCACCACCTGGTGTATGAAATCGTAGACAACTCCATTGATGAGGCCCTGGCGGGTCGCTGTGACCGCATTGAAGTCGTCATCCATGCCGATTCAAGCGTCAGTGTCACCGACAACGGCATTGGCATTCCGGTTGACATCCATCCCACCGAAAAAATCTCAGCCCTGGAACTTATTCACACCAGCCTGCACTCCGGCGGTAAATTCGACAATGCTGCTTATAAGGTATCCGGTGGCCTGCACGGTGTTGGCGCCGCGGCCGTCAATGCGCTTTCTGAATGGATGAATGTGACCGTCAAAAGGGACCGCTATCTCTGGCAGCAGCGTTACGAACGGGGCATTCCTATCACCCCGGTTGAAAAAGTTCGCAAATTAAAACGGGGTGAAAAAACGGGGACAACAACCACCTACAAGTTTGACGATACCATCTTTAAAGAGGATGCAAACTATCGCTTTGAAATGCTGGTTAATCGTTTTCGTGAGATGGCCTTTGTAACCAGTGGTGTTCATCTCAAGTTGGTCGATGAACGCAAATCTCCTATTAAGGAAATGAATTTTTATTTCGATGGGGGTGTCAAGTCTTTTGTGCGCTATTTAAACCGCAATCGCAAAGAGCTGCATGATCCCATCTATGCGCGAAAAGAAGTGGAGAATATTGATGTTGAGGTGGCTATTCAATACACCGACGGCATTGCCATTTCCGAGTATGCCTTCGCCAATACGATTCACACGCCGGATGGTGGGACCCATCTGACCGGCGTGCGTACAGCCCTAACCAGGGTCATCAACTCCTACGCCCGCAAAAATGGCTTTTTGAAAGAGAAAGACAAGAACTTCTCCAGCGATGACACGCGAGAAGGAGTGACGGCCGTTATCAGCGTCAAGCATCCCGATCCCCAATTCGAGAGTCAAACCAAGGTAAAGTTAATGAACGCCGAGGTGAGCGGTATCGTTTCCTCCGTAACTTCAGAGGCATTGACAACCTACCTAGAAGAGAATCCCCGTGACGCAAAACGGATCATCGATCGCTGTCTGACTTCATCCCGTGCGCGAGCCGCAGCACGCAAAGCGCGCGAACTGGTGATGCGTAAAAGCGCCCTGGAGAGCATGACTCTGCCCGGCAAATTGGCCGATTGCACCGAGCGCGATCCGTCACGCTCTGAAATTTATATCGTTGAGGGTGATTCCGCCGGTGGGACAGCGAAGCAAGGTCGTGACCGCCACTTCCAGGCGATTCTGCCCTTACGTGGTAAGATTCTAAATACGGAACGGGCCAGACTAGACAAGATATTGACCAACAATGAAGTGAAAGCGATGATTTCCGCTTTAGGGACCGGCATTGGCGAATCATTCGACATGGAAAATCTACGTTATGGCCGGGTGATTATCATGACTGACGCCGATGTGGATGGCAGCCATATCCGCACCTTGCTTCTGACCTTCTTCTTTCGCTATATGCCCCAGTTAATAGAAGCAGGTCACTTATTTATCGCCCAACCACCTTTATATGCGATAAAAGAAGGCAAAACAATCCATTACACCTATACCGAAGCCGAAAACTTTGCTCTGTTGCAAAAATTGAAAGGCAAGAAGATTGGCCTGCAACGCTATAAGGGTCTGGGTGAAATGAACGCCAATCAATTATGGGAAACAACCATGAATCCTGCGGAACGCACGTTGCTGCAAGTAACCATTGAAGATGCCGTCAGCGCCGACCGCACATTTGATATGCTCATGGGCAGCGAAGTGCCGCCACGGCGTCGCTTCATCACTACCCATGCCGCTGAGGTGCGCAACCTGGACATCTGAGCACTTGTGATAAAGATCGCTGTATTATCGGATATCCATGCCAATGTGCCGGCTTTGCGTGCCGTTACGATCCACCTGGAATCTTGGAAGCCCGATCAGGTTATCGTCAACGGCGACACCGTTAACCGGGGTCCTTGTTCCGACACCGCGCTACGCTTTGTTCTGAACAAACAGGAAGAAGCGGGATGGCATCTGCTGCGTGGCAACCATGAGGATTACATCTTGCGCTGCGGCCTACCCGATGCGCCGCTGGCAGGTCCCCTTTTTGAAATAAATCGTTTCGCCCAGTTCGCCTACGAACAGCTTAATGGCGAAACCGGAAAAATAAGAGAAATGCCGGAGCGTTACACCTGGGTCGCACCCGACAACAGTGAGTTCCGCGTGGTTCACGGTTCTATGGAAAACAACCGTGATGGCATTTATGAGCAGCTTTCGGATCGAGAACTACGCGCCAAAATTGATCCGGCTCCGGCAGTTTTTGTGAGTGGGCACACACACCAGACCCTCATTCGTGAAATCGACCAGACATTAGTCGTCAATACCGGTTCCGTCGGCTCCCCATTTGACCTTGATTGGCGTCCCAGCTACGGCCGATTCACCTGGGATGCCGGCGTTGGCTGGCAAGCTGAAATCGCTCGCGTTCCCTATGACCGCCGGCTCATAGAAGATGATTATGTCACTTCCGGATTTTTACAAGATGGCGGTCCACTGGCCCAAATAATGCTCGTTGAGATGCGCAGGTCCAGGGGGTTGATTTACCATTGGGCCGGCCAATATGAACAAAAGGTGATCAACGAGGAGATCAGCCTGGAAGAAAGCGTCAAAAAAGTGCTGCAAGAAGATGAAATCCGTCCATATCTTGGACCACCAGGTTGGACTTTCTGATTTCTTTTTTCCGGCAATTGCCCAATCAACAATACTGTGATAAAACCTGATCATATATTGGTTCATCGTGACAAGCATTGCAGCATACCAAATGATGAATTAGTTTAGGGAGAGATGCCTACATGACCCACGACACGATCATTAAACGCTTACATGAGAACAGCCGTATTCGACCCAACGCCCCCGCTTATTTTGAAAAGATTGGCGAAACCTGGGTGCCTACATCCTGGCAGGAGTATGTCAGCCAGATTCGCCAGGCAGCGCGGGCGCTGATCACCCTGGGTATTGAACCGGAAGATACGGTCAGTATCCTCGGTTTTAACCGCTCCGAATGGTCGATTATGCTGCTGGCGGCGATGTCCGTCCGTGGAGCCGGGGTCGGTATCTACACCACTAACTCTCCTCCGGAAGTTCAATATATTGTTCACCATGCGGAAAGCAAGGTGATTCTGCTGGAAAACGAGGACCAATGGAGCAAGGTGGACCAGGTTCGCGACGAGCTGCCTCTTTTAAAATATGTCGTCATGATGCGTGGCACCCAGATAGATGATCCGCTCGTTATGAGCTGGGAACAATTCATGGCCAAAGGTGACGAAACGGAGGCCGGCGCGCTTGATCAACGCATTGAAGCGATTGAACCGGAGCATCTGGCCAGTTTAATTTATACCTCCGGCACCACCGGGCCGCCTAAAGGGGTTATGCTTTCCCACGACAACCTGGCCTTCACGGCCAAAACAGCGATTGATTTGTTTAATATCGGAGCCAATGATCGCCTGGTTTCCTATCTCCCTATGTCGCATATTGCCGAGCAAATGTTCACCGCTCATGGTGGGGCAACGGCCGGTTTTGCAGTGTATTACGCTGAGTCAATTGAAAAGCTGGCCGAAAATCTGCGCGAAGTCCAGCCGACTATTATCTTTGGTGTTCCTCGAATTTGGGAGCGTTTCTATAATGCGGTCACCGAAAATCTGAGTAAAACCAGCGGCATCAAAGCCAAAATTGCCGATTGGGCGATGGGGGTCGGCCGTCAGGTTTCAGCGCTTAGGAACAAAGGAGAGGAACCCTCCGGATTGCTGGCGACGCAATATAATATTGCCAACCGGCTGTTCTTCTCGGCCGTCAAACCACGGCTCGGCCTGCGTGATGTCACCTTTGCCGCGGTCAGCGCCGCTCCTATCAATCCGGAAATCCTAGAGTTTTTCAGCGGCCTGGACGTGATTATCTATGAAATCTATGGCCAATCAGAAGACTGCGGACCGACAACCTTCAGCCGCCGCGGAGGAACAAAATTCGGATCAGTTGGACAGGCTTTCCCCAACACCCAGGTAAAGCTGGCTGAGGATGGCGAAATCCTGGTCAACGGCCGCAATGTTTTTATGGGTTACTATAAAAATCCGGCCGCAACGGCCGACACATTAATCGACGGCTGGTTGCATTCCGGCGATCTGGGCCGCTTTGACGAGGATGGGTTCTTATATATCGTCGGCCGTAAAAAAGAAATCATCATCACCTCCGGCGGTAAAAACATCGCGCCAAAGAACATCGAAGCGGCGCTCAAAAACCTTGACCTGGTTGCAGAAGCAGTGGTCATCGGCGAACGACGCAAATTCCTATCTGCCCTGGTGTCCCTTGAAGAGGAACCGGCGCAGCGATTCGCCCAGGAACATAACCTGGAAGGCCAGGAACTGCACACGCATCCCCTGGTCATCGCCGAGATTCAGCGCGGCATTGATGAAGAGGTCAATCCCCAATTCGCACGTGTCGAAAATATCCGCAAGTTCACCATCTTACCGCGTAATTTAACAATTGAGGATGGCGAATTGACACCGACACTTAAAATTAAACGGCGGGTTGTCAACGAGAACTTTGAGGGTGAAATTGAAGCGATGTACGCCGGTTTAGATTAATCAGAAACCCGGTTTTTGATGAATCTTGTATATTTAAAGAGGTAAACTTGTAACCGCGCAATCCATTTCGCCCCCTCCGGCGAGGATATGAATCCTCGGTTACGTTTACCCATTTATTTATTGTTAAGTTTAATAAAAATCGGTTTTCTTCTCTTCCACATTTCCCCGGAAACTCGGATTTTCCAGGAAATAATAGTCTCAATGTACCAGCGAATCGTCGTCAAATTTGGTACCAGCGTGCTCACTGGGGGAACGCCCAGCCTTGATCACCCTCACATGGTCGAGTTAGTGCGCCAATGCGCCGTCGTTCAACAATTGGGACTGGATGTCATCATTTGTTCCTCGGGAGCCATCGCCGTTGGACAGGAACGGTTAGGCTTTCCCGATCTCCCCCCCACATTGAGCAACAAACAGATGTTTGCCGCCGTTGGCCAAAGCCGGCTGATGCAGATGTGGGAGCGTTATTTTGAGATATTTGGCATCCATGTGGGACAAATCCTGCTCACCCGCAGCGATGTCGACCATCGCGGCCGTTTTTTAAATGCTCGCGACACTTTAACTGCTCTGCTGAAACATAATATTGTACCTATCGTCAATGAAAATGACGCCGTCACCACCGAGGAAATCAAGGTTGGAGATAATGACAATTTATCGGCCCTGGTTGCTATTCTAGCCGGCGCCGATTTGCTATTATTGCTGACCGATCAGCCAGGTCTATTTACCGCCGACCCGCGAACTAATCCGGATGCGAAGCTGATTCCGGAAGTGGAAACGATAGATGAAACCTTGCGCGCCCTCGCCGGAGATAGCGTCAGTGGGTTGGGCATCGGCGGCATGGCCACCAAGCTGCAAGCGGCCGATGCCGCGCGCCGCGCCGGAGCTGACGTGATCATCGCTTCCGGACAAACACCTGATGTGATCGCGCGTGCCGCGAGCGGCGAAGCGATTGGCACCCGTTTTCCAGCTCTGGAAGTCCCGCTGGAAAATCGCAAACGCTGGATCTTCGCCGCACCCAAAACGGCCGGCACGTTGATCATTGATGAAGGGGCAGGGCGTGCCTTAAAAGAAAACGGCCGCTCCCTGCTGCCTGCCGGCATTACGGCCGTAAAAGGAGTCTTTAAGCGCGGCGATACCGTCTCAATCTGCGGCGCTTCCGGTAAAACAATCGCTCGCGGTATCACCCGCTATAACAGTCAGGACCTGCTAAAAATTGCCGGCTGCCATTCCGATGAAATCGAATCCCGCCTGGGCTATATCTATGGCCCTGTCGCCGTACATCGCAATGACTTGATACTATTATGAAAGCTTGAGAAAATAGGTCAATCGACTGCTCTTAACAACCAAGTGCGTTAGGATTGGTAACTAGACCCAAAGATATTTTTGATTTCAAGCACAATTCATCATCGAAATCAACATAGCAAAATCGCCAAATTGTGGGGAATCTCAGGAGAACCAATATGACTGATTTAATCGCCATGGGCAAAGCAGCAAAAGCAGCCGGCCGCGTCCTGTCCACACTGACCACCCAACAAAAGAATGAAGCCTTGTTAGCTATTGCCGACGAATTGGAGGCACAGGCTGACGTGGTTCTGGCAGAAAATGCGCAGGATATTGCCGGCGCACAAGAACGTGGATTAAGCAAGGCGCTGATCGACCGCCTGCTGCTCACCCCCGGACGCATGGCCGGACTGGCCGCCGACACGCGGCGCATTGTCGATTTGACCGATCCGGTTGGTTCCGAATTAGAAAGCCGGGTCCTGCCCAATGGACTGCGTCTCAGCCGGCGGCGCATTCCCATTGGCGTACTCGGCGTCATCTATGAAGCGCGCCCCAATGTGACCATTGATATCGCCACCTTAAGCCTCAAGACGGGCAATGCAGCCATCCTGCGCGGCGGCAGCGAAACCTTACGCAGTAACCTGGCCCTGGTCAATATCATTCAAGCCGGGTTGGAGAAGGCCGGGCTGCCACAATCGGCCGTGCAGTACATCGACAATCCTGACCGCGCACTGGTCACGGAAATGCTGAAGCTAGACCAGTATATTGACATGATCATCCCCCGTGGCGGCGAGGGTCTACATCGCCTGTGCCGCGAGCAAAGTACGATTCCGGTGATCACCGGCGGTATCGGCATCTGCCATATTTACGTTGATGAATCGGCCGACCTGGACGATGCGGTGGACATTATCGAAAATTCCAAAGTGCAGCGACCCAGCGTGTGCAATGCCCTGGACACGTTGCTCGTTCATCCATCGGTGGCCGCCGACTTGCTGCCAAGGGTAGCCAAACGCCTTTCCATGAACGACGTCGAACTGCGCGCCACCGGATCCGCCCTGGCCATCTTGCAGAAAAATGGACACAAGGCGCGGATTGTGGCCGCCGGCCCGGACGATTTTGACCAGGAGTGGCTGTCGCTTATTTTAGGCGTAAAAGTAGTTAATGGGGTGAAGGAAGCCATCAACCATATTCATGAGCACAGCACTGAGCATAGCGAAAGCATCTTGACCAACAATTGGCATAACGCCCAGCAGTTTGTTAATGCCGTCAATTCCTCGGCCGTTTTCGTCAACGCCAGCACGCGTTTTAATGATGGCGGGCAGTTTGGCCTGGGTGCGGAAGTCGCCGTGAGCACGCAAAAACTGCACGCGCGCGGTCCGATGGGCCTGGAGGAACTGACGACTTACAAATGGGTCTGCATCGGCGACGGGCACATCCGAATGTAGCGGTGCCATCCACAGATTGCACCAATGGCCCAGATTTTTTGATCTGAAAACAGAGCCATATGGCCGCCAAAGATGACGCCAATTTCTAACTAAAACGACTATCAATGCTTTCAATCCTCCTTCTGTGATATCTGTGTCATCTGTGGATTTTTTATAATGACGAATCTCCTGGAAAAAGCAATTGCCGCCGCCCTGAAAGCCCATGCCGGGATGAAGACGCGCAACGGCCGGCCGTATATCCTGCATCCCCTCCGCCTGATGATAAAGATGGACAATGAAGATGAAATGATCACCGCCGTACTGCATGATGTCGTCGAGGACAGCGTGATGACCCTCAATGACTTGGCGGATATAGGCTTCGGCCAAAATGTGATGGAAGCCTTGACCCTGCTCACTCACAATAAAGAGCAAGTTAGTTACGACGAATATATTGAGGGCATTAAAGGCAATCCCCTGGCCACCAAAATCAAGCTGGCCGATTTAAAGCACAACATGGACATCCGCCGCCTTCCCAACCCCATGAGAGACAAAGATTTACGCCGCCTGAAACGCTACCGCCGCGCCTGGAAAACCTTGACCGGCCGCTAACCTCCCTATCTCAATCGCCAATCCTATAAACCTTGACTGACCTCAACCCCGATATAAGCCAGACACCGTGTATTTAGGATTAATCGTAGGGCGATTGGGTCCAATCGCCCGTCGAATGACCAATTCGACCTACACTTCCTCTGTCAACATGACAAACTGATAGATAGCAATTTAGGCAAATTGCGTTACGTTACTCCCCGTATAAATAACGATAAATATTGTACCCGGCGTAAATGCGCGTCACATAAGCCAGCGTCTCCGGAAAATCGATCACATCCACAAACTGATCAAGATCGCTCCCCGCTTCCCCATACCAGCGCGCGGCATTACCCGGCCCGGCATTATAAGCGGCTAATGCGGCGTGCACATCGCCATTAAATGCTTGAAGCTGCTGATCGAGATAATAGGCACCGAAAGTCAGACCCACATAGGGCTTATAAAGATCTTCATTGACATATCCCTCCGGCCAACCTAAGCGTTCGGCAATCCAGGCACCTGTCTCCGGAATGACCTGGCTCAATCCCTGCGCGGCCGCTCCGGACGTAGCGAAACTCTCAAATAAACTCTCCTGCCTGACCAATGAAAACTGCAAGCGTGGATCGTAGCCATGCTGTTCGGATAGAGGCAAGATCTGATCACTGTAATAGGTTGGGTAAGCGAGCCGGCCGAGCGCCTTAGGCGCTTCAAAAACGCTGACTCCGGCCAGGTTAAGCACATTGGCGGCAGCAATAATTGAAGAACGATAAAGTCCCAGGTCGCGCAAAAATAAGGATAGCTGATAGCTCTCTAGCAGAGAATCGCCGCTGTCCAGGCGCAGATCTTCTAATTCCCACTTACCTTCCTCAACCAATCCCAATTCCCACAGCTTCCGGCCCACATGTAGTCGAGCATCTTCTTGCAGCACACCGCTCAATTCGCCCGGCGCTTCCTGGTCGGCACTTTCATCAGCGGTGGCCTGCTCTAAAATCCAATCATCCGCCTCATCAAAGCCTGCATCATCCTCAGGGAGTTCAAAAGGATCTGATGATGTGTAAGGCTCGATCCCGCGGATCAAATCTGCGGTACGTTGGGCATGGTAATGATCGGCCGGATTTTCAGCGATTATTTCTTCCAAGGCCTCTAACAGATCGCCGTCTTCATCCACTTCCAGGGCCATTAAGCGCAGCATGGCCTCGCTGCCATAACGGGTTGTGGGATAATCCTGTGCGGTCTGTAGCCATACCGCTTGCGCTTCTTCCTCATTTTCTTGCGCCTGGTGAATGCTGCCGGCACGAAACAGCGCTTCCGAGGCATTTTCATCTTCAGGAAAATCGCCGGCCAGTTGCAGATAGCGTTCGCGAGCTTCTTCATCCTCGTCCAACTGCTCCAAATAAGAAGCCAGCCACCAGGTAGCGGGTGCAGCCTCCTCTCCGCCCGGATATTCCTCTAAATATTGCTCGAACAGGGCAACGGCCGTCTCCAACTCGCCCGCCCGCCCCTGCATCCAGGCTTTTTCCACCAATGCCTGGGCCGGTTCATAGGCAGCATATATATCCAGTTCCGCCAGGGCCGGTTCCAGGTCACCCAAAGCCTCATAAGAAAGGGCGATATAGCGATAACTTTCCGGGTCAAAGCTATTGGGATTATCACTGATATGCTCTTCAAAGGCGGTGATGCCGGGGGCGTATGCGGCGGCATAATAGTCGACCAGGCCGCGCTGGAAACTATCCACCACCTGCTCCCCTTTCACCAATTCCACCAATCCCAAATAACTTTCATAGATCTCAGGATACGTTTCCACGCCATGTAAAAAGCGCTCGTAGGCCGTCTCCGTTTCCCCGGCCAACAGATAGGCCGCCCCGGCCAGGTAAGTCATTTGGCCGCGCGTAGCCTCAGTTCGGGCCAAATCGTATATCGCATCATACTGGGCAACGGCCAGGTCATTTTCCCCGGCATCAAGGTAATAATCAGCGATAATCAGCCGCGTCTGCACCTCTTTCACACGATAAGCTGGACCTTCCAGCGCCGCCTCATAAGCTTGCAGGGCGGATTCGCTGTCACCCAGGGCCAGGTAAGCATCGGCAATGAGCGGTTGAACATAAGCGGCCATATCGGGATTGCTATTCAGGTAGGCTAAATATTCCGCGACGGCCGTTTCATATTCACCTAAAGCCATACTGGCCTGGGCTAACTGAAAATGGGCTTCGGGCGGCGGATTACCTTCCGGCAGGTTCAGCAGTTGGTGGAACATTGTCGCCGCTTCGCCAACCTGCTCGTCGGACAAGTAGGCCAGACCTAGATCATAAAGCAATACCCCTTGATCGGCAGCGTCCAGATCGGTTTCCTGTTGCAGCGCCAAACTGAACTGCTCAACGGCCGTGTCATAATCGCCATATGCCAATGCCCGCTCTCCAATTTCAACACGTTCTTCAATGTCAGGAGTCGCCTCTACCGATGGGTCTCCAGCACCTTCTAACTCCAGGATATAGGCTGGCGTTCTCGTCTTCTCGACCGTTGGCGTAATCAATGGCGTGGGCAATGGAGGTGTAGGCGCACCGGCAGCCAACGTTGGCGTTGGCAAGATACTCAAGGCCGGTGTCTCTTCAACCGTTTCAGGAGTGGCGCCGGCAAGCGGCTGCTGTTCCTCCCCACAAGCGGAAAACAGGCTTGCAGCCAGCAAAATTAGGATAAAAAAGATCCCGTTCCTAATCGGCCGAAAACAATCAGAAGTCATACGAGGTGATCAGTTAAACGAAAGTATAGCTCCGTTTGAAGCAATGATTCCCCACTTTTTCATCATCAAGTCACTTCGTCCCTTAACCGGTTCCTTCATCCTTATTACCGGCAGCAGATGGCGATTCCTGGCCGGCATTTCCTGAAAGATCAAGAGGACGGCTTTCTATGATCGTTTCCCCCGCCGGATCGGAGGCCGGTTGGGCCGGAACAGGCTCAGCTTCACTCTCTCTCGGAGGTGGTGGGGGCTGTTTCTCTGCAACAATCGCCGGTGGTTGGCTCTGCGGTGGGGGGTCAGCAGCTTCCTGTGTTTGGCTATCACGCTGTCCGGTGATCAACTCCCAACCCAGATATAAAGGGGCTAATTGAGTTAAGGTCAAGAAAATAAAGGCCACAACGAGAACGGTTTTAACGGTGTCCAACTGGGCCAAAACCTGGGCTTGCGATCGCACCAGAGAAGCGGTAATTCGATCAAGCAAACTCAAATATTCATCGATAATGGGCACAAATTCCGCCACCTGTGTATTGATTCGATCTAAATCTTCCGATGACGTTTGAATATCACTGCTGACTCTCGCTAAATCAGTTGATAGGAGTTCTAAATCCCCTTGCAACGAACGCAATTCCTGTGGCATACCCTCCAGGCTTTCTCCCAGGGACAAAATGGTCTCATCAAATGGCTCCTCCGGCTCATATTCAATCCCTAGATCAAAATCAAGCGTGATCGGATTAAATGGTATGGGGATGGTCTGATTGACACCAAAATTACTGAGGGTGGTCATCGCCGAGTCTACAACGCCGGCGACGCCGGCGACATTAGGCAGTGCGTCCTGAATGGCCTCTATATTGTTGGGAATATCTTCGGAAACGACAGCGGTCATGCTATCAAAAACCGGTTGGCTGTTGGATACGGTTGTCGATATATTTCCACTCAGAGAGACGGCCGTCTCTATTGCGCTATTGGCCTCGACAATCGTCGCCTTGGTTTGATCGAGCGTGAGCGCCACCGTGTCCAATGTTTCAATCGTCAAAACCAACACATTGGTCGCACTCTCAGCCACGGAATCCACAACCCGGCCGGAAAAAAAAGCACTCCCGATCAGCAAGGCAATGGTGATCAAACTAACTATAAAAATAATAATGCCTAACAATCGTCGAAACATAAGCCTTCCTCCACTTAAATCATTCTTTGAGTACCCTATTTGTACAACGATTCCAATCTTTTGTGTAGTCGAGGATAAGATCGTAAATCGGTACTGTGACTGAACTGGTCGATACTGCCAACGGCCGTGCCGATTTGCTTAACCAGTGGGTCGCCTATATGCGCCCGCAGTGCATCAACAAATCGCCCGGCATTGATGATGCGATAAGGCCGGTTATGAAAAAACGTAACAACTTCCGGCAGGGGTTCGGTGATACCCAGCCTGTTATGCATGGCGGCGACAATTTCATATGCCTGGCAGAGGTAAGTCTCCCGTTTCGGCCACTTTTCGGCCGCCATCACCCGATGCAGGAGTGGCGTCAGGACCTCAGCACTTTGCAAACGGCTGAAAGCCGTACCAAACCATTTCGGGTAAGGGGTATAGGTTTTCTCCATCAAGAAACAAAGAAACATGATGTCATGAACCAGGCGTGTGGCCAGGATGCGCGACCCCAATTCATCACCCACATCCCCGGTGCGGCCGACAAAATGCTCTTCTTGCCCAATGCGTGACCATTGGGCGGCTAAAAGATAGAGCCAGACATCTTGCGGATAGTATTGCAGCCTGGCTCTAACCGCTTCAAGTTGCCCTAACCCATCATGGAAAACTTGGCCCGTGGTCACTCCTAACAGATGCTGTTGAGGCCAGGTTAGCCATTGATAAACGGTTGGCTCTTGTGAGGGATCATCATAGGCCATATATTCAGTAAAAAATTGAGGAACGGTGACGATCTCGACCCGATGATTCACCGGACCATCCGTTTCCGCCAACAGCCGCGACCCTTCTTGATCCGGGTCCGTGAAATGAGTCGAATAACCATGCACTTTTTTGGGCAATTGACGGCATAAGAGCTCGTTGATTTCTGCGGACAGATTTTTGTGATCTTCTCGATTTAAAAATAGCTGCAAGCGCGGTCCCCAATCATGGTCGCGAGATAAAGGCGTATCATAGCCCAGCACATCCGACCCACTGCCCAGACGTGCGGCCGAATATGGCAGGCCGGAAAACTCCTTTTCCAGGATCGGTTGAACCGCATCTGCAAAAAATAAGCGGCTTAATTCCAACCCTGGGATAAATTCAGGCATACTGCGCTCCTTTAGTTCACCCTGATATATGCGTCTCTAACTGATTCACGGGTGATTTCGCCACTTTCTTCTGAAGCCAGGCGAAAAGCCGCAAACAATTCCTGAAAAGCATCATATGCCGCTCCCGCGTAGGGTCCGGGCATCTCGTCAAATGGGGTGACCTGGGCATAAGCGGCCGTAAATTCAGAGGACAGAGCTACCGGATCAATAATGTCATATGGCGCTTGCCCGCCCGGTAGCAAAACAAGTCCATTCTGAGTGTAGATCGACTCGGCAGCGGCCGTCTTATCCGTTTGCCAATGCCCAACCACGGCGACAACGGCCGGATCGATAACCAGGGATTCGGCCGTCGCCTGAGCAAATTCGACTGTGCCACCATCATCAAGGGCGACAAGGGCCACGCGTGTGCCGTCAATGCCGCCTGCTTCATTTATCTCGCGCACCGCCAGCCGTGCGCTGTACAAAACATCATAGCCCACGTCACGCTGCCGCCCCTCAAAAGGAGCAACCAGGCCGATTTTAACAACAGGATCCACGCTTTGGCAGCCAACACCCGCCAAAAAGAGCAGGCTGAGCAGAAAAAACAATATGTAAGACGATTTGGCAAATCGTCTCCGCTCTCGTCCGTTCTCATCAGCGTTAGGCCTATAAAACGATTTGGTAAATCGTTCTACAAAGCTAGCGGCAGCGTTGGACATACGCCAGGTGCTCCTCATATGTTTGGCTGAAAATGTGCTGCCCTGTCTGCTCGGCCATACAGTCCAAAACAAAAAATAAATAATTCGTCTGCGCCGGTTGGGCGATCGCTTGCAGCGAAGACAGGCCCGGATTAGCAATCGGGCCGGGCGGTAAGCCGGGTACCACGTAGGTATTGTATGGATGGTTATATTCTAAATCGGTCATCGCTAACGGTACTTTCCACCAGCTGTTGGTCGCGGGATGGAATCCGGCGGCGTACTGCACGGTCGGGTCGGCTTGCAGTGGCATCCCTTGGGCGACACGATTGAGATAGACGCTGGCGATGAGCGGCCGTTCATTCTCAATCAGCGCTTCCCTGGCCACAATCGAAGCCAGCGTGACAGCTTCATATAAGGTTAATCCTTGTGCCCCATAAGCCTGCCGCATGGCCGGCGTTACCTGGCGGTCGAAATTTTGCAGCATCTGGTCCAAGAGATAAGCTGCATCCGCATCCGGTGGCACAAGATAATTGCCGGGAAAGAGGAATCCTTCTAACGATCCGTTATCCGGCAGCGAATTAAGAAAGGGGTAGGCAGAAATGTCAAAGTGGCGTTCTCTCCGAGCCAGGGCTAAGAATTCCTGGGGATCAATTCGGGCTGCTTGATGGACGGAAAGTACATCGGCCATCTCTTCCAAACGGAGGCCGGGTAAGAAATGGATCGTGGCATCACGCAGCGACCCTTCTGTAATGGTAGCCGCCAGTTCCGGAATGGTTAGCTGTCCATTCAGGGTAAATTGCCCCGCCTGTAGCAGGGAATCCCAGCCATAAAAATGGAGATAATCAAGGAAAAGCCGGCCATCATTCAATAATCCGACCTGCTCCAGATCATCAATGACCTGATCGGCCGTCGCGCCAGCGGGAATCACAAACTGCGTATCAGGAGCGCTGCCCGCCGGTTGAAGTAGATCGTCCAGGCGGCCATTTAAAGCGTTCAGCAATAAGAGACGCCGCAGCGGGTTAAGGTCGGGATCGGCGTCACTGTAACGAATGGCCCCGCCGAAAAGCTGGCCCCGCCGGACCGTATTGGCCGCGATGATAGTTGAGGCTAGACAGGCGAATATGAGCAACAGGAACAGGAGCGACCGGCAGCCAATACGTCGTCTCTTTTTCGGTTCCGGATCCACAATCAGCGGTTTTTCTGTAGACATCTTACTAAAATCGACTAATTCACGCGGTGGGCATCTAAATAATCTTGCAATATGAATGCGGCAGCTACGGCGTCAACGCGTTCTTTGACCTTCTTGCCCTGTTTCCCGCGCGCTCGCAAACTGGCCTCCGCCTGCTTTGTTGAAAAGCTTTCATCCCAGAAGATAACCGGTACGTCGATATGGCGGCTCAATTCGGTCGTATAATCACGCACCCAGGCTGCCCGCTGTCCTTCAACCCCGCTGAGCGGCACAGGCAGGCCCATCACCAGCAACCGGATCTCTTCCCGATCAATAATGTCCTTATATCGCTGGAAATCTTCCTTTCGTGAGCGGCGTTTGATCACGCCATACGATTTGGCCACCATCCGTGTGGGATCACTGACTGCCACGCCGATGCGTTTTTCGCCAAGATCGAGGGCCATCACCTTCCCTTTAGTTTCCATAACGATCTAAGGATAACAAAAAAGGGTCAAAATGACCCTTCGATTTAATAACGATTACGCTTCCTTTATCTACGTCTTAAGTGACAGTCACTTTATTAACAGTGCTGCCACTTAAACAATGACCAAAGTGACTGTCACATTACTTTATGATCCATTCAAGGCCGACGCCACGAATCCCGGCACAGCCTCCAGCGCCTGGGGCAGCTTGCCGGCATCACGACCACCGGCCTGGGCCATATTCGGCCGTCCGCCGCCACCGCCGCCCACAATCTTGGCCACTTCACGCACTAGATTGCCGGCATGCAATCCCCGTTTGATCAGATCGTCCGTCACCGTGGCAATGATAACCGGTTTATCATTGAGAATGGTGGCCAAAACGGCCATGCCCGAGCCTACCTTATCGCGATACCAATCGGCCATCTCACGCAGGTTATCCGCCCCCGCCACCTCGACCTGGGCAGCGAGAACATTCACATCTTGCACCTGCTGCACTTCGGATAGAATTTCGCTGAACTGGGCGCGGGCCAGTTTGCTCTGTAGCTTATTTAGACGCTTTTGCAATTCCTTGTTTTCGGCCAACAGCGATTCCAGGCGCGTTTCCACTTCATTTAACGGGCTGTTCAACTTTTGCGACACGCGGCCTAATGTATCCAATCGTTCCGTCACCAACTGCTGCGCTGCGGCTCCGGTCACCGCTTCTACGCGGCGCACTCCGGCAGCTACCGCCCCTTCACTGACAAATCGAAACTGGCCAATATCATTTGTTTCTGAAACGTGCAGCCCACCACAAAGCTCAAAGCTGTATGGTTCATCCTTCTCCCGCCCATTGATGGAAATGGTGCGCACAATATCGCCATATTTTTCGCCGAACAAGGCCATTGCTCCTGCGCTGATGGCATCCTTTTGGCCCATATAGCTCGCAGTGACCTGGTAATTGGCCATAATCGCTTTGTTAATATCCGCTTCAATCGCCGACAGCGTTTCCCGATCGACCGCCTCGCCGTGGGAAAAGTCAAATCGCAAACGGTCGGGAGCAACCAGGGAACCGGCCTGCTGCACATGGGTTCCCAAATGGGAGCGCAGTTCCTTATGTAGCAGATGGGTAGCGGTATGGTTACGCCGGATATCAGCGCGCCGCTGTCTATCTACTTCTAATTGAATGTCGTCACCAACGCACATTTTCCCCTGGCGCAAACGGCCGATGTGGATCACCAATCCAGGGAGCGGCATGGCCATATCCTCAACAACAAACTCTGCGCCACTGTCCAGGTCAATGATCCGACCCGTGTCGCTCACTTCACCACCGGCTTCAACATAGAATGGCGTGGATATGGCAACAAGCTCTGCCTCATCCCCGGAGCTAATGTCCTGAACCTGCTGCCCATCGCGGATCAGCCCCACGATTTCGGAGGTCATTTTGGAACCGTAATAGGGATCATATTCAACGCCATGTTCCAAATGACCGGCCTCCACCAACTCATTCAAAAGCACGCCATAAACGGAATCATCGGTTTTGTAGCGGCCGAAAGCACCGGAGCCGCTGGCCAGGGCATGCGCTCTTCTGGCTTCATTGTAGCCCTTCTCGTCGATGGTTAAACCGCGACCATGAACCAAATCGCGCGTGATTTCCACCGGCAGGCCGTAAGTTGCATAAAGATTAAACGCATCCTCGCCCGATATTTGCTGTTCCCCCTTTTTGCGCATCTCTTCCAGGATACCCATCAAATGGACCACGGCCGAGTCCAATGTACGCTCGAAACGTTCTTCTTCATGTCTTAAGGTGTGCAAAATCTGGTCGCGTCTGTTCTGCAATTCGGGATAGGCGTCGCCCATTTCGGCAATATACACGTTGGCAACTTCTTCCAGGAAAGGGGCCTGGAAACCGATCTGGCGGCCGAAGCGCGCCGCCCGGCGAATCAGCATGCGCAGCACATAGCCCGCCCCGGTACTGCCCGGCCGCACTCCATCGGCAACCAGGAAGGTCGCCGCCCGGCCGTGGTCGGCAATCACCCGGTAGCCAACGACATTTTCCTCTCGTTCCTCATCCGAATCATCCAGCAGTTCCTGGACACGATCCATCACCGGTGAGAAAACATCCGTATCATAATTGTTGTCCTTTTGCTGCATGATCCGCGCCAGCCGTTCCAAACCCATGCCCGTATCCACGGAGGGTTTAGGCAGCGGCGTCAGCGAGCCATCCTCTTCCCGGTTGAACTGCATGAAGACCAGGTTCCAGAACTCCAGGAACTCCTCGTCATCATCAGCATTCAGGCGTGAGGGGACGCATTTGTTCAGATCACCGACGAAATAGAAAATTTCCGAATTGGGTCCGCATGGCCCGACATCACCCATTTCCCAGAAATTATCTTTTTTGCCAAAGCGCAAGATCTTTTCTGCCGGTAAATATTCCTGCCATAGTTCAAATGACTCGTCATCCTCAGTGTAGATCGTAGCCCACAGGCGTTCCGGTTCTAATTTCAGCACGCCGGTAACAAAATCCCAGGCGAAGCGGATAGCATCTTTCTTGAAATAATCGCCAAAGGAAAAATTACCCAGCATCTCAAAAAAAGTATGGTGCCTGGGCGACGGTCCCACGTTTTCCAGGTCATTGTGCTTGCCGGTTACGCGCATGCATTTTTGCGACGAAGCAGCCCGGTTATACGGCCGTTTCTCCTTACCCAGAAACACATCTGTGAACTGGTTCATCCCCGCATTGGTAAATAGAAGTGTGGGGTTATTATGCAGGGGCAGAGGTGAACTCGGCACGACCTCATGGCTGAATTCGGCGAAAAAATCTAAAAACGCCTCCCTGATTTCATTGGTTGTTTTTGGTATCATCTTGATCCTCTTATTTCTTTTGCTTTCACCGCTAAATTTTAACTGAGCAACAAAAAACCGCCAGACCGTAATCCCGATCTGGCGGTTGTAAAAGCCTTATCAGCGGCACGAATCAGGCAGCACAACACTCCAGACCAGGGGTCTGGCCGGCAGCAGCGGCCGCCTGTACCTTGCTGATGGTTGTCATGTTTCTGATACGCTCGTTCATCGTATGGGCATGTTATCAAAGGGCAGGGCGTGTGTCAACTTTTTTAGTAATTCAATTTTTCACTGTTACAAAAATCATTTGCACAGCAATTTGACAACTTTTCACTTGACATATCGACGATAATCATTTTATAAAAGTTGTCAAATTTCAGGTTACAGAATGTTGAAGTATCGAACAATCCAATTTCCCAAATTTATGGTATAGTGCAAACCTAAACTCAAGGGGTGGACAATCATGAATAAAAAGATTTCTTATGCTTTTTTCTGTCTTGTTGCCATACTCTTAATTGGATGTCAGGCTGGTGGCAAAAACACCCAACCAGACGCAAGAGCTGCGCTAACTATTTCCAGGGACGATAGAGTGGACACAGCGGACAACGCAACCCAACCGCCGGAAAACAAGGGTGCCGGAGTATATTGGGATGGTGGTGAATGGGGCGACCAACCTGTGGTAAGCTTAGAGCATGGCAGCTCTCTGGCAGCGCGCGCGAAAGTTGTATCTTGTGGACTTAGGCTTGAAGCTCTCGACACTGCCGTCGAAAACCATTTGAACAGAGGGGTGCCGCAATCTGAGGGATCCAAAATAATTATTTCGGAACTAGATGAATCGGGCGAACCACTATGGAGCAGATCAATTACTGTTAATTCCCTGACATCTGACACTTTTCTTATCAATTGCCGTGAGGAAAGTCCTTAGGGATCAAGTTTTGATGTTTCTATCTTTAATGGCGCACGCAAGGGTAAATCCAAGTAACAAGTTGTTTATCGCATGAAAACACGCTAACCTTCGTCAACCGGAATGCTTTAGCAATCCTCTATCGGCTCTGACCAATCCTGGACTTGCCATCCCCAACCGTCCTATTTCTAAACTGTCGGGTAGCTAGATCAGGCATCACTGAGGCGTTTTTCCAGCATGGCCAATGCCTGTTCCAGTTCGGCCTGGCGTAGACTGGTCGTGACATCGCCGCGTGTTCGTTCCAGCACGGCCCGTACGGTGTCTGTTCGCCGTCTCAATCCGCCGGTGATGCTGTCGTTAAAGTCGAAGGTGACCAGGATGCTGTAGATCTGGTCCATGGCATCGAGCAGAGATTCAGCCTCATCATCATGGCCATGACGAATGATGTCCAGGATGCGCCGGCGCAGTTCTGTCGCTGCCTCAGCCAGGCCATTGAGCCAGGTATTGTATTCGGCTCCCAGCTCTTCCGGCAGGGGCAGGGGGCGATTGCGCACTAGGGCATAGGTCAGGTTGGCTTCAACAAATTCTTTGATGGCGTCCTGGGTATATCCGGCAAAATAAAGGGCCGGGTAATCTTCTACATCGGTGATTAAGGCATTAGCTGCCTTTCGGGCTTCGGCGATCAATTTTTCGGCCGTTTGCCATTCGTCGCGATGGACGGCTCGAATGGCGCGTGCACAGAGGCTAATCAGGCTGCGCGAGCGATTATAGGCCAGGTTTCGGGCATTATTGACTTCTTCAAAGTAGGTGCGGATGGTTTCTGCTGTTTGATCTAATCGGTCCATGATGTCCTGTTCAGGTTATTGATCTTCATTTTCATCGTTATCGTCATCGGACCCTTCTAGCGGAAAACGGAAAAAGTTGTCGGCCAGCGCTGATCCTTGCTGGGGCAAACGAATCTCACCATACTGCCTTTCGTAGTTTGCCAAATTTTGGGCGAGCGCCAGTTGCAACATTTTGGCATGCATGGGGGTCATGACAACGCGCGCTTTTACGCTGCCACGGGGGGAACGGGGCAGCACCTGGGCGAAATCTATCACCAGTTCGGCGAAGGAATGGCTGATAAAAGCGATGTTGGCATATTGAGGCTCCAAATCTTTGGGTAGATGAATGTTGATGCGCTTTTTTGCTGCTTTTTTGGGTTGGGTATTTTCTTTACTATCTTCACTCATAATAAATCACCTTGAAAAATTGATCGGAAAATGTTTCCTTTAATTTGCTGAGTATCATGATTCTAAATGTTTTAGGTAAGCTCATGTGACTTCCAGGAACCTGCTAAGGTAAGATACCTTATCTTGCTGGGACCAGCAAAGTCCAATGAACAGGATTGAGGTGGGGATCACATCATGTTACAATGAGTTTTATGAGGACGACATGGCTCAGGAAAATTTTGAGGTAGTTGAGCATACGGCCGATTGGTCGATTCGGGTGCGGGGGCAAAGCCTGGCCAGATTGTTTCAACACGCGGCCGAGGGCATGAGCATGCTGATTGCCGGTGACTTGCAAACCTTGCCTAAGGATATTGTACGAGATGTACAACTATCGGCCGTTGACGTAGAAAGCTTGCTCGTTGATTGGCTGAGTGAATTAGCTTATTGGGCGGAAATGGAGCAAATAGTATTCCATTCGTTTGACATGCCTGAAGTCAGGCAAACATATCTTAAGGCTGTCATCAAAGGGGGTAGAGCTGAGATCTTGCATAAGCACATTAAGGCGGTTACCTATCATGAGTTGGAGGTAAAACGAACAGATGTTGGCTTTGAGGCAACCATTGTTTTTGATGTATAGGGTAAAAAGATGAAGCGTCAAGATTTCAATCAAATTTCACCTTACTTATTTGAAATTCCGCGGTCCTACCGGCCGGATATGCGTGTGCCGGCTCGATTTTATGCCAATGAAGAACTGCTGGATGGCGCATTAGGGGATAAGAGCCTGGATCAGTTAGCTAATACGGCCACCTTGCCCGGCGCTCTAAAGTATGCCCTGGCGATGCCCGACATCCACCAGGGTTATGGTTTTCCGATTGGGGGCGTTGTGGCTACAGAACTGCCTGATGGTGTGATTTCACCCGGTGGGGTGGGGTATGACATCAACTGCGGCGTCAGGCTGTTGGGAACCCATGTTGATCAGCAAGAGGTTGCGCCATATTTGGATGAGCTGGCCAATCAATTGCAGCGTAACTGCCCCCATGGCGTCGGCCGGGGAGGGGATATAAAGCTGAAGCGGCATGAACTTATTGCTTTGGTGCAGCAAGGAGGAAAATGGGCCAAGAAAAATGGATTTGCTACAGATATGGACCTGGAACATACAGAAGAAAGCGGCCGTATCGCTGGGGCAGATGCCGGCAAGGTGAGCGACCGGGCGATCCAACGGGGACTACAGCAAATTGGCACATTGGGAGCAGGGAACCACTTCATCGAAGTTGATGTAGTGGATGATATATTTTACGAAAAAGCTGCCAAACGTATGGGTTTATTTCCGGGCCAGATCGTCGTTCAGATCCATTGTGGTTCACGGGGTTTTGGTCACCAGGTCTGCACCGATTATGTGAAAAGATTTCAGCCGGTTGTTCATAAGTATGGGATTGAATTACCGGACCGGGAATTGGTATGTGCACCATTGAGCAGCCCGGAAGGTCAGGATTACTTGGCGGCCATGCGCGCCGCAGCCAATTATGCGTTTGTCAACAGGCAGGTCTTGACCCATCTGATCCGCCAAAGTTTTGAAAGTGCCCTGGCCGGTCGGGTGCGCAATTTTCATGTTTACCAGATTTATGATATTGCTCATAATATGGCTAAAATTGAGAATCATAAGGTGGATGGCCGGAAAGTAGACGTTTGCGTACATCGCAAAGGAGCAACGCGCGCCTTTGGACCGGGCTCACCTGTGCTGCCGGATCGTTATCGTGATGTGGGTCAGCCGGTGTTAGTTCCCGGATCGATGGGCACGGCCAGTTGGGTACTGGTTGGAACAGAAGGTTCAATGGCCCAAAGCTTTGGCTCCACCTGTCACGGGGCCGGACGCACGATGAGCCGGACGAAAGCTAAGAAAACGGTTCGAGGTCATGATCTGCGGTTGCAGTTGGAAGAAAAAGGAATTCACATTCGTGCTGGCAGTTTAAAGGGATTGGCTGAAGAGGCGCCCATTGCTTATAAAGATGTCGACCGGGTGATTGAAGTCGTGCATGGAGCGGGTATCGCTAAAAAAGTGGCACGGATTGTGCCTGTCGCAGTGGTCAAGGGATGAAGGTAGCGGCCGGTAAGATTTCTAATTGGGTTATCATGGCGACGGCTGTCCTGGTCCTCGCGTCATTTCTTACGGCTTGCTCGCAGCCGGAACCCATCAAAATTGTGCCGCCCGATCCCACGGAGACACCAGCGCCAACCGCAACACCTCAACCCATTGTCGCTTATATCAGTGGCCATGTCCTGGAGCCGGATGTCTATGCACTTGAACCTGGCAGTCGGGTCAAGCAGTTGGTGGAAGCGGCCGGAGGGTTTACTGATGAGGCCAATACGGCCGTCATCAACCTGGCCCACCCCCTAGTCGATGGCACGCATATCCACATTCCCGCATTGGGAGAGGAGTCAGCGCCCCCACCCGTTCTCAATGAGCCAACCCCTTTTCAAAGGTCAGGAGAGATCCCGCTTGGGTCTGGAGGGGGCTTGCTTAATATTAACAGTGCCGAACAAAATGAATTAGAATCACTGCCGGGCATTGGCCCGGTTACAGCGAAAAAGATTTTAGATTACCGGCAGGCCAATGGATCGTTTTCGCGAATTGAAGAAATAATGAATGTACCCGGCATTGGGGAAGGAAAGTTTGCTCAGATCCAGGATTTTATTATGGTGGGGAATTAACAATGCCGCGCGAAAATTGGTTAACGGTGACGGCGACCCGCCTGGCCCGTATCCCATTTGCCCTGCAGGGACGCAAACCATTTGAACCGCCGGAAAAGATTCTCATCCTGCATGCATGTTGTTTGAGCCAGATCATGCTGGCCACGCCTCTGCTAGCAGCATTGGGCCAAAGCTTTCCCAATGCGCGTATTGATTGGGGAGTGAGTGATTGGGCGCGACCGGCAGTTGCTGGAAATCCTCGTTTGACGGAGTTAATCAATATCGGAGAGAGCGGGATACAGAGGCGTAGCTGGGCGAAAATAAAAAAGCTGGCCAAAGTTTTGCGCGAGGAGCAATATGATACTTGTTTTGTTCCCAGCCGGTCGGGAATTTTGAGTTATATCGCCTGGCGGACCGGCATCAAACAGCGTGTCGGTATCAATGCACGTGGCCGTGGTTTTGCCCATACGATTGGTGTGAATTTGCCAGAAGAACCCTGCAATGCGGCTGAGACAAACTTGAGTTTGGCGCAAGCCATAGGCATTGAAGAGGAAATCATTCAAGGCGTGAGTTCCGAATTTTACCCATCGGACAGCGCGAGACGGAATGCGACCCGGCTGCTCATTGAAGAGATCGATTGGCTAGGAGATGTGCCGCTGGTTATTATGCATCCTGGAGGCGGGATGAATCCGCTGCGTTCTTCACCGCTTAAACGCTGGCCTGTGGAACGTTTCGCCCTTTTAGGAAACCATTTACAGCGTTATCATGGCGCGCGCGTGGTTTTGATCGGCTCTGAAGAAGAACGGCCGTTGGTGAAGGATATTGCGGGATTGATGCCGGGAAAAGTGAGCGATTTATCCGGCCGGCTGCGGTTGGATGAGGTTGGCGCCTTGTGTGAGGTGGCAGATTTATATATTGGCAATGATGCCGGGCCAACGCATATCGCTGCGGCAACCGGCTGTCCGACGCTGGCCATTTATGGACTGAATGATCCGAGCTACTCCATGCCTTATACGAAGCGGGGGAATGTCGAGACATTGTGGCGAGATTTAAGTGAGATAGAGGAGGAACGGCCGTTTACCTGGGATATTGGCGTGACGGCTGGGGAAGCGATAAAAGCGGCTGAAACGTTGTTAACTCAATCACGGGACCGGGAACACAATTTTGAATTTTTAATGGGTAAGAAGAGATAGTATTTTGTTGACATGAATGTACACATCTGATAATATTTCTCCTCTTAACAAGAGGGGGCGTGGTGTAGTGGTTAACACGCCGGCCTGTCAAGCCGGAGATCGCGGGTTCGACCCCCGTCGCTCCCGTTTAGGGCATTCTGATCCAATGCCCGTAGTGTCGAGGTGCTTTATTTCTGGTAAGTTGTTAAAGTGCTAAGACAAATAAGCCGCCGTTTCCTCTAGGAAGAAGAATGGGCGGCTTTTTTCTTGTCTATCGGCCGTTTTCGGCCTGGTAAGAGGCCGTAGTATGCAAAACCCTGATCACGGGTTTAGTTGCCAAACGGAAGTGGTTACTTTTGATTGATCAACAAGAGTTTCCCCAAATTCACAATATGAAGTAGGGCTTAGCTCTCAACTTGTAAATATTTATCCTCCCAAAATTAATCGTTTCTGGGGAACAGCCGCGTCAAGACCACCCTCAGCTAAAATGGGGGAGGGGCTACTTTTTCAGTTACAAACAAGACTATGCGAGGGACTCGTCGTGTGCCTAATTCAATAAATATCAGCACATAGATAGTCCGCAGAAAAATCGTTTCTACGGTAAAGAAGTCACAGGCCAACAGCTGTTCTTTGTAATGATTCATGAGTTGTCGCCAGCCAATGGATCCAAAGCGAACTGGAGCCGGCACTATGCCGTTCCGGTCGAGAACATTGCGAACTGTCGTCAGGGAAGCAACATAACCCAGCTTCTTGAGTTCGCCTTCGATACGATAGTAACCACAGCGCAGATTCTCCTTGGCCAGACGTACAATCAAGCTCTCTGTATCTTGATTGATTTTGGGGCGACCAACTTTTTTCTGTGGTGGCTGTGCCCATTTGCGCTTTACCAACTCTCGATGCCAACAAATGACCGTTTCCGGTCTGACGATGCGAATGACATCCCCAAGCTGGCGAATCGTTCGCTTGGTGTTTTTCTTCAATTGGCCTGTCAAGATCGCCAATGTTGCTTTTTCAGCCCGATTGGGGCTGATGGGCTGCTTTTGTTTTCGCGCCATGACATCGAGTTGATCCCGGAAGGTTATGATTTCTAAATCCTTATTGTTTTCAGACAAACGACTGACACGGGCAAGGGATAGAAGAACGGAGAAGATGTTCCCGATGAAGGACCAAAGCATAAAAATGTGCCACTCCCATTAAAAGGTAGCAGGATTGTAGCAAAGGTCCTGGCTAAGCCAACATCAGGCATTTTCTCTCGAGTAGCTGCTTGTGATCCACATTTTTGCATACTACGGTATCAACTCAACGCCCTGCTTCGCCCATGTGATAGCCTCTTGCCAAAGACCGAATTCTTCTTGAAAATCAAAGAAGGTCATCATGTAAAAAGTGCCATTTGTTCCATCCCTGGTTGCTGACTTATCCAGATCCAGGCTTTTTCTATTTGCAGCCACTGTTTGATAAACTAGACCTTATTTTCAGGACGATTTTGTGTAAAATTTAGAAAAAAGTGGCGTGATTCCGGTGTGCTATGCTTATCATTTGTAGTTTAAAGCAATCAAGGCTCGCAAAATGCGACAGCAGCAATAACTCTTATGCAGAACTGTCCTGAAGCATTTGTAGGGAGCTTTTCACTTTTTGAAAATTTGAAAACCCCTGTTGCTCACTGAGAGTATATGCTTCTTGCAACATTTCTTCTGCTTGGGTAATATCCTCTAGGGTGATCCATACTTGTGCCAAGTTATAGAGCGTGCGAGAGATACCTTCCTTGTCCTCAATTTGCCTTCTTAAATGTAGAGCTTTCATATAATAAACAATTGCTAAATCCATATCACCCATTAAACTAGCAACTACCCCTAAATTATTCAAATTGACTGATTGACTCTGAATATCCTGTGCCAATTCATTAAGTGTAAACGCTTCAATGAAGTATTCCCTTGCTTTTTCCAGATCTCCTCGGGTTTTTGCTAAGGCACCCAAATTGTTAAATGTTTGCGCTTTTCTTTTTGTTTCGTGGATGTGTTCATAGATTTGAAGCGCCTTTTCAAACTGTGATTTGGCTTTATCGTAACGAGATTCGTAATAGTAAAAACTACCTAAATTGTTAGCTATCCCTGCAATTTTTTGGTACTCACACAATTGGTCGGCCATTTTTGAAGCTTTCTTATAGTTGACAGTTGCTTGCTCCCGTTTTCCTAACCGAACATAGATACCAGCGATATTGTTTAAGTTTGCTGCAATATTGGTTTTCCGTCCAGCTTTCTGATTTAACGATAGTGCCATTTCAAAATAGGTTAATGCTGTCGTTAATTCACCAATTCCTTCGTAAATTGTACCGAGATTGTTGAGCGTTACAGCTGGATCCAATCCAGCCTGACGCTGCCAGTTCAAAGCATTCTCCAACCAGTTGATTGCCTGTCGAGGATCTCCCTGATAACTAAATAATAGTCCTAGATTATTTCTGACAGTTGCTACATGTACCTGATCTCCTAACTGCTCAAATAAACTCAACGCTTCCTCAAAGACAGAGATTGCCTGGACCATTTTTCCGCTCATCATCCATAGCCCTCCCAGATTATTTAATGTACCTGCCACACTATGCCTGTCATTGATCTCCTTTGCTAATGCGAGTGCAGCCAGATAACATTCTTCTGCTCTTTGCCGTTCACCAACATTAAAGTAAGTAGCGGCTAGATTGTGCAGTGTAATTGCTTCTCCGGCCTGATGTTCTACTTCTCGTCGGATAGTTAAGGCCTTTTCAAAGGTCTCAATTGCTTGTTGGTAAGCTCCTAAATCATCATATACTATACCTAGCATATTTAAGGTCGTTCCCTCTCCAATACGTGGTCCAAACCTCCGACGAAGATTCAACGCTATCTCCAGATATTCTTGCCCTTTTTGGATCTCCCCCAAAACCCGATAACACCACCCTAGATCTTGTCCTAATCGGCCCAACAATTCAAATTTTTCTAGAAACCGTGCAGCGATGATACCGCGTTGGATCCAAGAAATGTTTTGTTTAAGGAAACCTCGCTTTTCTAAAAAAGTGTCTAACACGAACAAATAGTTAAGAATGTAGGTTTCTCTAACTTGTTGATTGATGGTCAAACTATCATCATGAACAAGCATATCCCAAGTCCGAACTAATTGATCGAACTTTTGCTCCAAGACAGACCAATCCTCTTGATACTTTTGGCTAAACTGGGACCAATATTGAATATAGCGAAGACGTACCCGACTCATTACTGTATTTGAGCTTGCTGGACTTTCATCAAATTGTCGAGAATACGTACCATATTTCGCTCATCCCCTATATCCTCAAAAACAACAAGAACTGACTGAAAATATTTGATAGCTGTTTCAATGTCTCCTTGATCATAGTTGGTTATAGCTAGATTATTAAGAGCCCGTGCTTCATATTATGCCCGATCCTCAAGTTGGCGAAACAAGTTTAAGGCAGTGGTTGAGTAAAAGGGAATCGGTTTCGGGTGATTTTCAGTTGTGCTAAGGTAGTTCTTAAGGGAGTTTTTCCAATTTATTTAATAGTTGAGCTTCCAATTGTCGGTCTCCAAGCTCACGGGCAATGGAAAGATGTTCTTCAAAATATTTGATGGCTTCATAAGTTTTACCTAAAATCAGAAAAGCCGCCGCTAAATTTGTAAGTGTCTCACTTTCAGCATACTGATTGCCTGCTTGTCGGGTAATCAGCAAACAGGTTTTATAGTGTCTAATAGCTTCATGGACTTTACCTGAAAGGACGAGGTTATTCGCCAGATTGTACCTTGCTCGCCCTTGACCATTAAGGTCACCGGTCTCAAGTTTAATAGATAGCGCTTGTCGACAGCAATCTATAGCATCAGCCAGTCTATTTGCAAGAGAATGAATACGGCTGATTCCGAGGAGCGTATCAGCCTCTTCATTCCTATAATTAGCCTGCCGATCAATAGCTAACGCTTCCTCACCACACTTCAACGCTACATCAAGCTCCCCTAAAGCAGCATGGTTTTGGGCTAAATTCGACAGGGCGACGCTTTGAGCGCGACGGTCTTCGATTTGACATGCAATCTTCAAAGCGCGCCGGTGATATTCACATGAGCGCTCATAGTCAGCGGAAACACTATAAATCCTGCCTAAAATGCCTAGACAGAGACACGCGCCTTTTTGATTGCCAGTGTCATCAACGAGCCTTAACCCCTGTTTACAATATGAAATGGACTTTTCTATCTCACCTAGCTCAAGATAAACATTACCCAGATTACTCAAACTCGTTACTTCACCATGCCGATCACCTAGCTCACGATTAATGGCTAATGCATTTTCGTAGTAATTGATGGCGGAAGACCGGTCTCCGAGATAAGTATAAGCGTTTCCCATGCTTTCAAATACCGATCGCTCATTTTGACGGTCGCCAACCCGACGAGCAATTTCCAACGCCTGTTCAAAAAATGATAAGGCTTGTTGCCCTTTTCCGAGAGAAAAATAAGTGTTGCCCAAATCTCCCAGAACAATTCCCTCTCCGCGCTGGTTGCCAACCTCACGCTCAATAGCTAGTGCCTGCCTGGAAAGCTCAAGCGCGTCGTCTGGTTCGCCAATTGTTAGATAAACGGAAGCCAGACTGCCTAAAATATTGCTTGCTGCTTGTTTGTTGCCAATTTTCTGCACAATTGATAAGGCGCGTTTGTGCAGATCAATCGCGCGTTTTACCTCGCCTAACGCATTATAGGCAAGACCAAGATCATGCAAAGCTGCCGCTTCCAATTCTCGATCACCTATTTGCTTTGCTATTGCCATAGCCTCTTCATAAAAATTTATTGCTTGTTGAATTTCTCCCTTGATTGACCAGGCAATCCCCAGGTTGATCAAATTACTTGCCAGATATTGTCTCTCGCCGATTTGGCGAGCGATTGTCAACGATTGGTTATGGTATTTTATGGCGGTCTCAACTTGCCCCAAATTAGTGTGGGCGGTTCCTAACCACCCGAGTGCTTCAGCTTCCGCTTGTTGATTACCGACTTCGCGAGCGATTATCAATTGTTGCTTATGATATGCGAGAGCATCGTGAAGCTCACCCAAATTCCGATAAGCGTTACCCAAATTACTTAATATAGTCGCCAAATACATTTTTTCCCCCAACTGCTCAGCAGCAATTAACCCCTGCTTACCCCAAAAAATAATAGTAGCCCAAAGGCCAAGTCGCTTTTGTAAAGGGGTAAATGTCGAAATGTAGGCTAAAATCGCCGATGGGTTTGAGCCCTCCCTTTGTATCCATTCCCAGGCCCGTTTTATCTGAGGCCACATTGCATCGAACCAATCCCAATCTTCGGGATGATTACGAACATATTGCCAATAATAAAGGGCATGTAATCCTTTGGTGCGGTTGACGCTGTTGTTCATGGTGACAGTACTACTTTCAGTAACATTGTGTAATCTGTTCAAGTTGTCGTGAACCATGTCAATATTTTTGTGGGCCATTGTTTGACCTCAGCGGTCATCAATTATCAGGGAGACGGCTGAAGTTCACTGGAAATAGTCTGGTTATTCAGCAATCATCTATTGACGGATACCGTTTATGTAACTTTCGGTGGGAAAGTGCCTATAGACAAATGCTTCTGTTTACTGCCTTCATTAAGCACACCGTTGGCGCTCTGGGATTATAAGGTTGATGGTAAAGTTCCTGAACATCTTTCATCGTGCAAACAAAGTCGGCGCTTTTTTCCGGGATGCACCACTGCTCTTTCAACCAAGGCTTAAGTTCATTTTTTGAGTGTGGTCCGCACCGTCTTGCGGGAAACAGTCTCCAAAGGACAGTATCACGGGCATATTTCCACACTTTCCTAATTTGTGGATAGATTTTGTTAATAGTGCTTAAGTCATCAACTCGTTGGTTCAGTTTTGTCAGAACAGTTCCACCAATTTGGAGAAATCTTTCCCTATATTAAATCCAAATTCAGGTTTGATAGTAAAGAGTGCAGTGTTCCAAAGCTTTCTTCATGGCTTTGTCTCGTTTGTTATCTTGCGGCTTGTTTCTGCCAAAACCTTGACGCAGTCTTCTAAGTCAGGGGCATCATGCATACGTTTGTAATCAACTGTGATCGTCATCCAGTCGATCGCTTGCTGGTATTGAGCCAGATCTGCATAAACAAGACCTAGGTTCCAGGCGGAATCGGCTTCGCCCTGTTGATTGTTTGTTTGGCGGGCAAGATAGAGCGCTTGTTCATAATAATGAATCGCCAACTTCCTCTCTCCTGCTCTGTTGTGGGCAACCCCCATATTGATTAACCAATCACATTCTCTGCTTTCATCTTTGATAATCCGGGTAATAGTTATAGCTTGTTGATAAGAGTGAATAGCTTCCTGAAACTTCCCTAACTTTAGAAAAACATTACCTAGACCACCTAGCCAATGTTGTTCACTTTGCGTATCGGAAATCTGACGAGTAATTATTAATGCCTGTTGGTAGCATTTAATAGCATCTTCATATTGCTCCAGATCGGCATAAACTGTAGCCATATTACCTAATCGGCTTGCCACACCAGGCATGTCTCCCGTAAGGCGTGCTTTTTCTAGTGCTTTCTGAAAATATGTTATTGCCTGTTCGTACTCTTCCAGAGAATAATAAGCTGCGCCTAAATTGCTTAGCCAATTTCCTTCATTGTATTTGTTTTCCAGCTCTTGTGTAATGTCCAGTGCTTCTTGATAGAAATCAATTGCTATTTGATAAAATTCTAAATCATCAAAAATAAGCCCTAAGTTACCAAGTAATTGACATTCACCGAGCCTGTCTTGTAAGTTGCGAGCAATTGTCAGAGCCTGCTGAGTACAGTCAATCGCCTCTTGGAATTGTCCAAGTCCATGGTACACCAATCCCATATTTCCAAGAGACAAAAATGATGCATGTTTATCATTGATTTTCTCGCTGATAGTGAATGCTGCTTTATAACATAGCATAGCGTTTTCATGGTCACCTATACTGTCGTAGATGATGCCTTTGTTACCTAAGGCGTTTATTTCTTTTTTAGCATCTTCAAGCTCCTGAGCGATAATTAAAGCTTGTTCAAGGTATTGGAGTGCACGATTAGCCTCACCTAATTTATGGTATGTTGTGCCAAGGTTGCCTAACAGAGCATTTTCACTTTTTCGCTGGCCAAGCCGCCGAGCTGAAGCGAGCGCGGCTTCTGACCATGTAATATTTTCGTTTATATTTTGACGCAAGTGGAGCAGGTTTGCCCCAACAATGGGATAGCCGCTGCACATCTCTGCCGCTTCATCAATCACTTTGGCGTGCGTTGCAGCCCATACTTGACCCCGTCGAATCTGCTCCCAAAGACAGTCGAGTTCTGCTAAAATGACTGAAACCTCTTTATCCCCGTGCTCATAGGAATCATCTAGCTGACGCAACCTATTTAGGTAATATTCAGCATGCCGGTATTGTGCATTAAATGGAAAGGACATTCTCCACTATCTTTTAAGGTGATTTATAATCCCATTTCATTCATCAATGCTTCGGCGTAATCGGCTAGGAGGGCGTGCATCCAATATTCATTGTCTCGGCGTTCGACAAGACCGCGTTTGATGAGAAGGGATGTGGTTGCTTCCGCATCTTCTATAGTGCATTCCCATACAAAAGCAGCTGCATCAATATCCCAGGTGAGGGGGTCACCGCCAAAGACGCCAGCCATGGCAAATCGCTCCCTGTGGACAGGTTTTAACCTGTCAATACTCATGCCTAGAATGGCACCTACTGAAATCGGCCGTTGCTCATCACCCCCAATGCGACCTTCCTCTTGTATAAGGTCAAGAGGTACAGATGAATCATCTTGTCGATCGACCAGTTCTTTTAGCAATCGCTTCATGCGAGAAGGTACATCTGCTTCATCTTCTAATAGTCGGCCGGCTAATGTAATTGCCAGCGGCAAGAACTCAAGACGCTCACAAAGTCGTTGAGCGCTTTCTCTGTCATTAGCCACGGCCGTTGGAGCCAAATGGTTTAATAATGCCAATGATGCTTCAGGGGATAACAAATCCACCCGGAGGGTGTTTTGAGGGGTGGCAAGATTGCGAGCAACATTTGGTTCGCGTGTAGTGAATAATGTGCGACATTGAGGTCCGGCCACCTGGAAGAATTGCCCATGCTCGATCTCCCATATATCGTCTACAAGAAGTAAAACACGACGATGGTAAAGAATACCGCGTAATCGTTCCTGGCACGCCTTTTCATCCCGTTCGGGCAGCAAATCTACTCCCAATGCCCGCCCCCAGCCATCCAAGAGAATGCGAATAGTGGGATTCTGCCCAACGGCCACCCACAAAACGCCGTCGGGAAAATGTTGCGGGATGAATGGCAAACGCCCAATAGCTATAGCAGATGTTGTTTTGCCGATTCCTCCCATGCCATGTAGGGCAACGGGCGGAATGTTGACCGCATCGGGTTCTTGAAATTTCAATTTGTCAAAAATTTGGGTTAGCAATTCATCACGGCCGAAAACGCCTTGAGGGGGAAGAGGTGGGGTGAGGAAGGGAAACGTTAAATTAGCTAAAGAGGTTCCCCATGTGGGTGACGGAGTGGGTGGTGATTCTGTAAACCGGTAGGTATGTTGGCTAATAGTAACCTCTACTCCATCGGGTAATCCCAACCATTCAGGGGCAATTTTCTGAATTTCGTCATCATTGAGATCTTCATATCTTTTCAGTTTCAAGAGACGATTGGCTTCTTCCAGCTTATTTAGCCCACCTTGTTGACAAAAGATTTGAATGAGATTGATCAAGGTATCTCGCCTGATGTCACGACGGCCGTTTTCCCAAAACCCTATTTGGGCGTCGCTGTAACCTGCCAACTCCGCCAATTTCCTTTGTGTCAGCGGACTTTCCCCACTCTTTGGATCCCGCGAATTTTTACGATGCTGACGAAGCAATTCTTCAAATCTACCCATTTCCTCGTCCTTTACATTACTGACATTGTTGTTTTGCTAAAAAAATTTTGTGGGATTTACCCTACAAAACTGTGGCCTTCATCCCAACAGGTTGTTCGATTTATCCATCATTTTTTTTTGTATCTTTACCCATGAAAGGCTAGCCACTTTATTTTTTACCACCGCAGCGGTGTGTGATAACCAAGAGGTACAAAAAATGTCTTGCAAAAATTTAAAACACACCAATTACACTTGTTCAGAAAATTATTGCCTAAAAACAACAAAAGGATGTCGCAATCTGCTTATATTTGTCTTTTGGGGCATTGCTGGGATCATTATCATCCTCACCCTGTTGGGGTATGGATATGTACACCATCAGTTGCGAGATGCCCCACAAACCGCCCCAGGGATTCTAGTGCATGAAGATGGTATGTCTTCTACTTGTTCCGTATATTCCGTATATAATGAATGCCAGGGTAATGAAAGCAGTGGCGACACCTCGAGTATTATTCCTATCGCTGATTGCGAATCAGCCACTGGATGCGCTGGGACAAATATCAATTATGTAAACAATATTCTTGACTACGCATTCCTCTGGTTTGGGCATCTTATTTGCAAATAGAGCCACGTTAACAAATTAAGCATTTTACTATGGGGGTTATCTGGTCAACCTAGATAACCCCTTTTTAATTTTTACTTACTTTTTCCTTCTGCTCGACCAAATCCTTGTACAGCCGCTCCCCTTCCGAACCAGCGGGTAATTTCGTCAATAAGGCATTTGCTTCATCAATAGTATCAAGAGCGGCTTGCTTGTTTCCTTGTTTGGTTAAAGCTTCCGATAGCGCAGCTAGTGTTTTGGCTAACCTGAGATCATCTCCAATTTTACGACAATACTCTATACTTTCCCGTAAGCAGGTCTCTGCTTCATCAAATTGTTCTAGTGAGATAAATACTGCTCCTAAGTTATTTGTTGCTAAAGCCTGGTAGAGTAAATGTCCTGATTGCTCAAGAAATGGCATGTCAATCTTTTCAAAGGTTTCTCTAGCCTGGACATATTGGCCCATTCTGAAGAATAAGGTTCCTTCCGAAAGGGCTACCATAACTCGGTCCAATTCGCTATCTGTCGTTTCCAATGTCTGTTTGGCTTCGGCAAAGTAGTGTAAGGCTTCTTTCCACTTTTCTTGTTCCTGTAAGACAATTGCCAGATTGTTTAACGTTCTTGCTAAATCAACCGGTTGATTTGTACGGAGGCGCAAGTTAATTGAGCGCCTGAGTCGGGATTCAGCCGTTTCCAAATCGTTACGAGAGCGTGCTGCCAAACCGAGCAAATTTAGAACACCTGCCATTTCCTTGCGATCTGGTTTATGGCGCGAGAATATGTTCAATGATTTTTGCCCAAAGTCTTCCGCCTGTTTGTGCTCTCTATTGCGTAGATGAACCATGCCCAGGTAAAAATAGATGTGCCCTAGCTCGACTTCATCATTCGATTGACGGGCCAGCGTTTCTGCTTTCTTATGAGCCTTGATGGCTTTGGGAAACTGCTGAGTTAAGCGATATAAATCTCCTAACTGATTGAACAATTTACATTGTAATTGGGCGTCCTCTACCTTGTTTCGTTCAGCAATTCTTTCAAGAGTTTGTAACCATTCCAGCCAATAACCTCGCTGTTTCATAAAGTGGGATGTTTCTCGTAATAAATCAATGAGGACGTGCCTTACAGTTTGCATTTCCTGAGAAGGAAGCATAAAACCAAACTCTATGGCTCGAAAAATATTATAACGTTCAATATCAAGATTACTTCTACTCATGAATCAATCGCTAAGTACTCATGCCAATATTTTAAGTTTACTAAATTCGATTCGGTAAAGGTCATATCAGAAGTTTCTTTCTGATTTTGTAGGTATTGGGCAGTTAGACTGTGAATGCCGTATCTTTGGGTATAAATGTTGCCTCGTGGCTCAATTAGCGAGTAATTGATTAGTTGGTGTAAAGCCTGCTCAAAGTTGTCTTCATCCAATTTGCTGATTATTTGCAATTGTTCAACAAGTGCGCCTGTATATCCCACGAGCAGCATGGTTTGTAAAAGTTGCTTTTCTGTTTGTTGAAGTGTTTGCCATACTTCATGATAAATATCCATATACATTTGGGCAATAGCACCTGTTTGGCCTCGTTTCAAGCTTGCCTGAATTTGTGGCAGGGAATAAATGATGGCGAGCTTTGCCACAAGACGGAGAGCAAAAGGATTTCCTCCAACAATGTTATAAATATCCGTAAGGTTTTGGTCAGTTAGATGAGATAATTCGGTAGAGCCTACAATTAATGCTTGATGACGTAACAGACCGATTGAACTTTTTAAGGGTAACTCACTCAAGTTCAATAGGTAAAAGTCGGATGTATCTGGCGGGTAAATGCGAGAGGTTAATAGGAACTTAGAGGGGTTAGTTAGTCTTCTCAGATTTTCCCAAAAATGCAATGATATGTCTCCTTCTAAATTGTCAAGAATAATTAAGTTGGGCCTTTTTTTTAGTTCACGACGCACCTGAAATAATTGTCTTTCTACCGATTCGCGTTCTAGAGTGTTGGGCAGTAATCTTTCTCCTAATTTTGTAACCAGGTTGGCAAAAGTGGAAGAGGAATTTGCCTCAGATGTTTGATCATTAGAGGTATTTGTACTAAGCCAAATAACTTGAGCAAAATGCCTGGTTTGAATGAGCTGGCGGGCAACGGTATCTGCTATTGTGCTCTTACCTATGCCGCCGATGCCTGTAATGATGACGACATATGGCGGGTTGGAAGATAAAAGATGCTGACAGATGATTGCTTTTTTTTCTTCTATACCAAATAATCTTGTGTAGGTTGCGGGGGGGAGTAGGGCTTCTTGTTCTTCTGCTGTTGAATATGAATATTGATTAGACTCGGCCGTTTTTTGGTTTAACCATTCTTTGTCTATCAATTGTAGTTCTGCTTGATTTAAGTCACGGTAATTGCCTGCTAACAATAGCTGATTGGCTTCATCTAATGACTTTATTCCACCACCTGTATGCATCACTTCAATCAAGCTTAGTAACACCCGACGTTCATCTTTGTTGATATGACTTTTATTGCGTTCCCAGTCGCTTATTGCTGCCCCGGAATAGCCGCTAATTCCCAATTTCTGGCCGATTAGTTCACCTAAGCGTTCTTGCGACAGCAAACGACTGTTTCGTTCCCAATCAATACAGCGATGCCTGTAATGGCGAAGCAACCCACCAAACGTGTTCAAGTTAATTCTTTTGCCTGATTGCGCGTGTGCCATTTTCTTAAGCTTCCTAAAACTTAACTATCAGTTAAGAACATTTAAGCAAATCGCCGTAGATTCTGAGTGCAACAAACCGTAACATCAGTATTGTAACAGGCCTGCTACTGAAAAATACAAATCCTGGCTCTTGTGCATCTCATGAGAAGGGTCATTTGACCCAGGCGCGCCTGCCACAGTGAGCCTCCAAATCTTACGGAGGTAAAAAAGATGCTTAAGGCCATTAACAGCAAGGTTGTTTGGTACATATTACTGGCGCTGACTGTGTTGTCACTAATCGGAACGCCGCTGGTGACACCCCCTGTTTTCGCTGGCGACTGTCCCAGTCCTACCGCTGGTAACTGCTAAAACCGAATACATCACCGTTGTATTAAGCAGTCCTTTGTATTATTCAAGGGACTGCTTATTTCTCGTTCAGTGAGTCCTTAAAGGCTGAAAATTCTAACTTCAATCTGATCGCCGTTGCATCATCTTGATAGTCATCCAATAGTTGCAAGGCTCTGTCTAGATAAGAAACAGCTAGATCGGGCATATCTTTCGCCTTGTACAATTCCCCAAGTGTACCTAGCGTATTGGCTAACATCAAACCATCGTCAGCTTCCGACCAAAGTGTCACACTTTCTTGCAAATAAATTTCTGCTTCTTCTAGTTTGTTTTGCTGGAGTAAGGTATTCCCCAGACATTGTCTCACCAGTGCTCGTTGGTAAAGATGGCTGGAACGCTGTAAATAGGCCGAATTGGCGCGGCGAAAAGCGGCCTCGGCCTTTGTGTAACGACCTAACTCAAAGAAGATACCTCCTAAAGCAGTTTCAAATACGAGCTTGTCAAGTTCACTACTGATGACATTAAAATAGCCAGCTGCTTCCTCGTAATACTTCAGCGCCAGGTCGTAATTTTGTTCAGTGCGAGACAGGGCAATCAGGTTAAGAAGAGTGCGTAATAATTCCGTTGGTTGTTCCCGTTGACGATGAAAATCGGCAGCCGTTTCGAGCCGTTGGCGGGCTAATGGTAGGTTCCCCTGAAAATAAGCTAACATTCCTAACTCGTTCAACGTGAAGGCTATCCATTTAACATCTGTCTTTTGCTGCTCAAACCCGGCCAAGGCGAACAGTCCATACTTTTCTGCCTTTTCATATTGGCGTAGATGCCGATGATCAGCACAAAGGTAGAAATAACTGAGGTTGAGGAGGGGCTTATCCTGAAGCTGATGGGCAATTTGCTCCGCCTGAAGATGCACCTCTACGGCCTCCGGCAACCGACGGTTTAATTGGTATAAATAACCTAAGCGATTAAGAATGTGTCCCTTAAGACGTAAGTCATCCCCGACCCACTGCGCCGCGGCCTGTTCTAAGATGGGTATCCATTCCATCCAGTACCCTTTTCGTTCGATGAGGTAAAAGGCTTGCAAAGCCACCATGGCAGTACCGTGCTGAGTTTCCGGCAGCTTCTGTCCATACTGCACCAGACGATACAGGTTTTGCCGGTCCGCATCCAAGCGGTGGATTGTATCTTCGGAATTGTCCTCCGTTTGTTCCTGCCAATATTGCAGACCAGCCTTAATATAATTCACAAATTGGGGATCGGGCAGTTTGGTCATACTCATTAGGTGGCTTCATCCTCCGGCCAATGAATAATTTCCGTTTGCAGGAACGTTTCCGTCAAGCGGTGAATCCCATACTTCTTTTCTTGGACCGTACCACGTACTTCTAGCAACGAGCGATTTCTAAGCCCTTGCAACGCCGGCCACAACTGTGTGTCGGCAAGTCCGCTAATGCGCTTTAAATATTCTATCGAACCGCCGGAGGCAGCCACCAGGGGCATTGCCTTGAAAAGCTGCTGCGCCTCGGTGCTCAAGATTTGCCAGGTTTGCCAGTAAATGTGACGATATAGATCCTCTACTGATCCTTGCCGTCCTTGCTTTAAATTGAGCAGTATTTGAGACAGGGGTAAGGTGTCCAGCAGGCTTACTACCAGCTTAAGCGCTAACGGATTACCACCCGTGACCGCGTAAATGGTTTCAATGTCTCCATCAGTGATCGTCGCTTCGTGCGAAAGCCCTATATCCTGGGCGTGATGACGGATCAAGTTGGCCGCATCCTGAAAAGAAAGTTCATCCAAGGAAAAGTTAAAGACGGTTGCCAACTCAGAAAGACGCGAACGGCTGGTGAGTAGAAATTTGCTCGGCTCAGACAGGTCATTGAGACGCTCTAACAGGTAAGCGGTATCGGCCTCGCTTTCCAGGTTATCGATGATGATAAGATAAGGCTTTGCCTTGAGCGCTTGTCGTACTTGCGCAAGGCGTTGTTGAGGTGGCAATTCATCGACGATATCAGGCCATAACCGTTTGGCCAGTTCGGCCGTCAGGCCCTCGAAGGTCAGGCGGGGAGAGGAAGAACGGCCGCTCATCGTTTGGTGCTCTATGCGCAGCCAGATGACCTCAGCGAAATAGAATTCTCGAATAACCCGACGAGTCACTTTATCAGCCAGGGCTGTCTTGCCAAGCCCACCAATACCAACGATGGCCACTACCCAAGGAGAGTTAGATAGTAGCAGTTGCTTTACCAACATATTGTCGAGCTTATCAACACCAAATAAGTCTGTGTATGTTGGTGGTGTTAATGAGGCTTCCATCGTTTGGGCACGCATGTGACGGGCGGCCATTTCATTGGCGAGGAGGAGACGTGTAAGCAAATCAATGGCTTTGCGTTGCTGTCGTTTGACTTGATCCTCGCTGAGATGAAGTTTATTGGCCACCTTTTGAATGATATCACGATCGATAAAGCGCATGGAAAGGATACCGGCCCCCGGTTGATTATACTTCTCCAGTTCGTTGATGTGCGTTAGCAAAACCTGATTAGTGCCGAGACGTAAGTTAGGCGGGCTTGTATTTGTGAGGGTACGATATTGTTCTTGTACCAAAATTAGATCGGCCAATAAGTTTTCTTGTGTGTTGTCAAAACACTGCCAGGCACGCAGGGCAGCATATACATTATTTCTTAAATGTTGATAATCAGGGGAGGGTAAATGAGCCATTTTGCCAGTATTGGAGAAATTATATTGTCCACTGTAGATACTATACCATCATCATGCACGGTCTCGCTAATTGCAGTTCCGTTTTCGCCGAAAAACGCACAAAGTCGCACGTCATAACCCGAAGCCTCCCTCCCTGCTTAATCAACCGCACAAAATAGCACAAATCAATTCTGCGAGCGCACTAAAAATTGTATAGACTGAAAGCATATCCAGTTTAGGGGGGAGGACATTAGAATATAGGGGTCATAAAAACTGTGTTCCTACACTGATGGTTTTTTCTAAAGCTATGTACACGTTTTTAGACGTTTATGGAGAGACGTTTGTCACAAAAAGAAGTTCTTGTTCTCGTTGCTACCCATTTTGATGAGATATCGGCGGTATATTGTTTATGTCAAATGCGCGCTGAAGGATTCTCTACACAATTGGTAGGATTAAACCCTGGCTTACAAATGGGTCTACGTGGTTTGAAAGTGCGTCCAGATCTGTACTTAACACAGATAGATCCATCAGTCTCGAGCCCTAATTATAACCTGCTGATACTCTCTGGAGGACAAGATTGTGTGGTCAGGTTACAGTCTGATCCGCGCGTTCACAAATTAGTAATGTCGACGCTGGAGGGAGGTGGCTATGTAGCAGCTATGTCCCCAACTGTAAAGCACGGGTTAGCCAATATTAGTAATCATGATGCTTATGAGAATTCTTATCTACTATTCCAGGGTGAATTAGAAACGGCCGAATTTGTAGGCCGGTTAATTGATTATATTTCGGTCTGATCATTCATTTGGCATAAATGAGACCTGTTCAGGAGAACATTGAAGCTTGAACAAATAAGACAAGAACATCTACGAAAAGGGAACAAATCCACAGATTACAAATTGGCTCAGGAGTGTCATCTTCCTGGACGAAAGATTGGTGGTACATAGCGGTTTTCTCTTAAAGGGAAAGATGATTGGTTGCAGAGCGCTCAAAATTTGTAGAAGTCAAACGAAGGGAAGGAAACCCACTCCATAAGTATTCGCTAGTAATAAACATTTACGAAAGCTAGTCGCGTCTTCTAAAGTAAGGGAGAAAATAATAATGGCAAAGAGATTTTTAGTCGTTTGTGGGGGAAGCGGTGTCAATCTGCTTGGCCTGCGTCAGGTACTGGGCGTAAGCGCCGAACTGCAAGTTGATGTGCACAATGAGAACGTCATCAGGGGGCGTAGAGTAAAAGACCAGGCTTCCTTCTTTGTAGATTTAGATCTGCATATTGGTACTACGGTGGAAGCCTTGAAGGAGCGGCTGGCAGCAGTAAATGGCGCAGAACGCATTGAAGACTTAAGTGAATACCTACAAGAAGTCATTGAGGATCCGGCGGCTAAAGCCCATATCAGTTTTGCAAACCGTTTTTCTTCTGGAGCTCGTGCCCTGGAGTGGGGATTGGCCCAATCTCCCTGCATCGGCAGCGCCACCATACATAATGAGGCCAATCGCCAGGCGATTGGGCAGGTAATAGAGCAAATGGTAACAAAATACGGCCAGGGCATAGGTCCGGAATCACCCCTGGAGGTTTGGATAGTGGCCTCGACCGCCGGCGGCTGTGGCGAAGGCACCCACCGCTTCATTGCTGCCATGTTTGCCGACTACATCAAGAACAATCTCAGCGTTCCTCTCCGCTTGAACTTTATTCGCGTAGGGCAGCTCACCTACCGCTCCGTCGACATGCGCAAAACAGCCCTCAACACCTTTCTCGGCGTAGCAGCAGACTCGGCATTCTATCTCAAAGCCAAGGAAGACTTCGAAAACGTGGCCACCAATTGGTACTATATCGACCTGCCCGATGTGGGCACTGGTACCAAGGCTAAAGCCGTTCGCGGTGAGATCGTGGAAATGGCCGCCAAGTCGATCATGCTCCCCGAGCTGGAGGAAGACCTGCAGAAGCTACTGGTTAACAACGGCGGAGCACCGATAGTCATCATCCGCACCGGATTTTGGGGCCGCGATTTTGACGACAGCACCAAGTATTTCGAGACCCTGAAACAACTACGGGTGAAGTTAAGGGACCTCATCGAGCCCAACTATGAGCGCAAGTACATCCAGGGCCAACCCGAACCCCAATTCACCGGTCCTGAGCTGGCTGAAGCGGCGGGCCAGCTGCAGCAGGCCAGTTATCTCCTGGAGCGCATGGAGCGGGATTGGACCTTTCCGAAGTACAACTTATCCGGACGGCCGACCACCCCGGCTCCCGTGGAGGAGCTCATGCCGCAATGGGAGCACTCCATGAAGGACCTGCTTGACGATCGCGAACTCGATGAACTGGATGGTGAATACCATGTGATGGAGCAGATCCGAACCGAAGAGGGCGAGCAGCAACAGCGCGTCGTCTTGACCGTGCCCCAAACGATAGAAGAGGACGAAGAATGGTTTGTCAAGATTGATTCAGTTCATCGCGCGCGGGCCTGGGCACTGCAAAAGTTGGGAATCGATTTGGAGCAGGATAACAGGGGATTTGTAACCAAACACTTAAACAGCCAGGGATTGATGGCCGAGCTCCTGAGGCAGGCCGAAGAGATCTCCAGGATCTTGTACAGCTTCAATCCCTTTGTCGGCAGCGACCGGCGGGCAAGGGATGCCAGCGCCGTAATGGGTAGCTTCCTGGACACGCTGGTGAAGGTTCGTCGTTTGTTGGACCTGGAGACCGCGGCCACCCAGGTTCTGGGCGAGCAGTTGGCGAAGTCGAACGCCGTGCTCAGGACAGCCAACAGTGAGTTCGAGATAGCCAGGGGCCGGGTGGGCTCGACGGCGTCGACGTCGATTAATGCCGCGGAGCTCTCGGATGAACTGGACCAGTTGTCGCGCAAGAACTGGCTGCGGCTATTGTCGGACGCCGTGCGCAAGGGGGATGTGGACCTCTTCAAGACGGAGGTGCTGCGAGGCGCCACAGGGTTGAGAGAAGACGGTCTCCGCAGTGTGCTTGGGCTTAGACGTACCGCCGATATTGTAGACATTCAAAACCGGCTGGCCACACGCATGGGCCGTATGTTCGACAGCAACAGAGTAGAATATGAAGCTTCCTGGTGGGCAAATATTCCCCCTGTGCCCACTGCCTCGTACGAGTACCGCATCCTGCCGCAGGTGGATCGAGAGCTGGAAGGCCGCCTTGAAGCTCGCAGGGAAGAAGATAGCGTCGGCTTCAGCTACGTCTTCACGCGGTTGGGTATAATTGGGCTTTATGTTCTAGCCTTTCATGGCGTTTCTTTGAATCAATCTGAGGGTGACACGGTCAGCGCACCGGCCTTCCTTCTCGAGCCTTACGTGCCCATCGTCAAGCAAGTGCTCAAGCGCTGGGTAGCCGAGCCTGTGCCGCATGAGCCATCAGGTCAGCTTGAATTGGTGAGCGCCGGCGTCAATGGCGATCCATTGTATGAACGGGCGATGCGTGCTGCCGGACTTAAAGACGAGCACATTGAAAAGATTGGCCAGTTTTACTCACTGTACAATTGATCGTTCTATAGGGTAGGGAAATATCTTGTTGCAAATAAGAAGCCCGGAGTCTTAGCTTATGGAACGTGTACGTCAAAGAAGATGGTGGCTGCTGGGTATCATTATTGTTGCTATCGGGTCCGTTTGGCTTGCCAGAACCTGGTTATTTGCAGATGCTTCCTGTCCAAGATTGCAAGAGTTACTACTTTACCTCGCGGCCGGTGTTGGTATTGGGATCTCGCTCCTCTATGCTCTCGCAACAAGAGGTAATGCGCTTGTTAAACAAGTATCCCTATTATTTATTCTCGCTGCCTGGATCTTGTTTGCATCGTCGTTCGGCGGCGTGATTCTTGGTTTGCGCTCGGAAGTGCAACTTGTCTTTTGTCCACCGGACACTTGCGACACCGTTGCTTTAGCGCGCAACTTTCGGGAAACGGGAAGGCTTGATGGCGCAGAAGACGTGGCGAGAAATTGTGTGTACAAAAATATAAACCCAGTAGACACAGGATGCGTGGCCGCTTGTGGGCGAGAACTGGCTCTGGCTCTTTACGATAAAGCTGGTCAGGATTTGGATGTTGTCGATCTTTCATCGGAATGGACGAGTGTGGAGTTGGATCATTGTGATCTTGCAGAGACCCGATTGGTTGAGGCCCTTATCTCAGCAAGGGACCACGGTCATCCGGACATCGTTCGTAGTATTGAGGAACGCCGGCGCCGGGTTTCCCAGCTGTGTACTGGGCCTACTCGTACACCTTCTCCCACCTCAATTCCCACTGCAACGCCCTCACCCCCACCCACTTATACGCCCACGCCCACCGCAACTTCGACGCCGATCATCTCTGTCGAGATAATTCGTGCAGAGCATACTTCTTCACGCGCGCTGGTTGATGTGCGCGTTGTGGACCGGATTAGTAACGATTCTATCCACAGGCTGAACCCGGCAGATTTCATACTTTCTTCTGATGGCCAGGCAGACATACCGTTTGTACTTGAGGAGCGGGATGCAGACGACCCTATCTGTTTGATCGCTGTTGTTGATGATTCCGGCTCTATTCGTCCTGGTATTGAGCAGATCGGCGCTGCCCTTACCAAACTTAATGAGAGACGTAAGCCGGGTGATGAGTTAGGCATGGTGCTCTTTGCCGAACGGGATCAGGTAAGAATCGTACAGTTACCAGGTGGCGATCCCCTTGATGTCGATCCTGTGCTTGGGCGAGGAGACTTAACTGCTCTCTGGGACGGGGTGCTGGCGGGATTGGAAGCAGCTACGTCATGTACCGTTGACAGCGTACACTTGCTTGTACTTACAGATGGTACCGACAATGATAGTGTTCATCTTGAGGGAGATAATCCGACCAAGGCGCGCACGGTAGCCAACATGGCAGTTCAGCAAGGTGTAGATATTTGTACAGTTGGCGTTTCATCCGACCAATTGGATGAGGAATCGCTGCAGTTGGCACAGACCGGATGTGGTTATTACCCAGCCGCCAATTTCGATGTGCTGGGTTCGAAGCTCATAGAGTTGTTTGGTTTCGTACGCGACTACTATCGCCTTACGTTACCACCTTCAGCTATTCCAGATGAAAGAAGGATCACGCTGGAGGTACTCCGAGCATTGGAGATACCTGTTGATTTCCCAGGAGAATAAAGAAAAGCCAGTAATTGAAGGTAGCCAGGACTGGTTGCCTGCTGAACAGTACCACCCTACCCCGACCCTGTTTATTCCTTATGGGCTGGGTTCTGGCGACCTGCGGCAGGTACAAGGAGAAATCGACCTCCGGTTGCGGTCGCATCCACCAGGATTAATCCGATGGGCCGGTGTGATCCAACCTGACGAAGTAAACTGGAAAGAGATCCTCGCCGGATTTGAGGAACGGCAGTTTCTGAATCGACTTGTGGAAAAAGGTTATTTGACGAATCTGCCTGATATAGATAACCCTCTTGAGATTCAACTCGTCGTTATCTATGATGCGCAAGATAGAGACGATGTTCAAATTAAAGAGGACCTCGAATCCCTTGCTGTTTCCATTGATATCGAACACCCACATATCCTATCGCTTGTGCTGCTCGATGGATCAAACACCAAAACGGTGGCTGCCGAGCGTTATTGGCCTCGCATACGACTGAGTTCCTCAGCGCTTGGTGGGGTGAGTGTGTCCCGGGAGGAAGTGTTGCGGACATGCGAACACCTTTTGGTAGCGTTGGCAACCTCTGAACTGTCAAAAGCTATTAGCCATGTTGTCCAATGTAGACAAGACGCTGATGATTGGTTAGCTTTAGGCGCTTCGATAATTCGCTCTGCTGTGCCCGAGATGAGAGATCATCTTTCGGCCGCCACGCTGGAGAAATTATTAAAACCATTGGTAGCAGCGACACCAGGGACCTTAGAGCGGGATCGCTTATATGATGTAGCAGATGACAAAGCGGACTCAATTCAAAATGCGCTATTTAGTACTGCTGTTGATGCCGTCAGGGATGCTGGTTGGGTAATAAAGAATCAGGATAGGCAAATTTTGAGCTGCGATATTGCAGCTGATACATCTCTACGTAAGATGCTATTTGGCCCCTGTTGGGCTGATGACCTGGCGATTCCAGAAAAAATGAGTGAGTCACGATCACTCTTTAGTGAGATGCGCAGTTGGCTGACTCACCAATGGTTACGGCTGAAACAGTGGTTCAAACATACTTGGAGGCTGTTAACTTATTTGCGGCTTGGATTCCTGCCAGAAAGAGAGCTTTTAAGTAACGAGCTTTCGGAACACTACATTACGTTGGATTTGGCTCTGCAGGAGCGGGTTGCATCCATAACAACGGCTGAGTTCCGCACTTCACTTGATTTTATCGCCAACCTATTGGACCGTGGATTTACCACGAAAACCGAGTCCTCTAGCAGTTTGATTACGAGTACTTTTCCACACGGATTGCCTGCAGCAATTGTGGCTGCCAAAAGGATGGTACAACACCTGGCCCAAGATGAAGATATTCTAGACCGACAGGAGCAATCAGTACGGCCATCCCCATTGGGCGGTAAGGCATATTGGCACACGGCGGCAACTGTCGATGTGAATTTTGCTTATAATCAGAGTTTAATACATCGACGATTCGTTCGTTCAACAGCTTCTCCGATCGGGGTGCTTCTATATTTAATCCCGGTCTGGCCGCTTCTCACAAGCCTCCTAAGTCTTATACCCCAATGGAGCATTGCTCGAGCGGCTACCATATCCGGCCTGGCGCTGTTATTAATCGGCATAATAGAAACGGTACGTTGGTGGTTGAACAAGGCCCGGCAACTTCTGGAAGAAACGCAGGCGCAAACCCGCCAGTCACTTGCCGAACGTATCCTTAGCTTGACAGCTAAGACACTGAAGGATTACCGATGGGTTGTGATGGCCAGAATGTATCAGGTAGTCATGTTCCTGGAGGACTTGCAGCTGGCTTGCTGGGAGGGACATCATAACGCGTTAGTTGGTAGCCAGACCCCGCCCCAGAGTATTGAAACAGAGAGCCTATTTACGCTTGCCGATGCTAAAAGTACGGCCTCCTGGATTTCAAAAGCGGTTGAATGCGCGCGCGGCGAACAATTGACCCGCCAAGAGGAAGGTGGGCGTTCTGATTTCGACAGTTCAATAACCCATCTCATTGGGGAACAAATTTTGCTCGAACAATCCGCTCAACCAATGTCGACCCAGGCCGTAATGAGCGCCATCGAGCAGCTTGGCGCGAACTGTGCCGATTATGCCTTCCGGCCAGAGAAACTTGGTCCGCCTACTCTCGCTGAGAGCCATGAGCGGCTTACGGATGGCCAGTGGTGGCGATGGCTGTGGCATTCTGCGCACCCGTTGGGCGATAAGGGTGCGTATGCCTTCACCTTTATAACAGCCATTAGTGACGATGTGTTAAGAGGAAAAACAGGAAAGGAAAGCCCTCATTGGGGTCAGGCGGATGGAAAAGATAGCTGGCAGGTTGTACGTTCGATCCAGAAGTATGAACTGGGCTGCATACGCGGCATAATCCTTAAATCGGATGCCGGCAAAGAGGAATAAATAAAATGGCTTGGATCAGCCTGGTCATTGTTACATTGATCTTTTATACGCCCTTCATTGGGTTAGCGCCGCGAATTCTCGATCAGGACACAATCCTTCCCGAGATTTTTGGGGTTGTCATCGGCATCCGCATTCCCTTTACCGGTTCGGCGCGCTTGCTCATTTACAGCCTTACTATCTGGGCCGGCTTCTGGCTGGTTGGCTGGTTTCTTGAGCGTTGGCTAAAGCAGGATTGGCTGGCAACCCTTGGGCTTCGCAACTCGCTCGTTTATGCGACCAGGCCGGGCATGAGCCTGAACCTCGCTAGACGATTAGCGAAATTAGGCCTGGGCCTGACCATTGCCAAGATGGTTTTACCTATTTTGCTGCAATTGGTGCTTGGGGCGGTCGTTCCCGGTTTGGCCGCGAATCTGGCAACCTGGCTGGCCAGGTTTATCGCGCCAGACATGGCCAGCATGATAGCCCCTTTCCTGGTGCGAGGGATTGAAAGTCTCTCTGAAGGTTTATTGAATGGTTTGAATGTGCTGGATCCGGGAACAACATTTGCCGCCTTTAGTATCTTGGTTCTCGTCGCCTGGAGAGGCTTCGACTGGGAACGCCAGAAACGCCTCGAATTGGATTTGCAGAAACACAGACTGGTGCGCCGGCAGACACTAGCCAGGAATTAGAATCTTTCTATGGGGTACTAAAGGTTCGAGAGAGAAAAAGGAGGGTTCCTTTGCTTGGCCGACAGAAATTACAAAGCGCAAAAACAGATTTGCTGCCGACTATGCTGTTGGTTGGGTTAGTACTGGCGCTGCTCTTTTCCGTCTATCGTCGCCCAGTATTTGGGCAAAATCGTATAGTAAAAGTAAGACAAACAGGCCCGGTTGTACCCGATTGCCGAGAGCCGGCAGCGGCGAACAAACCTATTCATTGGCACATTCTGATCGATACTAGCGAATCAGCTTCCGATAATGACGAAGAAAAGTCCAAGGAAAAGTCCAAACGTCTGGTGGCGACCCGAGCGATCCTTTCCTTTGCCCTGGGTTATGGTTGGCTGACAAATGCCAAACCTGTTATTCACATTTACCAATTCCCGTCACCCAATGATCTTCTTCCCCACCGCTTGTGGCCGGAGAATGGCCATGAAGGACTCAATTCGGTCTCCCCGGAGGAGCTTTCGAAAATCGTCGACCAAGTGGGTATATTGGATGATACGCGCAAGGTTGAGGATCTCGCCGGCAGTCTTGAGTATATCGTGAATGAAACAGATAAGCTTGATGGAGAATTAGATGGCCTATTTCCAGTAGGTAGAGATCATATCGTGATCATTGTTACACACGGCTCCCCGCTAATCGAAAACGAGGGGCTTTCTCAGATAACAGAAAAACTGCAGGAAGCGAAGACGAAGATCCCAGCACAATTTCCTGTCCTTGCCATGCTCTTTGGCAGTGGCAAGGAGATTGATATTTATGATAAGTGGAAGCAGGATTTCTATGGAGAGGAACAGGCAGAAACATACTTAACACAGTTGGGGGATAACAGCAGCCAGATCGCCTGGCAGTCGTGGAAGCACCTACGTCTATTTTTCGAAAAACGGTACCCAAATTCAGGTGTGGTCTGGAAAGATTTAGGTAGTTATGACCCGGTAGCTGATTTCGAGGCCCCTTCTCTGATAGGGTGGCTGCGTGTCGCCGTCTTACAAAGTGCAGACGAGAACTCCACCCTTTCTATGTCCGGCTCGCCGGTTGCACATGAACAAGAAGAATCAGAACCAGCACTTGGTGCCCGTTTACGCAGGTGGAATTGGCAAGCAGATTCTGTTCTTGAAAAAACAGCTGGTCCTTCGAACATAGTGCTCCTACCGGCATTGATACGTCATTTATGTATAGTTGTGTGTTCGCTCAAATTAACCCTACGCCACAGATGACATCAACAGCAACTCCAATTCCATTACGAACAGCCACTGCCACACTCAAGGCAACTGTTACGCTCACAGCAACTCCTATACTCGAATTCACAGTAACAGCTCCTTCGACTCCTACAGCAACACCCTCTCCTACACCCATAATCACTGACATAAAGAAACTGGTTTTTTTAGGAGTTCGATGGACTTCTTTAATAGTATATGTGATTCTGGTTGTATCGACGTATTTTTTCAACAAGGTAGCTGAACCCTGGGGCTATTATGATCCTGACGCACTTCAAGCACTTTTCTTTTGGAGTCTAGCTGCAATTACATTATTTATTTCTATAAGACATGCCTCCCCAAATGGAGATGCTACAGTCGATGATTTGCAAACTATATGGATGGTATTATCAGTCTTTGTAGCCGCTTTGGGAGGTAGGGGGTTCTTTAAGATAATCAACGTCATTGATGATCGGGTTGGTGGCTATCAATTATCTGGACCGGCTCAAAAGTGGCTAAGTTATAGTTTTCGATTTTCACTAGTAGCTTTCACCCTAGCTTCTCTTTACTTTTTATTTATTTTTTATCTTTAATTGAATAACACTCTCGCCAAAATAGACTGAGGTGTATAGTTAACATAAGAATAATTATATATTATGAGATTGGGAGATTTTGAAAATGACTGAACGAATGCTGTATCGTTTGAATGAGTGGCAACAATATGATCCTGGCGAACTGGAAGCAACGCTAGATCTCGTGAGAGCGGATAAGGAAAAATATGAGAGAGAACCCGATATCCCCGCACCTGCATACGCAAGCAATTGGGCAGATTTGGTGCGTGAAGAATCGATACTAGAAATGATTTTGTTAAGAATTAGAGAACATGAAAGCGGAATTGGGGAGGCACAAAATACTGAATTACCGCCATCGCCGATTGATATTGACATTAATCTGGAAACCATTCGAGGCGTTTATTCGCTTGATGATAAGAAAGATAATAGCCCTCGGAGCGTACCACCTGGGAGTGTATTCATCCTGCTCCATGATAACGAACCACACGATCATGATGGCCAGGACGAAGTTTACTATTATGGCGAAGAAGTCGTAAAGAGCCATTTGCGTAGAAAGGCTAGGGCTGTGAACGTGGAACTAGCCGAGTTTCCAGGCCATATTGATATTATTGCCCGGAAGAAATTGCTTGCCATTTCCCAAAGGGATGACGAAGTAGCCACTTTCGAGTTATCAATCCCTGTGCAGTTGAATGATCCCATTCTATTCTTGCGACGCGCGGGACTGGGTTGGCGGTTACAAGGAAATAATCGGGCCTGGCTCGAAGCTCTGAGAAGAAAGGAAAGTGAATGGCATTCAAGTCTTCGGAATTGGATCCAACTTTTCATCTGTAATGATATCCAATTGTGGTCTGGTGAGCAAAGAAAGCTGGTTGGGCGGATAGCCGAAATGCTCGATAGAAAATTAGCGGAATGGGGGCTCGGCATTGATACTGGGCTTGGGCCGCATTCAGCGATGCTGATAGATACGCCGCGTTATTATCCAAAAGCTGCCAACAACATCGCCCTACAGTTCGCCAAAGCTGAGAAATTAGTACTCGAGGCCGCTGCCTCCGGAAAAACGTTCGAAGATAGTCTCGATGATCGGGCGCTGGCCGCCCTCCAGGTTTCTGTAGAACAACCAAACACCGTACCTGGCGAGAGCCTTTTTGAGATTATCAGGGGGAAATTGGCTTCAGCGGATTCGGAACACCTGGAGCTTATTCGAAGCGAAACTGCCGACTTGCTAAAAAGGCTGGCGGCCCCGGCTGCATCCGGATTCATCATGAGACTTTACACCAACGACGATCCACAAGAAAATGAGATAAAGCTATCAGAACAGGTCATGCTGTCAGCCATTCGGAACCCGGTATTGGCTGTCGGAGAGTGGCTTGAAATGGGGTAGCCGTGGATCCAAAGGATCATATGGCGCTTGAATTCAAGCGTTCTTCTTCAGTGCAGTATATTGAACACTAAAGGGAGGTAGTTATGTCACGAAACAGGAAGTTGTTCATCGGTGGATTGTTGTTGGCCACCATGTTTATATTGATAGGTTGCGGATCATCGCCATTACTTTCAAAGGAAGTAGGCGTGGCAAAGGATTTCGTCGAAGGCGTATTTTCCGGTGATCCTGATCGTGCGCTGGATAAAGTCTGTATTGGTGAGGGTAGCGTCATCATCATTATTGCGGTGGAAGCTGACTGGGAGGATCACGGATATGAATTGCTCTCAAGTAGCGAAGAATCAGCGAATGTATTAGTGACGGGTCGTTTACGTGTCACAGCAGAAAACCTGCAAGACTTTTTCGTCGAGTTGGAGGAAGAATTACCAAAAGCCGGTGTTGGCGTCCAGATTGGAATCAGCCAGGAACTCGCTATTCTGAACGAACGAGGACGATGGTGTGTGCCGGAAGAGAGCATAAAGAGTTTCCGCAATTACCTGGTGGATCTACTGGTTGAAGAACTAGAGTCATACTCCCCCTAAAGGCCACCATTTAGCAGGGTGTAGTATGCAAAAACCCAGATCGTGGTTTTGATCATCAACCAGAGTGGTTGCTTCTGTTTGATTGATGGGAACCAATTAATAAACACGATCTGACGTGAGACTTAAAAGTTAACCTGGACAGCAATTCAGGCTACCAAATAGGTCATTTTGGCGACAATAGTCGTGCCGAAGCCCGTATGGTGCATAAACTATGATGCCGGTACCCAAGTGAAATCATGCCACTAAATTTAGCTGATCGGACATCAAGAAATTTAAGAAAAGATTGAATCGCCGAGAAAAATTGGCCGAAATTACGATCTCCCTTCGTTCCTGATGGACGCTGGATAGCAAAATACCAGACGAATGGCCAAGCGAAGATAGCCCGACCGTTCGAAGTGCGAAAAACATTCAAGAACAAGGCGGCAGAATCGTGAATGAAACCCGAAGACTGAAGAATGGCCGTTAATTTGGCCGTCAAACAGTAAATAAGCACAGAGTAATTGCCCTGTCCAATATCAGAACCGCTTGAGGGAACTAATCAGTTAGGTCTAGGTCAATAGAGGTGAAATTGATTGTCAATTCGAGGCCGACCTCGTTTCCCCTTATTCTCTTGGGTCCATTTTTTGCGGACCAACTCGCGATGCCAACGGATGACTGTTTCCGGCTTGACGATACGAATAATGTCGCCAAGCTCCCTAGAGGAGTTATTGGTGGATTGTTTAAGCTTCTTGGTCAGCACGGCCGATGTCATCTTTTCAGCCCGATTTGGCTTGATAGGTTTAGCTTGTAAACGTGTCATCACATCCAGTTGATGACGCAAGACCAAGATTTCCAGATCTTTGTCTTTTGCAGATAAACGGCCGATATGAACCAATTCCAAAAGGACGGAGAAAATGTGTGAAATTGCCAACCAAATCACCAACAAATCCTGCTCCAAATAGAAATGAAGCAGGATTGTATCAAAGAATGCAAGATTGCAATCCAAGAGGCATTTAATCGAGAAAATGTTTAAGATCCGGGTTTTTGCATATTACGGGCCTGCCGGCGTCGTTTCGGCCGTTAACATTCTTCAAATCGACGCCCCTACGGCAGCAATTTCTGTGACATTTTGATTTCTCCTCGGATACGACCCTGCCTGGCTATTTTTCCAGTAAAGCAGTCACGACCCCCGCTCCCACCGGCCGTCCGGCCTCCTGCACGTTAAATCGCATGCCCTCTTCCAGGGCCACGGTTGTAATTAACGTCACTGTGAAATTGACCACCTCCCCCAGCCTCGCCATCTCCATCCCCTCCGGCAATTTCACGACGCCAGTGACACCCTTATTTGCGTGGAAAGCAAACTCGGGCCGATAGCCGCTAAAAAATTCCTTAGGCCGGCCTCCTTCATCCTTGCGTAGGAAGTAAGCCGTCGCCTTGAAGTAATTGAACGCAGCGATAGAACCCGGTTTTGCCGCCACCATGCCCGTCTCTAAATCCTGCTGCCTCGCGCCGCGCAGCGCTAAACCGACGTTTTCGCCGGCCTCCGCTTTATCCAATGATTGCCGAAACATCTCCAGCCCGGTTACGGTAAACGATTGGGCAGCTCCAATTCCTACCAATTGGACTTTCTCAAACGGCTTGATCACGCCCCGCTCGATCCGGCCCGTGATGACAGTATTATGACCTGTTTTGGAAATATCCTCTACCGGCATCAGGAAACTGCTCTGCTTTTTGGGTGAAGGGACCTTGATATGGCTGTCCATATTGGCCAACAATTCGGCGATGGGCGTATCGCCGCCCGTCTCTCCTTCCAGCGCTTGCAAAGCGCTGCCCGTCACGATGGGCGTATCGTCTCCCTGATACCCGTATTGACCCAACAACTCCTGAACCTCCATCTCCACCAACTCGAGCATCTCATCGTCATCGTCCGTCAAGTCTGTCTTATTCAGGAAAACAACCACGGACGGGATCCCGACTGTCCGGGCTAGCGCCAACAACTCCCGCGTCTGACTTTGCAAGCCATCCGGCGCGGAAATCACCAGGATCGCGCCAGCGGCCGTTTCGGGGCTTGCCAGCAGCACCTTTTCGCGGTTGAAATGGTCGTAACAATCGGTCAGCGTATACCTGCGGCTTTCCGTCTCGAACGATACCCGGCTGGCCGCTACCGTAACACCGCGCATTTTTTGTTCCGGCGGGTTGTCGATATCATCTAAACGAGCAGCCCGGGCCAGATTCTTCCCGCTCTGTAATTGGGAAATCGCCGCCGCCAGCGTCGTCATCCCGTGGTCTGTATGCCCCAACAATATCACATCCACCGCCGGCTTACCTTGGTTTGCCATCTGCTTCTACCTCCTGACAACAATTTGATTAACCACTTCGACTATACTCAAAAACCAACCAATTAACAAAGCAAGGAGCGAATAAATGACTGAAAATCAAATCGAAACAATCGGTTTTGATGAATTTCAATCGATAGCCGATTGGTTCATCGACCGCTCAGCATATAATTTTGGAGAAATGCTGGTGTCATCTTTTTTCGAGCTGTTATTTGAGAAGTTGGCGGAAGGATAACGGAAACGATCGAGTTGGAGGGTGAGGTTGTTGATAACCAACTCGTGTTGCAACTACCGGCTGAATTAGAATCGATCATTCATGTTAAGAACAACGAGGTTCTTATCGGCGATCGGCGTATCATTGTTAAACTGAAGAATGGGCCAATTTATCCAACTGCGCATTAACTAGATGTTGGCGACAAATATATAGAGGCAAGAAAGCAACAACTGTCATTTTACACGTGAGCGAGTGATCCCCGTCGCTCCCGTTTAGGGCACAAGCAAAGTCATGGTTGCTTGTGTCTTTTTTTTATGACTTCTTGTAGCTTTTCAATTAACTCAGTTGGAACCGCGAATGGTGCATAAACTATGGCGTCGGACCAAAAATCTTGCCAATCTGTCTAATCAAGAAAACGACCGTGCTGAACAATCCAGCTCAACCAACTTCTTACAGTTGACGCTCGGCGGCCAGGAGTCGTTCCAGTTAGATTGGTGTTCTTTTCTATGACATTCGCGATCTCGTTATTAGTAAGACTGAGCACGTGCATATCGCGCTGCTCTAAAAGCCGTATCGCAGCGCGAAAAGTTGGACGTTGCAACATTTGTGAAACAAAAAAATGTGTTCTTGATGGAGCCGAGTCGATTTGCAGAAATTTGTACCCAGAGTCATTTAGGCAAAACTTATCACCTCTTTTTTCAAGCATCCCCAAGTAACGTGCTGCATTAGCGTAGTAATCCCCTTGTCGTTCATCGAGTTCAAAGTATTCTGCGATTTCTGATTTAGAACTGACACCCTCTTCAATCAGGGAAATAAGATCTGCCACTTTGTCTAGATCATTAGCTTGAGGAAAGGGTACACCAGCAGGCCCTGTCATTCTTAGACATCAGCTCTCTTTATAGTTTGTTATTAGGAGCTCGGAAATTTTCCCCCGCCCTTGTGCGTTTGAGCTAATCATTCGGCTTGCATAAACTCTGTGAATATAGAAATCAGCATATAGGTCATCGAAAAACGAGTCCTCAAAATCTATGTTCTGAGGATCAGAGTTACTAAGCATCATTTTTGTGTCGGTTTTTGTGTGCAGGTCCGAGAAAAACTTTGCTAGTTTAATTTGATCCTCGTCGTCAAATTTGTCTTTCGAGTAGGAAGTAAAACTAGATGTTGTGCTTATTGGGCGATATGGGGGATCAAAGTAAATAAATGACTTCTCATTCACAAACCGCCTGCATTTTTCAAAGCTTCCAACTCGTAAAGTGGCGTTTTTGAGCAACCGAGAAACTTGAAGAATGTTGGGTTCGTCAAGGATTGTTGGGTGCTTATATCGCCCAAACGGCACATTAAACTCTCCCTGTGAATTGACTCGGAAGAGGCCATTAAAACATGTTTTGTTGAGAAAAATCATCCTGGCCGCACGCACAACCCACTCGTCAGAAAGAGTTTCATAATCTATCTGCAACCGTTGTTTATTATACGCCTCCCGAATATCGTAAAAACTTCCTTTTCGTTTATCTTCATTGAGGGCAAAGTATTCATTGCTCTGCTCGCGAAGAAGTAAGATGAGATCTTTGGGCCTGTTTTTAATCACCAGATACGCTAGTATCAATTCACGGTTAATATCAAAAAGGATGGCATCTTTTATTGGGAACCTTTGGGCTATATCCAGAAAGACAGCCCCTCCACCCAGGAAAGGTTCAATATAGCGGGTTATTGTTTGATCGGTTAACCCGTGCGGGTAGTAATCCAGGAACTGAGAAAGTAATTGTGATTTCCCGCCAGCCCATTTTAGAAAAGGTCGTGCCTTGTTATTTGGCACCGTTTTTGAATCGCCGTTGTTCACGTACTATGTCACCACATTCGCGTCTAGAAATTTGCGGTGATTGTAACCCAAATCTTGATAATGACCCTATCAGCGACAGTACTAATTTGCTAGAAGTAAAATGGTTACAAGCAGGTTGTGTATCAAACAGGCAGGTTAATTTTGTTGAGCGCAAGACACCAAGTTTAGGAAAAATAATAAAACACAATCATGCGTGTGGGCATTGTAATTAAAAATCAATATACTCTGGTTTGCTCTGATACCGGGTTCGAAACAAGTACCTTTCCTGCAGTAGGAGGATTCATAGAAAAGTTAAGTTCCAATACCTTAATTTGTTAACTCTCAATAGATCGACAACCAGTATATTTCAAGAAATGAAGAGATTATCAGGTAAGGATAGTGACTAAGAATAGGAAACCTAATCCAGCTATATTTCTCAAGGAAGCAAAATCTGCATTAATCGATAGAAAGATTCATCAACAGATGACCAAATTATACATCTGTGCCCAGAGAGGTGTCGACCCCCGTCGCCTATAGTAATTAATGATAGGATAAAGAACTCTCAAGATTACTTGGGGGTCTTTTTGTATTATAGGCATAGTATGCGAAAACTGAGATCGCGCAATTGATCGTTGAAAGGGAGCATTCATCACCGTCTGATCAATAGAAATCAGTCGATAATTACAATCCATAATTGGGCTTAGCTTTCAGCTTGTGCAACAAAACAGACTCTCAAACAAGTCGTTTCTGGATTACGGCCGTGCCAGAGAGCTACCATCCGCTTAAATGAACGACGTGGATATTTGAGGATTTGAACACAGTATTCGGCAAACACGAGCACGTAGTTTGTTCTCAAGAAAATCGTTTCGACCGTGAAGAAACAAAGCCAACAGCTGTTCTCGAGTCCATTTATGACGTACCAATTCATGGTGCCAGCGAAAGACTGTTTCGGGTGTGATGATACGAATGACATCATGTAGCTGGCTAGGAGAATGATTGGTGGATTGTTTGAGCTTCATCGCCGGCCCGGCCAGTGTCAATTTTTCAACCCGATTGGGCTTAACGGTCTTCGATTGTAAACGTGTCATCACATCCAGTTGGTGACGCAAAACCAAGATTTCCAAGTCTTCGTCTTTTTCGGACAAACGGCCGATACGTAACAACTCCAGAATGGCGGAGAAAATGTGCGTGATTGCAAACCAAAACATAAAAAAATCCTGCTCCACTTTTCTTGGAGCAGGATTCTATCAAAATAATCGGGAATGGCGTTGAATCAGCTTTTCTGCCGAGCAGGAGCATCGGATCCTAGTTTTTGCATACTACGCCAGCTAAACTCCAAACTAAAAATAGCCCCATGACTAACTCGTTCGGGGTATGACACTAATACTACCTGGAAGCTATCCTGTAAGCGGAAATTATTCAACAACTGAAGCACACAAGGAAAGCGACCGTGAAAACCGCAACAGCCATCCATATCCGCAATTCAAAACTCGAATCGAAAGGAGTCAAGATGAAAAAGGCAATGCTCACTCTATCCCTGGCAGTATTTATATTAGTGTTCACCGGGGCCTGCTCAATTCTGCCATCAACAGAACCGGCGGCCCAAAGTGTGGAGCCATACCCGATCATTGATATACACATGCATACCTATCAGTGGAATAAATACGGGGACCCACCCCAGCCCAATTTGATCACGGGCAATGTGCCTGAGGCCCGCACCGATGCAGAGGCCATCGACGCCTACCTCGCCGAAATGGATCGCTACAACATCGTATTGGCGGTCGGCTCAGGTGAGTTGGCAATGGTCCAGGCCATGCGTTCCCAGACGCAAGATCGTTTTCTTGGCGGTATTGAGTTCCCGCGCTACACTGCTCCAGAAAATCAACGTTTGGAATACTGGCCAGACATCGAAGAATTGCGCCAGTTGTACGAATCCGGCCAATTGCAGATCATGGGTGAAGTCACTGCTCAATACGCAGGCGTGGCCCCGAATGACCCCAGGCTAGAGCCGTATTATGCCCTTGCCGAAGAGTTGGGTATTCCATTCTGTTTGCACACCGGTTTTGGACCCCCGATGTCTCCATATATGGGTGACCCCGATTTTCGTATGCGGCACGGCAACCCGCTGCTGCTTGAAGATGTCTTGGTGAAGCATCCGAAGTTACGCATTTATATCGCTCATGGTGGTTATCCATTTATCGAAGAAACCATTGCTTTGATGATGATGTACCAGCAGGTTTATGTGGATGTCTCCGCCATCAACTGGTTGCTGACCCGCGAAGAATTCCATGCTTATTTGAAACAACTGATGGATGCCCGGCTAGGAAAACGCATCATGTTTGGCACCGACCAGATGATCTGGTCTGAAGCCGTTGGGATGTCCATCGAAGCGATAGAGTCAGCTTCATTCCTGACGGAAGAACAGAAACAAGATATCTTTTTTAACAATGCAGCTGATTTTCTCAAACTGGACAAAAGTAAATATCTACCTGGAGCAACTGAATACTATGATGAATCAGGTAACCGAGTTGTCGAAGTGGTGACGACCGAGATCAGGATGAGGCCGGCTGAACCTGGCGATCAAGAGACAGTTTCCGTGAACTTGCAACTGAACGGAGTGACCTCAACGGCCGTTCAGGTGACAGGTTTCGATATCGATGATGTATCTGAAACAGACATGTTGATCAATGGACAAAATGTGCCGCTGCCTGTCGAAATTGTAGCAGATGTAACTCCCAGGACGGTTACCATTGAGCTTGAAGACGGCTTGTTGGTGGAAGGTGATAATACCATCACTTTTGTCTTTGCCAACGCCTACGAAGGTACTACAGGGTTCTCCATCGTCGATGTCAGAATTTTGTTGCGGGAGTAAAAAGAGTGATTAAAAATGGTAAAGTCTGAATTCCAAAGAATAACAAGTTTCGTCTTGAAAGCCGTTGCAGTTGGCATGTCCGTTGCCGGTATTGTTATGGGGTTTATTCCAAATGTGACGGACATTCACATCCACATAACACTGCTCAGTATTGGATTGCCACCGGCCACATAGCCATTGCCGCTTAAATCTAAGACTTTCCACAGTTCACGCCTATTTTGACCGGTCCCCGGAGTAGGGGTGAACTCCATAAACCAATCGGCTATGAAAGCAAGCTAATACCAATAACTTAACCCCTAGCCTCTTGTTGAGGGGCTTTTTTGGTTCATACAAAGTTACGCTCACTCCGCATCCTTTTCCATTCCTCGCGCGATAGAAACCGGCGCTTGTTTTCTGTCAACGTCCCCTCTTTGATAAGCACCCTTTCAGGGAGTATGCCAATCTCAATAGCATATTGCCGCATGGCAAACCAACGGCTTAAATACTCCGCGTTTGATTCACTGCCGAGATCAATCTCTCGCAAACGTCTCGCTGAGTCGTTCATATTCCTTCAATACCCCGTAAATCATAGCTACCGCATGCTCCATCGTTCCCATCGGATGCTGCTTTTCAATGCCTCTGTCCATGTAATCAATCACATATTCAATCAAGCTGACGGGTAATGCGTTTTGTTATAGATGGCACGGTGTAGGTGTTCACCTGTAACCTCCACGCTTCTTACGCTTTTTCTTCTGCTCATGAGTCGTTCCCTGACCCCGCTTACCATTTTAGAGAAGAAACCCATTCGATGCGCCATTTTTGATTAGCTGCCTTGGTAATCTCTCCACCAACTTTCATCCAAATCCTCACGTAGTTCAAACAGGATGCCATTATCGCCGGGGTAAGGCTCTTTGTGATCGTGCCGGTTAAGTAAAATATCTTTGGGGATTCTTTTTTCCCCAAAAGCCTTGCATTTAGCGTATCCTTCATAGTGTTTGCAGAAGTTGCATTGAGCTATTTTCAACTCGTCTCCTGTGCCAACGAATCTGCCATATCTATCAGTCATAGAATTCCTCCAATACCAGACGAAAGTAGCCATCATCGTCAATGTACGATTCCTTGAGAGTAAACAAAGAATCTTGATTAAAAAGCATCTCTTTTTCCTTCTCACTCTATTTAGAATATGGTCCTATAACCCTGCCGCTCTTGGAGCGCAACTGAATGAATTTAAAATCACTTGCATTGGGTTTTGGACATTGCTTTTCAGGAAGATTGTACCTGAAATCGAGTTGGTCTGGGGCATATAACATGGCAATTTTGCGCCATATGGCTGTCAACTTGCTAAAACAGGAAAAAACAGGCAAGGGTAACATCGAGAAAAAAAGGGTTCAAGCAGCTTGGGACAATAAGTATCTTGTCCAAGTTCTTTCTGGAAGTATGTGACAGCTTCGATTTACCGTTAGATTTGCTTTAAGTATCATAATCAATAATAATAGGGGAACTCATCAAGAGAGGTGTAGGGAACGGCCCGTAGATACCTCAGCAACCGTTTGGGCAGCAGCCATTTTAACTGCTGCAAGTTGATTGGTGCTAATTCCGTCAGGCGACGAATCGCCTGGAAGATGAGAGGATCAAAGACCTGAAATTGATTGCCTCTCATTAGCAGATGAGAGGTTTTTTATTTTTAGCTATCAGAGGTCTTTAAGTCATCTGAGGTTTAGAGAGGATAGTATGAATCAAACAAATCGATTAAAGCAGCTGCTTGACGAACGAATCCTTGTTCTGGATGGCGCTATGGGATCACTGATCCAAACCTATGAATTGGATGAAGCCGGCTTTCGTGGTGCTCGTTTGGCTGATACTGCTATGGATGTTAAAGGGAATAATGATCTGCTCAATTTGACCCAGCCGGAAATCATCAAAGCCATTTATCTTGCTTATCTGGATGCGGGAGCTGATATCATCACTACCAATACATTTAACGCCAATGCCATATCGCAAGCTGATTATAATCTCTCTGAACTGGCCTATGAGATGAATCTTGCGGCAGCACAGTTGGCTCGAGAAGCGGCCGATGAGGTGACTGAACATCAGCCAGACAAACCCCGTTTTGTCGCTGGTTCACTCGGCCCCCTCAACCGTACCCTGTCTTTATCTCCTGATGTCAATGATCCGGCGTATCGCAATGTAACCTGGGAAGAAGTGGTCAGCGCCTACTCGGATGCGGCACGCGGTCTAATAGAAGGTGGGGTTGATATTCTGTTGATCGAAACTATTTTCGACACGCTAAACGCCAAGGGCGCCATTTTTGCCGTGAAGTCGCTGTTTGAAGAATTGGGCCGGGAACTGCCCTTGATGATCTCGGGTACCATTACCGATGCCAGCGGCCGAACCCTTTCCGGCCAGACAATGGAAGCATTTTATTATTCCATTCGCCACGCGGAGCCGCTGATTGTCGGTCTGAACTGTTCCTTGGGGCCGGAAGCGCTGCGACCGTATATCACAACCATCGCCAGGCTGGCCGACACCTACGTCAGCATATATCCTAATGCCGGTCTACCCAATCAGTTTGGCGAATTTGACGAGACCCCCGAAATAATGACCCCGGTCTTGAAAGAATTTGCTGAAGAAGGGTTGTTAAATATTGTCGGCGGCTGCTGCGGCACAACCCCGGCGCATATAAAAATGTTTACCCAGGCCGTTGAAGGGCTGCCGCCAAGGCGTTTTTCGCGGAAAGAGCGTTTCTGTCGACTGAGTGGGTTAGAACCCTTGGTGATCACCCCCGATTTGAACTTTGTCAATATTGGAGAGCGGACCAATGTCACCGGATCGCGCCGCTTTGCCCGGCTCATCCGCGAAGAAAAATATGAAGAGGCGCTCAGCGTAGCCCGCCAACAGGTGGAGAACGGGGCGCAGATGATTGACGTCAATATGGACGAAGGAATGTTGGACGGTGAGGCGGTCATGACCCGTTTCCTGAAGCTCATTGCCGCTGAACCGGATATATCCCGTGTTCCCATTGTGATTGACTCTTCCAAGTGGTCAGTTATAGAAGCCGGCTTAAAATGTGTACAGGGCAAGGCGGTGGTCAACTCAATCAGCATGAAGGAGGGTGAAGAAGCGTTTATCCGCCAGGCCAAATTAGCAAGGAAATATGGTGCGGCCGTGATCGTCATGGCCTTTGACACAGAAGGGCAGGCGGACACACTGCAACGGCGGATCGATATCTTGCGGCGGGCCTATGAGATATTAACCCGCCAAGTCGGTTTCCCAGCGGAAGATATTATTTTTGACCCCAATATTTTTGCTATTGCTACAGGGCTTGAAGAGCACAATGAATACGGAATTGATTTCATTGAAGCGACGCGCTGGATCAAGCAAAACCTGCCCCATGCCCTGGTTAGCGGCGGTGTGAGCAATATCTCGTTTTCCTTCCGTGGCAACAACACGGTTCGCGAGGCCATCCATGCTTCCTTCCTTTACCATGCCATTCAAGCGGGCCTGGATATGGGCATCGTCAATGCCGGGCAGTTGGAAGTATATGAAGAAGTGGAGCCAAAACTGTTGGAACTGGTGGAGGATGTGCTCTTCAACCGCCGGCCCGATGCCACGGACCGCCTGGTCAGTTATGCCGAAACGGTCAAAGGTAGCAAGAAAAACCAGACGGTGGACCTGGCCTGGCGCGAAAGGAGTGTGGAGGAACGTCTCTCCCACGCCCTGGTGAAGGGTATCAGCGATTTTATCATCCAGGATGTGGATGAGGCGCGCCAGAAATATGATGAAACCCTGCAAATTATTGAAGGGCCGTTGATGGACGGCATGAATATCGTTGGTGACCTCTTTGGCTCAGGGAAAATGTTTTTGCCCCAGGTGGTCAAGAGCGCGCGGGTCATGAAACAGGCCGTGGCTCACCTGGTGCCTTTCATTGAGGCGGAGCAGAGGGAGACGGGTGAGGTACGCTCCAATGGTAAGATCTTGCTGGCGACGGTTAAGGGAGATGTGCACGATATCGGTAAGAATATCGTGGGTGTTGTTCTGGGCTGTAACAATTATGACGTGGTGAATATGGGTGTCATGGTTCCCGCCGAGAAGATCCTGGCAACGGCGCGACAAGAAAATGTGGATATTATTGGCCTCAGCGGCCTGATCACGCCTTCCCTGGAAGAGATGCGCCATGTGGCGAGTGAGATGGAGCGCGCGGGTTTTGAAGTTCCCTTGCTTATCGGCGGGGCGACGACTTCTAAGATTCACACGGCCGTCAAAATCGAGGCCAACTACCAACGCGGGCCGGTGATCCATGTCGTGGATGCCTCCCGCGCCGTGGGCGTGGCTTCACAGCTCTTAAGCGACGATCAGCGGGAGGATTTTGCGAGCCAAGTGAAAGCTGAGTACGCCAATCTGCGTCAAAAGCATGGCGGCCGAGCGTCAAACAGGCGGCTGCGCCCACTAGAAGAGGCGCGAGCCAATCGCTTCCAAATAAATTGGCAGGTATATGATCCTCCGGTGCCCAGCTTCACCGGCGTTAAGGTCTTTGAAGATGTGGATCTCTCGCTGCTGTGCGATTATATTGATTGGACGCCTTTCTTTGCTACATGGGAACTGACAGGCAAGTATCCACGCATATTTGACGATCCGGTTGTCGGACAAGCAGCAAGCCAGCTATTTGATGATGCGCAAAAGATGCTAGATCGTATTGTTGCCGAGAAGCTGCTACAGGCCAAGGCCGTCGTTGGATTTTTCCCTGCTGCCAATATTGGCGACGATATTGCCGTGCAGAATGGACAGGGACCGGTGACGGTTATTCATTGTCTGCGCCAACAGATGGAGAAGCCGCCAGGACGGCCGAATTACTCCCTGGCCGATTTTGTCGCGCCACAAGACTGTGACAAGGAAGATTATGTCGGCATGTTCGCTGTGACGGCGGGTTTGGGTCTTGATGCATTAGTCGATCATTATGAAGCGCATCATGATGATTACTGCGCGATCTTGAGTAAGGCCCTAGCCGACCGCCTGGCTGAGGCGCTGGCTGAATATATGCATAAACACGTGCGCGAAGATCTGTGGGCTTATAGCGAGCCTGCTGCTCTAGACAATGAAGCGCTGATCCGCGAAGAATATCGCGGCATTCGCCCCGCACCCGGCTATCCGGCCTGCCCCGACCATACGGAGAAGGGGGAATTATTCCGCGTCCTGGAGGCCTCACAGACGGCCGAGGTCACGTTAACTGAAAGTTTCGCCATGCTGCCCGCGGCTTCCGTCAGTGGCTATTACTTCTCCCACCCTGAATCGGCTTACTTCGGCATCGGCCGTATCGGCCGCGACCAGGTCGAAGATTATGCCCGCCGCAAGGGCATGGATGTCTCTGCGGTTGAACGCTGGCTGGCTCCCAATTTGGGATATGAACCCGGGGAAAATTCTTAACGGTGAATTGTAAATGATTAATGAAGTGATGATAATAAGGGTTCGAGTTCGTGTATAGTGGTCAAGAAGCAATTTGCGAGAGATATTTATCTCTCAGATCGTTCCAACGGTTCCAAACCGTCTCTTTTTCTCCTGAGAGGATGCTTTAGATAATAGCTGTAGGCCAAAAGCCATGCGATATAAGGCATTCAACTGCTGCCAACGCTGAAGGGGTGACCTTTGTCGCTCTTCCTCAGTAGCAACCTCTGCACCTTTTTGCCAACGGCGTTGGTTTAATTTTAATGCAGCTTTGTCAAGCATTTCTCGATTCTCTTGCTATTTATGCCCTATTCTCTAATTATACCAGAAAGTTTGTATCAAAGAGGGTCGAAGAATGAATTAGAATTATGCTTTTTCCAAAAGTTGTTCTAAACGATGGCGTACCCCCCGGACGACGTAGCATTGCACCAGGGCGGCTTCCCTATCCAAGACTTCCCAGAAGATGTCTTCGCCCTGTTCCAGTGCGCCGTGGAGGGGACGCTGTAAATAGCCACGGCCGTTATCGGGATCACCGCTCCACACGGCCGACCACATCAAATATTCCTGCATTAACGCCGGTTTTAATTGTTGCGCCAGCCAGACGACGGCTGCTTCATCGGATACAAAAATGGGTTGTCGGGTCATGGCATCCCTCTGGGAACGTTGTAGAAACTGCTGGTTGTTGAATCAACCGGCGTCCCTTAACTGTCGGCAAACCCAGCGTTGTAACCCGGCTCAATCGCTGATCCGGAGAATAAATGATTCCCCTGGCGATTATTTGCTGCATAGGCGCCTGCTCTCGCTCGCCACCGCCTGTGCGCCGGGCACAACGCCGGCTCCGTCCCCTGTACCGCCCGCTCTTGACACGCTTGACCATTTTGGGAAATTGCTGAACAAAGTTTATGATTTCTATTCATGTACCTATCATAGAACATATGTTCTTGTTTTGTCAAGGGGCAATTTGGATTTTGGAATGAAATTAGATTAGACAAATCTTCAAGATTTGTCTAATCTGTGGGCTGAAATCCCCCAAGATAGGTCTGAAAACTGCCTGGTCTGGACAGCAAAATCTAGAGCCTGTAATTTTTTGACGGCCGTCTTCAAATTCCAAAAGAATTCGTCTTCAATTTCCTCGGCTAATGCCTCTTGTCCGCCCGCACGGCACATGGACAGGTAAGCTGTTTTTGCTTCTTCGTCTTCAAACATCAGATCGCCCAAGATGGCTTTGCCTGAAGGCCGCAAGACAGCGACGATTTTCTCGAAGAGCAGTTCTTTTTCTTCTTCGGTTAAGTGGTGGATGGTATAGGTGCTGACAACGGCCGCATAAGGTCCGCGTCGCCGGTTGAAAAATGCCAGTATATCTTCTTGAACATAGGTGATTGGCCGGTCAGCGGGCAGTTTTTCTTGGGCGATGCCCATCATCTCCCCCGAGACATCAACGCAGGTCACCGGTGCTTCTGGAGGTAGATGCCGGGTCAGGTTCCCGGTTCCTGAACCTAATTCTAAGATGGGGCCAGATCCGGCAGCGGCCGCTTGCTGCGCTACCCAATTCAGCAGGCCCGTGTAACCGGCGCGAATTGGATGTGCCTCATTGCGTACATCCTGGTCATACCCCAGCGCCTCTTCATCATAGTTAAATTTTTCGGCAAACTCGCTTCTCATTTGCTTCATCTTGGGGTGATCGGAAAGAAGCTCGCGACCGGGTTGACCATAACCGTTTGACTGGAACTGAACATTTCGCCCCACGTGGTGGCTGCGGTCAGAGTCACCGTGTAAGCACCGGTCGCCGCATAGGTATGTTGGGCATCAACTGTGGTCACGCTGGTGCTGCCGTCGCCGAAGTCCCATTCATAGTCGCTGATTCCCGCCCCGATGCTCTGATTAGTGAAATGCATTTCCTGGCCGATGAATACAGGGGAATCGCTGGTGAAGCCGACTTGAACCGTTGTTAGATCGAGATCGATGAGCAGAGGATCAGCCGGAGCGGACCGGTAGAAATCCGGCTTAAATAGATCCGGTTGATTGAACATACGATAATTGAGGGCCTGCGGTTCATCAGCATTGATATGCCATTGCACCAGGTTATGGGTCTGGGCGGCCAGGGTGGGTGTGCCGAAAGCGTGGATGAGCGTGCCGGATTGATTGTCTATCACGCTGGTATATCCCGCAGCGGTGAACGGTTCGGCCAGGTTATTGTATCCCGCATCCTGGAGCACAAATAGGGGATCTTCTTGCAGGTAAGCATTGAAATTACCCAGGATAATGACATCTTCTTCGGCGCTGGTCGTGGGATCAGCGGCTAGCCATTTCTGTAGTTCATAGGCGGCCTGGGTGCGCAAAAGATTGTAACAGCCCTGGCCGTCCCCTTGATCGCTGTTGGCATTCTCCGTTTGAGGACATTCATCGCGCGCGTGTAATTGGACAACTGCCACGACAAAGGATTCGCCGCTGCTGTTCTCCTGAAACGTTTGGACAAGTGGTTGGGCGTTGAGCGCATCAAACGGCTGGCTGTGATCGGTCACGGCCGGGCCGACCGGCGAGACCGTTTCTTGACGGTAAATCAAACCGACCGTCGAGTCTGTCTGGCCCAACTGTGGTAGAGCCAGATCGACCATGGCATAGGAGCGGCCGGCCGGCGCTGCCTCGTTTAAGCCGCTAAGCAGGCCCTGTAAGGCACTGGTTGGACCGTAACCATCGTTTTCGATAGAGGTCAAGGCCAGGATGTCGGCATTTGCAGCGGTCAGGGCGCTGTTTAATTTCGCCCGCTGGCGAGCGAACTCGGCCGCGCTTTGCGCCCCAAGTGATCCAGGAAATCCGCCGCCACGCCCATTGCCATTAAAATAGTCACCGGTATCAAAGGCAACCAGGCGCAGGCGGCCGTCCGCATTGGGAGCGTTAAGCGGCCGTTCATTATCCTGGTTGAAATTGACCGGCTCTGTAGGTTGGATGCGATAGCCGGCTGGTGATTGCATCAAAATACCGGTCAGCGCCGAAATCGAATCACCCACGCGCAGTGTTTGGTTTAGGCCCAGGTAGGGTGGTAGGGGCAGGGGATAAGTGACATTACTACCGTCATCAAGGGTGATCTGGTGGAGCAGGTTTTGTTCAGCAACGGCCGCTGCTGCGCCACCGGGCAAGGCAACTTCCGTAGGTTGGTAAAGCCGCGCTTCCAATGACATCTGTACCTCTCCATCGCTGCCCAACCTGGAATTTCCTGTTGCCACCAGGGTTTGTGGGAAAGAAAGCAGCATCCCTTCCAGGGGTTCCCAATCAGATATTTGAGCCACCGGCAGCATGGTCTGGGTAGGTTCAATAGGCGAGCTTATTTCGCAGACCGTCGAATTAACCACATTATTCAAAGCAGTTAAACCATCAAGCTCGACGACATCACCTTGCACGCGAACCAGGGTTCCAGGCTCCAGAATTAAATCTGCATCATCATGAGCAATGAATAAGGCATCAGAGCTGAGATCATCCTGCTCAGCATTTTGATGGCGCTGTTGAATGAAGTAACCGCCAAGTTTATCTTGGCCACGAAAATCGGCGGTCACGATCCCTTCAACAATGACACCTCGCGTGCCCTCCAGGGGGCTGATCGATCCATCACCCTGTACGGTTTGCATAGAAAAGGCGGGATCGCCGCAGGCGCCAAACGATTTCAAGCCGCTGTTGAACGACCAGGAATAATCCATCACCATCGTTTGGCTAATGCCATCGGTGTCGCTTATCAGTGTGCTAAAAACAGTGGCCTGGCAGGTTTCTGTTGGTGAGAGAATATTTTCAGGATCAAGAATAAAAGTTTGCGGTCCGCCGCTTGTTTGCAAGATCTGTTCACCGCTTTTCGTACAGGAAAGGGCGAATGCTCCTTCCGCTGCCTCAACAGGCTCGTTAAAAGTGACCAGGAGAGTGGCGTCTAGGGAGACATCAAGCGCGCCGCTAAGCGGGAATGTTGATTGAACCTCAGGGGGCAAATCTATTAAACAATTATTCGCCTCACCGGGGGTAGGGGTATTTTGCAGGTAAGATGTGCTGTTGCGCCGGCTACCCTGGCCATTTGGACAGCGTTGGTTGGAATACATTTCCGGTGACCCGCGGCCAGCCTCGTTGACTTGGGGCTGATTTTCAAGCAGCAAGTTGAGTAATTCGTCGTCATCCGGGTCGTCAGTATCATAGACCAGGGCATCAACCAGGTTTTCTATCCTGACTGGAGAACCAACAGGATATTTTTCTTCATCACCCACGTATAAGGCGACGGCATCAGGTCCATTTTGCAGCAGACCATTTTGGAACACGAAATCAACACCGGGAACGGCCGCGTTACCTAAAACGAAATATCCGGTCTCGTCAGTGGCATAGGCATCCAGATCAAAGCTGCGATAACTCAAATCACTGCCGCCTGTAAAAAGGACCACTGTCAAACCATACAATTCTGTATTGCCGCCCCCGCCATCAAACAATTCAATAAACTCCTGAGTGTCGTTGCCGGAGGTATCGGCATCCACTTCGTTGATCAGCATGTCGTCGGCCAGGGGGGGGATAATGGTCTGAAACTGCCATTGATAATCGGCCGCCATCTGGTCAGGCGGATCGTCATCATCCTGGTCGCTCACTTTTTCTGCATTGATGTTCACCATGCAGCTTTCGCCGACCGCAAACACCTCATCGGGAACAATTTCAACTGTTTCCGCCGTTGCAGTAAAAACGCCCGTATGGCTGCCGCTCACCTCACAGTTGATAGCAAACCAGCCATCCGCCAACTGGACTGGTTCGTTGAAAATGATTTCCAGTTGTGAATCAATAGGGATATCCACAGCGCCCGGTCGAGGAGTGGTGATGACGACTTCAGGCGCCTGATCAACCGTACAATCATTTTCCGTCCCCGGAGTCGGTAGGTTTTGCAAGTAGGCAAGGGTTTGGCGTTGGCCTCCACCTCCATTAGGACAACGTTGGTTGGAATCAAGTTGACTGCTGCCGCGCCCATTCTCATTGACCTGGGGTTGGCCGGGTAATAATAAGGTCAGCAGGCCGCTGTCGTCATCATCATCCGTGTCATAAACCAGGGCATCTAGCAAATTATCATTGCTTAATGGCGTGCCGTTTGGAAAATCAGCGGCCGATCCTTCATACAGGGCAATCGCATCCGGGCCGTTTTGCAGCAATCCTGGGCCAAAAACGAGATCGACGCCGGATATCGCCTGGTTTCCCAACAGAAAATAGCCTTCGCTGTCAGTACTGAAGCCGCTCAAGTCAAAGCTGCGATAACTGGTATCGCCGGCTCCCGTAAATAACACAATGGCTAATCCATCAAGCGCCGTATTCCCATCACCGCCATCATAAAGTTCAATGAATTCCATTTCGTCCAGGCCCGGCGTATCGGCATCAACTTCATTAATCAGCATATGATCGGCTACCGGTAGAGCAGCAGTGGCGAAAGTCCATTGGAAATCTTCGGCCATTTCATCCGGCGGGTCAACCGTGTCTTGATCGTGTATCTTTGCTCTATCTAAGGTCACGGTGCAGACATCCCCGGCCGGGAACAATGTGGATGGGGTGAGCGTGAAGTTGATGCCATCTCCGGAGACGCCGGCATCATGGTTGCCGGATTGTTGGCAGGCAATATCAAACCAACCGGATGAAACATCAACTGCTTCGCTAAACTGAACAGTGATGGTTGAATCAAGGGGTACATTATTTGATCCATCTTGTGGCTGGATGTCGATCACCTGCGCTGCCTGGTCAAATGTACAGTTGTTGGTCATGCCAGGCGTGGGCAGGTTTTGGACATAGCTGCTCGTTTGCCGCTGCCCGCCCTGGCTGTCTGGGCAGCGCTGGTTAGAATCGAAAACGGCATTATTGCGGCTGTTCTCATCCACCTGCGGTTCGCCGGTTAAAAGCAAGGGCAGCAAGCCGGGATCGTCCTCATCAGATGTGTCATAGACCAGGGCATCGACCAGGTTATAAGTGCTCACGGCCGTTCCATCAGGGAAGGCCGAGGCCGATCCGGCGTAGAGGGCGATGGCATCCGGCCCATTTTGTATCGTCCCATTGGGTATAGTCAAATCAACATTGTCGACAGGTGTGCTGCCTACGACGAAATAGCCCGCCGCGTTTGTCTGGTATCCGTCCAGATCAATTGCCTCATATACGCTGTCATTGTCGCCATTGAGTAAGACCAGAACCAGGCCGTCCAGTGACGTATTGCCAGGTCCGGAAAGCTCAATAAATTCGGCCGCATCACTGCCAAAAGTGTCGGCGTCTAATTCGTTAATGATCAATGGGCTGGAAGGTATAGTGGAAAAGGTAGCATTGAAATCAGCAGCCATTTCATCTGGCGGATCATTGTTGTCCAGATCATGAATGAGCTGGCCGGAGACGGTTAAGGAACAGCTCTCATCCTGGTTAAAATCAATCAAAGGGTCGAGCGTGAAGACAGTATCACCACCGCTAACACCGGCCGCATGTGTGCCGCTCTTGCTGCAACTGATTTCAAACCAGTCGCTATCGGGGGAGACGGGTTCGCTAAAGGTTAGAGTGATGCTGCTCTCCACAGCGACTCCTGTGGCACCGCTTGGAGGACTGATAGCTGATATCTGAGGTGCACTATCGTCGGGACAACTGTTGGCTGTTTTAGGCGTGGGGAGCGCCTGGATGTATCCAGCAGTTTGCCTGGCTCCACCGCCACCATTAGGGCAACGTTGGCTGGATTGGAATGAGGCCAGGCTCTGGCTGTCTTCATCCACTTGTGGCTGCCCGGTAGCAAGTAAGGACAGCAACCCCGGATCATCACTGTCTCCGACGCCATAGACAATGGCGTCAATGAGATTGGTTGTGGTAACTGAAGTGCCTACGGG
>JANQGC010000038.1 GCA_028277515.1 Anaerolineae bacterium
GCCTTCCAAATTCATGTTGTTGAAGTACTCACCATGCCAAACACTATCATCTTCAGGCCATAGGAACGGTGCCGGTGAATCGGAAGGTAAGTCTTCCTCGATCACTTCTTCACTCATGAAATTTGATTCGTCAATATTCGTCTCTTGCATCTCAGCAATGACCGGATCAATTAGCTCACCAGATTCGGCCGTTGGGATCTCTTCAGAATTAGATGATTCACCTGAAAGCACAACTCCTGCCGCCGAAGCTGCAACGATAGCGCCGACTTCATCTTCATAACCTGGATTGTCTTCAATTTCAACAGCATCATCTACTATCTCTGAAACCTCTTCTCTTAATTCAGTAGAGTCCTCTTCCCTTACTAGATCAGAACCTTCCAAAGCTTCAATTGGCTCAGCAACATTCTCAGCGGATGACATTGAATTTTCTAAATCTTCAACACCTAAATCCTCGGCAATCACAGCCGCTTCCAGGCTCCCAATTTCATCAGAGAAATTGGAAACAAGTTCAAACTCCTCATCGGCCGAGTAAATTTCCTGCATTGGCTTCTCTACAGCTTCCAACTCCCCGGATTCCAATGGCTCGAATACTTCCTCTTCAATAAGGCCTTCAGATCCATCCCCGCTTTCTTCTAACTCGATAACCTCATGCCGGTCTTCTTGAATTTGCAATGAATCAGCAGGACCAGGCTGTTGATCGAGAACCTCTTCGTCCTCAATAACAGGCAGGTCGCCTTGCAAGTCACCATCTTCTCCCGTGGCGCTGTTAATGTCCTCACTATCATCGCCATTTTCAAGGTTTTTAGTTGATTGTTCCAGTTGTTCATTAGCTAACTTTAACTGGCCTTGTATTTCAGCCAATGAAGCAGCCAGGGCTATTTTTTCCGACTCAATGATTGCTAAATCAGCACGATGTTCCGCCTGAGTGGCATTTAATTGCTCTTGGTGTTCGGCCACTAATTTTTCCTCAAGAGCAACTTTATCGGCTTCTGCTAGCTGTAATTTGTCTTCAAGAACTGTGATCTTGACCTCGGATTTTGCTAACTGGACTTCCACCTGGTTCTGAGTTTTCTCCTCATCATCTGATGACCCGCCCCGAAATAACAAACCGATGATGGCTGCAACCACAATGCCGGTAAGAAAACCTATTAATAGCCAAACCCAGATTTCCATGGTGAATTCCTCCTATAGAAGTGAATAGTAGTACATCGACATATACACTTTCTGTCAAGCTGGATTGTAACCTGATAATTCGGCTTCGTCACTAGATGATTTGAACTGGGTTCCGATTATAATAATAACGCATGTGTATGGAAAAATATCGGACCATGAAATACAAATACCACCCGTTCAAACCTGAAAACCATGTCAGTCTTATTTATGTGCTCTTTGCCCTTCTTATTGTTGGCTGCAATATAAAAGATGAGCCAATCGTCTTCTCCACTGATTTGGACCAGAGCAATCAGGAACTCCCGACAAAAACACATGCGCCTGAACCAACCCTAACAAGCACGCAGCGTCCTATTCCTACTGAAATGCCTACCATTACACCGACTCTAATTCCCAGGCAAGCCACTTCAACGCCGAATCAAACCGCTACCACAATCTTATTTCCTGAAGAAAAGGCCGTTACACCCATACCATTAAATGGAGATTCGAGCAGTAGAAATTCTGAAATCTCAGGAATGGCCTGGTATGAGGATTGGTTGATTTTACTGCCGCAATATCCCAATTTTGGTGGCAAAGACGGCCGACTCTTCGTTATTCACAAAAATGATATCGTGGGGTTTCTAGAAGGTCGCGTAACCGATTCTCTAAATCCAACCATCATTCCCTTCAAATCCAACGACATCAGTGACAATTTGGACGGATTTGAAGGCTATGAAGCCATAATATTTGACGGTGACACGGCATATTTGACCATTGAAGCGCGAACATTGAGTGGGATGACTGGCTATATTACTTCAGGAAAAATGAATGACGATCTAACTGGTCTTGAGATAGATCCAACAAATATTATTGAAATTCAATCCGCTTCTAAACTGCCCAATAAAAGCGAGGAAGCACTGCTCATTTATCAAGACAAGTTGCACTCACTTCATGAAGCAAACGGCAAAAAAGTTAATGAAAAACCTGCCGCCAATGTACTTGATTTGAACCTAAATTATATTGGTACAAGCCATTTTCCACATATCGAATACCGAATTACAGATACAACCGAGGTGGATGAGGAAGGCAGGTTTTGGATTATAAATTACTTTTTCCCAGGTGAACTCGAATTATACAGTGCAGAAGATCCAATTTCAGAAAAATACGACCTGGGACAATCACATAGCACCAGCTTAGGAATTGAACGAATACTAGAAATGCAGATAGATGACCAAGGGATTACTCTAGTGGACAATCCTCCCATTCAGCTCGAACTCCTACCTGGTAAACTTAGAAATTGGGAAGGCATTGTCAGGCTTGAAGGTTTTGGTTTATTGATTGTCACAGATAAATATCCAGAAACGATATTGGGATTTGTCCCCTTCTCTGATTGAGAATATTATTGCTTGGTACGATATTTAGCATTTAACAATTAACCACCAAAAGAAACTGTTTTATCAAAAAGATCCTTGAAGAGTAGAGATGATAAGAACTCTATAATTTCAATTTGTCACCCGATATTAGTATTGGTATAATTTTCGTCGCAATATCACACTCGTGGAAAATTACCGCTGTTGCCAGCGGTTTTTCCAGTTTTACAGGTACAAACAATATGATCGCAAACAAACCAGCATTATTAACACCGGAAGGTTTAGAAAAACTTAAAAAAGAATACAAACATTTAACAACTGTCGGCCGTGAGGAAGTGGCCGATCGCCTTCATCGCGCATTTGAAGATGGCCAGGATGATGATTTCGTCGATAACGCCGAACTTGAGGCTGCGCGAAATGCGCAATCATTCCTTGAAGGACGCATCATTGAGTTAGAAGATATCCTTGGCAACTACAAAATTATTGAGGAAAATGGCGATACGCCCGATGTCATTAATATCGGAGATTGGGTTACCGTTAGTGAAGAGGGTTACGACGAGGAAGAACGGTATCACATCGTCGGTGCAGCCGAGGCAGATCCTGCTGCCGGTCGCATTTCTAATGAAAGCCCACTAGGCAGAGCCTTGTTGGGTGCTAAGATGGGTGATATTGTAGAAATCGATGCCCCTGGTGGGATTACACGTTTTCGGGTGGTAAAGATCAATTAAGTCCACTTATCAAGAACTTTTGATTATCAAGCCCGTGCCCTGCACGGGCTTTTTTTTGAGCTAAGCCCGCCCGTAAAAAAATAAATTGAATGATTAAGGATTTATCTTATGACCTGGCAACCATCAACACTCGAACAACAAAGACTTGAAAAGCTAGAGCAACTACAAGAGTTTGGGATTGATCCCTATCCTTTGCGCGTAGAACGCACCCATACGACACAGGAAGCCATTGATGCTTTTGAAACATCAGAAGATGGTGAGGAAATAGACGTTACGGTTTGCGGCCGTCTGATCAGTATCAGAGATATGGGAAAAACCGTATTTGCCCATATTGGTGATGAATTCGGCCGTATCCAACTCTTTATTCGACGCCGGGAAGGAAAAGAAGAAACTCACAAAATCTTCCGTAAGCTCATTGATTTAGGTGATTTTATTCAAGCATCCGGTCCTTTATTCCGCACCAGAACAGGGGAGATTAGCGTCCGAGTCGCTGACTGGAAATTGTTGAGCAAAGCGATCAGTCCATTGCCGGTGGTCAAAGAGCAAGAAAAAGATGGAGACATCGTCCGCTACAGTGCGTTTTCTGACATAGAAGAACGCTACCGTCAACGATATGCCGACCTTGCCGTGAATCCAGAGGTCCGCGATGTTTTCCGCACAAGAGCCCGCTTAATTAATGCCCTACGCCGTTTCTTAGATGACCACGATTTTTTAGAAGTGGAAACGCCTATTTTACAACCACTCTATGGGGGGGCCGCCGCACGTCCTTTCACAACGTTTCACAATCAACTGAATCAAGAATTGTTTTTACGAATATCATTTGAATTGTATTTGAAACGGCTGCTTGTTGGCGGTTATGAAAGGGTATACGAAATCGGCCGGGATTTTCGCAATGAGGGCGTTAGCTACAAACACAATCCCGAATTCACCCAATTAGAATTCTATGCCGCTTATTGGGATTATAATGATGTTGCTCGATTCGTAGAACGTATGGTCGCCAATGCCGCGGAGGGGGTTTTAGGAACGACAATTATTCATTATGAAGGCAACGAAATTGATTTAAAGCCCCCGTGGAGACGCCTCACCATGCGCGAAGCTATTAAACAATTTGTCGAAATTGACTACATGGACTTTCCGGATGCCCAAAGTTTGGCCAAAGCAGTGCGAGACGTCAACGGCCATGCACCAGAAGGCGCTAGCTGGGGCCAATTGGTCGATGGATTACTTGGGGAATTTGTTGAACCCAAATTAATTCAACCCACATTTATTACCAATTTTCCTCGGGATATTTCACCACTGGCCAAAGGGATCCCTGAGGATACTCTTCATGTGGAACGTTGGGAATACTTTATTGGGGGCTTAGAAATGGGCAATGCCTTTACAGAGTTAAACAATCCCTTGGAACAACGGAAGCGATTCGAAGAACTTCAACAACTTTTCAGCGGCGATGATGAAGAGCTTAATCCAATTGATGAAGATTATATTCGTGCAATGGCGTATGGAATGCCCCCTAATGGCGGATTTGGCACAGGGGTCGACCGCCTGGCAATGCTCCTAAGCGACAAGCACTCAATAAGAGAGGTTTTACTGTTCCCCCATTTACGTGAAAGAGATGAGAATTGAAAAATGGGATAACCCTATTTTTCAATTCTCATTTAACTACTTCACCAGAAATTGTCAATTAATCGATTTTGAAATAATCGAATTTGACACGTGAGTCTTCTTTCGAACCTGTGCGAGCTTCAACACCAAAATACCGGTTGTTGATGTACGTACTATCATCTTCCTCACCCAAAAACTTATCATTGGCCGCGATTTTTATATCGCCATCTGCTTCAACTGTTATGTCCCATTCCACAAATTTCTTGGGATCCGCCCCAAATTTATCCCAATCGATCAAATCAGGTCCAAAGTTTTGATTATTATCATCATGCCCATCAATACGTTTCAACTTATATTCAAGGAAACGATTATCATTACCTAAATCGCGGAATCGAACCCTCAATTCATAATATTGTGTAAAGCAATAACTGAAATCACCTGCCGGACACTCTTCTCCATTCCAATTACCGCCAAAGATAATCGCATATTGTGCTTGATCTTTAGGATAATTACCGTCTTCCTTGGGCATTAATCGTGCAATTACTTCAATGTTATACGGTAAATCCTTAGCGGGGATTAAAGGAGACATAATCACGTACGCTTGATTATTTTTAACTTCAACTTCCAAAAATCCACAACGCCCACCTTGATCACAATCACTGCGATGTTGGTAGTTATATTCGGCATCATCCGACCATCTTCGTGGGAGCCATCCATCGATATCAAATTCGAAATTATCGATGTAATCCTGATTAGGATTCGGCGTTGGAGTCGGCGTCGGTGTTGGTAGAGCAGGTGTAGGGGTAACCTCATAAGCAATATAGGGCATGTTCACCCGACTGGGATTATTGATGCTAATTTCAATATTGTCTAACAATGCTCCCAATTTGTTTGTGGGGTTTGGTTGTTCATTACTTTGGAAGATGAAAGCAACATTTACCTGTGATTCGCCAATATATTCATCTAATTCTTGATCAAGCCTAGCCCAACCAATCTGGTCTTCCTTGCCAACTATTTTTTCTCCTACATATGGACTTCCTTCTTTAGAAACGGCGACAGCAAATGAAGCACCTTCATCTGCGTCAAAATACAAATCAAAGGCAATTGATCCACCCACGGCATTGGACATATCAATAGGACCAAAAACGAGCCAAGAATATACATTTTTTGTATATCCGTCTATTTGAGGATCTAATTCTGGTCCACCGGAACCCACCCCCCAAGCCACATTTTGAGAGCTTGTATCAAGAGGGTTGTTAATAGATTCAATCCCCCATATATATGGACTATTGGTTAAACTTAAATTCAACCAAGGGGGGCTATTGATTCCATTTTCAAAATCCTCTTCAAATATAGTGGTCCACCCTATATTGGTAGGGCTTGTATTTATTGGCTCGCGTGAGACAATCATATTGTTATCTATCACGGCCGAAAATGGTTCCCCTTCAAAATCCGGCAGGTCAGGTGGTGGCGTTCCGGTACTCACTGATGATTGGCTGAAAGTAGTTGTCGCAATTAACAAAATGGAACCAACAATCAATATTGGAATGAGATATTTTGCACGCCCCATAAAAAGATTTTTCATCACTTTTCTCCTTATTTCCATTATTATTTGGAAATCTTTTTCCAGGTATCGCGCAGGGATACAGTACGGTTGAATACAAGGGCATCCTTCCTTGAATCCAGGTCCATACAAAAATATCCCAGGCGCATAAACTGAAATTTATCACCTGGTTTAGCATGTTGCAGACTCGGTTCAACAAGACTTTTAGTTAATATTTTTAACGAATCAGGGTTGATGTTATCCGTAAAATCACCTCCAGGTTCATAATCCATTGGATTTTCCTTGGTAAACAGCAGTTCATAGAGTCTCACTTCGGCCGGAACGGCATGATCTGCCGAGACCCAATGCAGAGTACCTTTTACTTTTCGGCGATCAGGAGTTTGCCCACCCCTTGATTCCGGATCATATGAACAACGAAGCTCAATGACACTTCCTTCCTCATCTTTGATCACATCATGGCAGGTAATGTAATACGCCTTGAATAGGCGAACCTCGCGTCCTGGTGATAATCGGAAATACTTCTTTGGAGGATTTTCCATAAAATCTTCCCGTTCAATATAGAGTTCTCGCGAAAAAGGCACCTTCCTCGTTTCTTTATTGTTCCGGTCCTGGGGATAATTGGGTAAATCAAATTCCTCAACTTGATCTTCAGGATAATTTTCAATCACCACTTTTAATGGATCAAGAACAGCCATTGCTCTAGGTGCTTTAGCATTTAAATCCTCCCTAACAGAATATTCCAATGTACCATAATCAACTAGACTATTAGCCTTTGAAACACCTATACGGTTGCAAAAATCTTCAATTGCTTCTGGCGTATATCCTCGTCGTCTCATACCGGACAAAGTCGCCATCCGCGGATCGTCCCAGCCATCCACATACCCCTCTTTAACAAGCCGTATCAACCTCCTTTTACTCATCAAGGTGTGGGTCAGATATAGCTTGGCGAATTCAATTTGCTGTGGTTGGTGAAATACATCCAGGTGTTCAAGAAACCAATCATAAAGAGGACGATGATTTTCAAATTCCAATGTACAAATCGAATGGGTTATACCTTCAATCGAATCAGATTGGCCATGTGCCCAGTCATACATGGGATAGATACACCATTTATCTCCTGTGCGATGGTGCGTAGCATGCAAGATACGATACATGACAGGGTCTCTTAAATTAATTATGGGAGAAGACATGTCAATCTTCGCCCGTAGGACACGCGCACCATCCGGAAACTCACCAGCTTTCATCCGCTCAAATAAATCCAGATTTTCTTCAACGGAGCGATCGCGATAGGGGCTATTTTTACCTGGAGTCGTTAACGTACCCCGGTATTCACGTATCTCATCCGCCGACAGATCATCTACGTAAGCGTCTCCTTGATTGATGAGTTGGACAGCCCAATGATAAAGTTGCTCGAAGTAATCAGAGGCGAAAAATAACCGATCTTCCCAGTCGGCTCCTAACCAACGGATGTCTTCAATGATCGATTTTACATACTCTTCTTCCTCTTTAATGGGATTCGTATCATCGAATCGCAAATTAAATTTTCCACCAAACTCCCTGGCGATCCCAAAATTCAACCAGATGGACTTGGCATGGCCAATGTGTAGATAGCCATTTGGCTCCGGGGGAAATCGTGTGTGAACTTTCCCGCCCCATTTGTTATTTTCAACATCCTCAATGACCATATTGCGAATAAAGTCGGATGATGCGTTACTGTCTGTTGTTTCTAACCTCTTGTCACTCATATTTCTTAAAAACCTAAAATCTTTTTCTATTCCAACGGACAATGACCATTAAAAAATGGTCAATTCTAGCAAAGTATAGGCAATGGAAGTTATTTGGGCTAATTATTTCGAGAATTCTGATCCTAAACCAATCAGAGCTCAATAGCCTCCCCTAACCCAGAAATATTTGGATATTATTTCCTTCTTCCTCAATGTCAATCGAAACCGGATTTTGGTAATCGGCCATCTCGACTGCCTCTAAAAATTCTGTAGCCGCATCAATTTTCTCACCGGCCTCCTCATCCTCAATTTGAGAGCTGATGAATTGCAATCCCCCACGCAAGATGTTTAAGGGAAAAGGCAAACTAAGCGATAACTTTTCTTCCTCAGCGGACCGGATGCGCAAATGCAGCCAGGGGCTATCCTTTGATAAGTAAATAATTCCCGCCCCTAATGCTGATCCGAACGCCAATGGAAATAGGAGCGCCTTGCGAAATAAAGAGAAAAATCCCGTAGTTTTTCTTGTGCGTATGACAAGGGATCCCCAAAACGTGGCTGAAATCAAGAATATTCCAAAGGGGCGTCTCCAATAATCCCTTGAAGGAATGTAGCCTTCAACTTCTCTAGACCAGAATGTATTATTATCATTATCTCTTGAATCTTCAATAGCATCTAATAAAGTCTGCGCTTCCTCGGTCGAAATTGTACCTTCTTCCAACATATGCAGGATCTTGTCTTGTTCCCCATTCATCGCCAATTCTCCTTGCACTCAATTCCAATTAGATGAATATATTATACACTGAATTTAATAGATCAATGCGTTCGACGGCCGTTAACGTCTGTGGTAAATTTTTCCCAATATGAAAAGAGCATTATTTTCGCTTTCAGACAAATCAGACCTAGAAAATTTCGCGACAAGGCTTGCCCAGTCAGGTTGGCAGCTCATAGCCAGCGGCGGAACGGCACAAACCATCCGTCAATTAGGCTTAACGGTGCAAGATGTATCCTCCATCACCTCTTTTCCGGAGATATTAGGAGGCCGAGTAAAAACATTACACCCGGTGATTCATGGTGGCATTTTAGCTCGAGACAGTAAAGAAGATAATTTAGAATTGAAAGAACACAACATTGAGCTTATCGATCTTGTAGTTTGCAATCTTTACCCGTTTCATCAGACAGTTTCCCGGAAGGGCGTAACTTTAGAGGAGGCCATTGAACAGATCGACATCGGAGGCGTCACACTGCTCAGAGCCGCAGCGAAAAATTTCCATAGAGCGACTGTGGTGTGTGATCCAACTGACTATCAATGGGTGCTCAATAGCCTGGTTCAGAACTCCCTCAGTATAGAAAATAGAAAAAAGTTAGCCCAAAAAGCCTTTGAACATACCCAAAATTATGACACGGCAATCGTGAAATATTTAAAGGAATTATCGTGAGCGACACCCTCGAACTTCGTTATGGGATGAACCCCCATCAAAAACCTGCCTGGCTATCCTTTGACGGAGAGCGATCTCCCCTCAAAATTTTAAACGGCAAACCTGGATACATTAATTTACTAGACGCCTTAAATAGCTGGCAACTGGTTCGAGAATTAAAAATAGCGGTTAACCTGCCTGCTGCCGCGTCCTTCAAACATGTGAGTCCGGCCGGAGCGGCCGTTGCCGTTCCGCTCAATGAATCGTTAACAAAAAGCTACTTCGTTGAATCCTTGGATTTGTCGCCCCTGGCCACGGCCTATGCGCGAGCCAGAGGGGCTGATCGTATTTCCTCATTTGGGGATTGGATTGCCTTAAGTGACCGGGTTGACCTCTCAACGGCCCAACTCATCCGCCGTGAGGTATCAGATGGTGTAATTGCTCCCTCCTATGAAGCGGACGCTCTCGAAATCTTGCGTCAAAAAAAGAAGGGTAAATATGTTATCATTCAAATGGACCCAGCATACGAACCCAATCCAATTGAAAGCCGGAATCTATTCGGCCTGACATTAAATCAAAATAGAAATACAACGATTCCCACGATTGAAGATCTAAAAAACGTCGTGACAGAAAATGATACAGTGCCGACCGATGCTCAACGAGATATGCTGGTTGCTCTAGTTGCTTTAAAATTTACCCAATCGAATTCCATTGTCTTTGCGATAGACGGCCAACTCATTGGTGTTGGTGCCGGGCAACAGTCACGCATACATTGCACCCGGCTGGCAGCTTTGAAAGCTGAAACCTGGATTCTTCGCCAACATCCAAAAGTGCTTGATCTCCCATTTCAAAAAGGCACTCGACGGCCGGCGCGCGATAATGCCATCGATCAATATCTGATTTCAGAACTTTCAAAGGCAGAGGAAGCATATTGGAAGAAAAACTTTTTCCATATGCCAACCCGGCTAAATGATGAGGAAAAAAGAGAGTGGATAGGCAATTTTAGGGGCGTTACATTAGGATCGGATGCCTTTTTCCCATTTAGAGATAGTATTGATCGCGCTGAGAGAATCGGCGTAAATTATGTCGTCCAACCTGGCGGTTCTATGCGTGATGATGGGGTCATCGAAGCCTGTAATGAATATGGTATGACGATGATCTTTACTGGTACTCGTTTATTCCATCATTAATAGAATCCGATTTTTCAGCCGCAACAATTTATTGGGAATAACTTAGCGTCTTATGTTTGATATTTACGCCCATAAAGATTTTGATAATGTCTACAGGTCCCGGTTTTGGCGGAGAATCGGTGCCTGGTTGGCGGGCAGAAGCAATGAGTTGTTGCCCTATGATGAAGTTCGTAAACAACTTCCATTTCAAGGGCAGCGTTATGCCGGTTTGCAAACGGTACCAATAGAAAAGATTGTTGGCAGTGTCGGCCGTTATAGAGATTTCGACCGCGCCTTTTTACCGACTCAAAAAGAAACGTCTGATCGCTGGGTGAATATCAGTAAAGCCCGGTATGAAGACATCGCCCTTCCAGCTATCGACGTTTATAAAGTCGGCGATGTATATTTTGTTCGCGATGGCAATCACCGGGTATCTGTTGCCCGCGAACGAAAGCAAGACTATATCGACGCCCATGTCACCGAAGTTGTCATTCCTATTCCGTTAACGGCCGAAATGGGTCTCGACGATGTCGTAAGATTAAAAGATTATGCCCAGTTCCTGCAAAAAACAAACTTGCGCAATCTCTATCCTGATGCTTCACTGGAAACCAGCCGGCCGGAAGCATACGATCGCTTAATCAGCCATATCAATACACACAAGTATTATTTAGGCATTGAAAGAAATAAATCCGTACCAATTGATGAAGCTGTCTCATCCTGGTATGAAAATGTTTATTTATCACTTGTTCAGATGATTCAGGAGCAAGATTTACCAAAATTACTACCCCGTTATACATTGACTGATCTTTACCTTTTTATCAGCGATTACCAATGGATTTTGCTCGAAGATGAACTCGAAAGTGATGAAAACGATGATCTGGTTCAGAAGTTAGCTGAATTTCATAACGAAAAAGAAGTCAGACAGATACTGAAATATCTGCAAAGAGTCAATTGGATTAGCCAGATTATCCTGGAAAAAGAAAAGGCAGATTTCCTTGAAAGGACAAATCTGGACGAAATACGGCCCGATATCTCGATCCAATTAAGCTATCCGGGAAAATATGAAAATCTTCTGAATCATATTAATGCCCATCATTATTATCTCGGTTTAGCAAGGCAGTCGGATGTCTCATATCAGGAGGCTGTTGCTTCCTTTATCGACACAATTTACCTGCCTTTGTTGCATCTCATAGATGATCAAAGTGCCATGGAAGATTTTCATGAACGGAGAACCAAAGCCGACCTGGTATTATGGATTTTGGATCACCGGCAGGATTTGGTAGAAGCACTCAATACCCTGTCCTAACCGGATAACAGTTCGGCTTAATCCAATCGGGTCGTTACTGCTCTCTCGCCGTAAATTCAATCCGCATCCCAAATTCATCAGCAACCGTTAAGGTCCGGGCAAAACTGGGTGGTTCAATTCCAAAGTCACTCATCAGCTGCCGGGTTTCGGCCGTCCCGGTCAATGTATCCCCCTCTAACGCGGCCGACACATCAAATGTCACCGGAATAGACACCTCATGAATGGTTAGATCCCCACTCATATCAAACTGAATCTCTTGTCCTTCAACATAATTATCCGGCACCCCGGATACTTCTGTTGCTGTGAATGTTGCCTCAGGGAATTGGTTAAATTGGGGACCCTCATTTAAAATCCAATTATCACGCCTATCCTGGTCCGTTTTAAATGTTCGCATGTCAACTGTAAACATATTCTCACCGAGCAAGTTACTCATATCATCCGGATTTAATTGGAGTTGGCCTTCAATAACCTGGGAGCTACCAACAACATCTTTCTCCCCTGCTTCTATTCCTAGCTTACTCAATGCCTCTTCAAAAAACTCTTCATCAACCAAATAGGAGGCGCGTGACTCTTCAGGCACTAACACAAATGTCCGCATGCCATTTTCTTCATCCGCACTCGATTCGGCATCATTTGTGTTTTCCGGTGATGATGATGCTGGCGCACTATCATCTTCATTTGTAACTTGAGGTTGGCTATCTTGTTGGGCCACTTCATCCTGAGCCGAACTTTCGGCTTGTTCTACTTCTTGACCGGAACAAGCAATTAGTAAAAAAATCATAATGAATATTGCAAATAACGATATATTTTTTTTGTTTGTTATCATTCTTCATACTCCCAAACTATTTATTCTAAATCTAATTGAACCCCATTTGGTAAATAAGGGGAAATCACGTTAATGCCCACCCCATAATGTTGCAAAAAAATTTGCATAAAAAGTGAATAAAATCCTTCATGTTTAATCGCCGCTTCAATTTCATGCACTTCTAAACCGCTATCAAAGCCGTATTCTGTAAATGCTCGGATGAAGTCTTTATCTTTGCTGATTACGTGAACCGGTGTCTCAAACCCATCATCACGTCTTGTAACATATCCTGGTTGATGATCGCCAATTAAAATAAAAATGTCATCCGTTTCAGCTTCATTAATAATAAAATTGGTTAAAAATTCGATTTCATATGAAATAGCTTCAAAATAATTTTCTTGCTTTTCACCACGTGACAGGTCATCATCCTCAAAAATATCAACAACAGCGTTTCCATCATTTAAGGTTCGCCAATCTTGGACAACTTGTGGCACCTTTGTCCAGGGATAGTGGGAATTTTGCGTAATGAGAAAGAGGAAAAAAGGTTGCCCCGACTCCTTAATAATCATATCCCGCGTTGCACTTAATGTGAATTGATCGGGTGGAGATGGTCCCCAGCCATAATGCTTACCCTCGTACTGCAAATCTCGATACCTTATCCATTTATCTACCCCAAAAAAATCCACATATTTTTTCCATTCTTGATCATCCATTTCTACTGCTAATGAGGTTGACCGAATATATTGATAGCCAAGTTTTTGCATGGTAGAACCAAAATCGGATTTTTCCTTAGCCTGGTAATTTTCAAGCATGGATAAGTACTGTGGGTGGTTGTCTACACGAAAACCAAATAACAAGCTGGTATAGGCCAGCCAGGAACCCCCACCCCAGGTCGGTGATTCACTTAAAGTCGAAGATACATACCAGCCGGATGTTGTCAATTGTCCTTCTTTTTCCTGCAACAGAGATAGGTATTTATCCAGGAACGCATCTCGTTTATAAAGTATGCTGCCATATGACTCAACAAATATTAAATAAATATTGGGAGATTTTATCAACGTATGGGCGTCATAGTCATAACTGTTTTCAAGTTGGAACGTTTCTAACGCATCAACTTTCTTTGAAAGTGCAATGGAGTTAGTAAGATTATTTTTCGCCTTCATCGAAAAACTGTGCACAACGCTCTTGGGGCTTACCATCAAATTTCGATTAAACATCAAGGCCTGCAGCACAAATGCCAACAGTATAATAAGTATCGTTTTTGACCAGGTATTCAATCCAATTGATGGAAGTTGGATCAAGATTCGGATCAAAGTGCTTACCATTCCAAACCAGGCCAAAATAGCAACAATATATATAAAAATGCGCAGCCATGAGATTTGAAGATGGTCAACTAGAAAACCCAGGCCGTCAATAAATAATTGATAATGCGCATAAAATACGGCATCCACCTGATAGAAAAATAAACTCAAGCTTTCATATACTTCATAAGCAAAAGCCAAAAAGAATAAAACGGTTGTAAGTATGAGTAATATTTTCTTTAACCAACGATTTTTGTGAATAGGTAAAAATACCCATAGCGATATCAGAAAAATAAATTCAGCGCTCACCCTAAACAGATCGAGATTGTTTCTCCAAACCAATAATTCAGGAACGGTTTCTAATATCCCTTGCTCTCCCAATATTGGCTTTGGCAGAAATGTGCTTGATTCCAGGTTTAATAAAAAAGTGGGCAGAAAGATCAGCGAATTTATGATTGAAAAGATAAACCAGAAAAAGAAATTGGGATGCTTACTTAAAATTGAATCTTTTAAATGGTTCTGCCTGATCCTATTTATCGTCCCAATCACTCTGTCGGCACCTACATTTTGATATATTAGTAACCATATACCACTTTAAAATTAATCAGAATCACAAAATTGTGACCTTCAGCTTAAATAATGAATAATAATTATGGTTCCCATGAATTGGCAAGGTTGTTGAGTGCCTCCTCATCAATGTTGAACCTATATCCTACAAGAGCGATAAACAATAACATTGAACACGCAGAAATGAAAAGTTGACCAAATTTCTATATTTAAGCTAGACTTCCCCTTGTGATAACTAAACGACAATTAGGATATATTTTTATAATCATCAGTCTTACTGCAATTGTTGGCTCATTCATTTTCGATCTACTTGGCGGGGGCCAGTTTCAAGGTATCGGTCCTTCACAAAGATTAGGTTTAGGGGCTGCAATCCTTCTATTTTTGATTGGCCTCTCTTTGATTCCATTAGGAGACCGGCCGGCTTGATTTCCTCGATGAATGCCACATTAGCAAATAAACGGTGGGAAGAGCTTGCGACTTGGATTGCAAGAGTTCTGATCGGTATAGCATTAGCAGCTTTTGTAGGCTATTTTCTCATATATGCCTTCTATGCCTGGCGGCTTTTTCAATTTCCTTTTGACTATGATCAGGGGGAAGGCTTTGAGTTAATGGACACCTTACTTTTTAGTCAAGGGGAATGGCCATACCGTGATAATAATAGCTATCCTTTCTATTCATCCAATTATCCACCTTTATTTCATGTCGTGACTGTCCCGTTGGTTTGGATATTCGGTCCTCAATATTGGACCGGAAGATTGGTGTCCTTCATCGGGACGCTTATCACGGCCGCAGCCATTGGATTTGCCGTCCACCGTTCGGGAAAACGATGGTGGCTTTCCTTACTCTCAGGGCTGGCTTTCATAGCTTCCAATTATGTTTACCATGTAGGTCCATTGTTTCGCCAACACATGTTCATGGTCATGTTTGAAACATTGGCAGTTGTCCTTATGGTCGTTACGATTGATAAGGAGGAAGCAGACGGACAAAAACGGCCGTGGCATATACTGATTGTCATGCTTCTCCTTCTATGCGCGGGCTACACGAAGCAACTTGCTTACGCAACCGTAGCTGCTGTATTCATCTTCTTCTTCCTGCGCCAAACCTGGCGGGCTGTCTTATGGGCCATTCCTTTTGTTATCATTACGCTCCTCATCTTTTTTTGGATTGATTTTTCAACCAACGGTATGTGGTTGTTAAACACGGTAACGGCTAATATAAATCCATTTATACCAGGCCAGGCTGAAGGCCTCTTCCGCCAATGGTTCCGCCTTCACCCGGTCATTACGGTGATCGCAGCTATCTATTCTATTTATCAACTCTATTTTTCCCGGTTGTCGCTATACGCAATTTGGTTTGTTGTAGCTGTCGTCAACAGTATCACCGCCGGGAAATGGGGAGCAGGTGAATCATATTTTGCCACTGCCATTGCAGCAAGCTGTATCTTAACAGGTCTCGCCTGTGCAAAATTGTTGGATTGGGCGGAAATTCGTCAATCGGGTTGGCGTGTGGCAACTATGATTTTAATCCCCATACTTTTCCTTTTTCAGGCAAATCAGATGTTTCATATGCCGACACATACCCCCACTCTCGCTGCTATCGCTCAAGTTTTAGGCCGGGATGCTGAGGTGATGATTGCTCCGCAGACTTCTTGTTCTGCCCCTCAAGATCCCCAAGTGATTGCTTATGTGGATGATGCCGGCGTCTCCTTATTAGGTCGACCTCCAAATGAAGCAGATACAGAAGCAGGCATTATGATCACCAGGCTCATAGAAGAAGGCGAAACGGCCGCATTTAGTGAAGAAGCGGGGTTTAATCTCTATCTTGGAAGAGATGTGATAACAAACCCAACCCAACTGCTGAATCTCTATAACAATGGAGCCGTGGATCTTTCTGAAATGCTGCAAATGCTGGACGAACAGGCGTTTGATACCGTTATTCTTCGTGCCCAATTTTATCCCCCACCCGTTTTAGAAATGATTGGCCAGAGATATGAAACGACAGACTTAGTCCAAATGAATGGATTTGTTTACTGCATCATGCGCCCTCGCGTAAATATCCCCGGCTGAGGAATAAATAGTCAATGAATTTCACAACTGCCATTACCAGGAAGCCGGGCCTCACCTTCGCCGCAGGTTTGACAACCGTTTCCAATGCGAAGCCACGTTATGATCGGATCATGAGGCAGCATGAAGCATATATCAACGTGCTTAACGAGTTAGATCTTAATACAATCATCCTTGAACCGCTGGAAGCATATCCGGATGCTTATTTCGTGGAAGATGTTGCCGTCGTTACACGAAAAAAAGCGATCGTTACCCGGCCAGGCGCCTTGTCAAGAAGGGGGGAAACAGATTTTATCACATCAGTTCTTAAAAATTTCCGTGACCTTGCTCACATTCAATCGCCCGGCACATTGGATGGAGGGGATGTACTAATAGTCGATGACCACTGTTTTATCGGAATTTCACAGCGAACCAATGAATCAGGCGCTAAGCAGCTTGGCGCTATTTTAGAGGAAGAAGGAATCAAATGGACGCCCATTCATGTCAAGGGAGGCCTGCATTTAAAGAGCGACGTCAATTATATTGGTCGATCAACATTATTGCTGACGAAAAAAATGGCCGACTGGGACGAATTTAAGCCATACGAACAAATTATTGTTGATGAAAATGAGACTTATGCTGCTAACTCTTTATTGGTTAACGGCCAAGTGTTAACGCCTGCCGGGTTTCCCAACACCAAAGCGAAATTATTGCAAGGGGGATTCGACCTCATTGAATTGGAAACAAGTGAAATACAAAAAATGGACGGCGGGCTTACCTGTATGTCCTTACGAATATAAAAGACCCTGACATGCCAATTGCCAAACAACCAGTCAAATATAATATTGCTCTGCCCGAATTCGCAGGCCCTCTCGACCTTCTGTTGTATTTAATCGAGCAAGAAGAGCTAGATATCACAACAATATCTTTGGTTGAAGTGACCGAACAATATCTGGCTCAAATAGAAAAGATGAAAGAGGACCGCATCGATCAGTTGATCGATTTTCTAGTTGTTGGCGCCCGGCTGGTCCAAATTAAAAGCCGGGCTCTTTTGCCAAATGAGCCAACCTTGCCTGTTGATGGGGAAGAGGAAGAAGATCCGGCCGAAGCGCTTCTGCGTCAATTGCGTCAATATCGACGATTTAAAGAGGCTGCGCAATGGTTGCAGATGAGGGAAAGTGCCGGCCTGCGCTCATATCTGCGCGTCGTACCACCGAAAAAACCGCAAGGAAAACTGGATTTGAGCGACGTAACGCTGCAATCTTTATTGCGAGCTGTTAAGGATGCGTTAGCCAGGGCTGATGACCTGGAAGAAAGCGTGTCCTTGATTCGGCCGCGCCAGATAACACTTGCCGATCAAATAAAACGTCTGCGCAATCGGATCAGATCAAATCCAACCGTTCAGTTTGACGATCTACTATCCGCCCATTCCTCCCGAATAGAGATTGCCATAACCTTGTTGGCTGTATTGGAACTAATTAAGAGACGCGAAGTAACAGCTGCCCAAAATTTAAACTTTGGTCCTATTGAAATCAGGAAATTCCAAAAACAGGCGCCTATCTAATTGTTTACCACCAGCTTTTTGCTTTACCATAGCGCATAAGAAAATACCCCCCAACCCCCAGTACGATCAAGGGCAAAATATAGCGAATGACTACAGCGCCTCCAAATCTCAGCAATATGGCTCCTGCAATTAAGGCTAATAGAATCCATAAACTTCTTGAAAGCAGACCGGCCCACTTGCTTAAATCTATCGGAATCTCAGGTAAGGTGGTTGGTTCATTATCTCGTTGACGCTGAATTTGTGCGGCTTTGCAGTAGGTTCCGGATCCAATACGAAGCACATCCCCCCCGATAGTCCATTGACAACCACATTCCTTGCATTGATAGCACACAAAATCAGCCTGACCCGTTTCCCGGTCCGTGCGTTGAAGAATTTCTCCACCACAATGATCACAATCAAATCCGCTATCTTTCCAAGTTGTACTTGTTTCGATCATAGGAACTTTAATGTCTTAGAATAATATACGCCCTAAATATAATTCGTCAGAGCCTATTCCTTCACTCACTCGGAACCCTGTTTTTAACATCCAATATCCCATTGGTAATGCCCATTATACCGCGAATTGGCTATCAAGCGTGTTCATTTAATATAATTTGCATGAAGCTGTTACATTATGAATCCACCAGGCAAATTTAGGCAATTACAAACCGGGCGGAGAATGGGTCAAATTTTCAACCACATAATTGTATATCGCAATATTTGGCTTATTCATTTCTTCAACTTTAGCCCTTATTTCAGGTGTGATTTGCGTGGCCTTGAAATCATCCGTCACAGGGCTTTTCATCATCCTGGGAACTTTCAATTCGACCTTGTATAAAGTATAAAATTGATCAATAAAGTCGGGTAAATGCTCTAAAACGCCGACAAGATGAAACTTCTTCAAATTTGAAATAGCCCGCTCAATCGCTTGATCATTTTGAAAATGAGTTATTACCCCATCTGTGGTGAAATGTTTAATTGAATCATCACCGGCAAATTGCATCGCGTAATCACATCCGTAACCCCAGGCCATCTCGGTTTGTAAGAAATCCTCTAAATCAATATCTAACGCATAATGGTTCCCCATCTTATAGCGATTATAGAAATAGAGAGAGAACCACTTATTAACTGGGTGGCGTAACAATGTAATAAATGCATATTTATCGTGAAATGATTCAAATGCTTTATTACTGAATGCGAAATGACCAGAAACAAAGCGGTAATTTTGTGCCAGGTAATAATGCAGTATGTCACGATTAAAAACGAGCGGATCTTGTCCAAGATTATTAGCCGCAGCAAGCGCCGCACCAGTATGTAGATGTCCAATCCGGCGATCATCCTTCGGATTCATCGTGTAATAATTTTGCCGAATAGAATTTACAAGCGAGGTCCCACCACACTTTGGAATATGTAAGAAAAATATATCTTGTTGAATTTCAGGTTTACCAATTCTAGAAAAGGCACGCCTTATGCGCGTTGAAAAATCCTGTAACATACAAACTTATGGGATATAGTTTTGCCATCCTGAGAACTCAGCCCCCTCAGCAACGACCACTGCCTGGAACAGCATATCAAGAGGGTACCATTCATCAGGATCCTCGCCATTCCATTCCCACTCATGAAAATCACTTACATTTAGTCCCTCTTCATTACGAATAAGCGCGCCGTATTTTACACGCGGCTGGGACCAATCGACAGGCAAGAGATTTTTCATCCATAATTCATCCAACTTATCATCCCACTCCACTACAACACCCGCTTTGGTGAAGACACGTTTCTGACTGCTGCAATTCTCAACGCTTAAATTAGGAAGCTGCCAAAAACAGATTTGCAGCCTCAAATTTTGAATCACGGGCATGCTTCTAATTTGCGCTCTCATATAAACCCTACCGCCGGTGAAATCTACCGGATCGACCCAATTGCCATTGGCCTGCGGAGGTTGAATAAATCCAAATCCCTTATGCTTTTTAAGCATTTCTCTATCCCATTCATAAACAAGGATTTCTGTTGATTGTCCAACATCAATGATTAAATTTGATGTATCAGAACCAAAACTATTACTTATAGTTAAAGTATAGGTTGTCGCCTCCGCAGGGGAAATTTGATAATTAGTCGTGTCTGGCGAGAGAACACCAATGGGATCTAACTCGATTCCTTCCACAATTCCAATTGTTGTCCATCGTAAATAAGTGCTTTCTCCAGCAAACATGGATGAATCATCAGCTATAAAACTGGTGATGCTGGGCGGAGCCGGCGTTTCAGTTGGAGTCGGCGTCATTGTTGGGGTCATGGTTGGCGTCGCCGTCGAAGTTGCCGTTGCGCTCATTGTTGGCGTTGCAGTCAATGTTGCGCTCATAGTCGGTGTCGCCGTGGCGGTTGGAGTGAGCGTAGACGTAGGTTCGTCAGTGGGTGTTGCCGTAGGTGATGGGGTATTTGTCAGCGTCATTGTTGGCGTATTTTGAGGGGTGGCTGTTTCCTCCGGCTGATTATCCTTTTCTCCCACAATAACAGGTATAAAACTGCTAGATAGTTCCTCCGCAAAAACAACCTGCCATTGCCCCCGCGTCAAATATCCAGCACCAAAATAGCTGAAAGTTAGCACCAAAATAGCTGCAATAAAAGCCAGGATAAGGGGTTTATTGTTTGAGTTCATCGTTTAATCCTTATTGTAGTTTTCCCAGCCCGAGAATTCGACCCCGTCAGCAACGACAACAACCGTAAACCGCCAATCAAGCGGATACCATTTGTCGGGATCTTCTCCACCCCAATTGAAATCGAGGTAATCACTGACCGGCAATCCTTCACTATTTTTAATGACAGCAGCCACACGTTTTCTAGGCTGAGAATAATCTACTTCGCCCTTTATTTTCAATAGATTTCGCATGGGTATAGACCAGCTAACCGAATTCCCGGCAGTTCCAAGCACATCTTTTTCTCGCGTACAATTTTCAATGCTAAGATCGTCTAACTGCCAGAAGCAGAATTGCAGGCGCATATTTTTATCTTCGGGGATTGAGTTTACAACCACTTGTAATTCCAAGGTACCATTCGCGAAATCAACAGGGCTTGTCCAATCTCCATTGGCGCGTGGTGGTTGCACATGAGGGAAGCCGTGATGCTTCTTGAGAACATCCTTGTCCCAATCATAAACCAATAGCTCTTGACCGATTTGTACATCAACCACAACATCTGCTGTGTCAAATCCATACTCATTGCTTGCAGTTAGCGTATAAGTTGTCATCTCTGATGGAGATACTTGAACTTTGTCCGATTCAAGTTCTAAGAAACCACCTGGAGCCAATTCCAGGCTTTCAACCGTATTTGAAATTGACCACCTTAGATAGGTGCTGCCGCCGGCCAGAATTGTGGAAGTATCGGCCGTCAAACTGTTGATATTCGGCGACCGCGGGTCACGCGTTGGTGTCGGTGTTGGTGTGAATGTGGGTGTTGGCGTCGGTGTATTCGTCGGTGTTGGCGTGAAAGTTGGCGTCGCAGTCGGCGTGCTCGTCGGTGGATTTTCGCTGGTTGCTGTTGGGGAAGGCATATTATCTGCTTCGCCCATAATCACCGGCAAGTAACCATTCTCCTCTTGCTTAGCAGCGGCCGAAAACGGCCGTGATTCAATTACATTCAAACCTAACAATCCTAAAAACATGAAAAATACAACTGCAAAAATCCCTATTAAGAAATTGTGCTTTAGATCGTTCATTTTCTCCCATCTCTCCGAATAAACTAACCGTTTTTATCCTTGAAGAACTAACCCCAATTATTCCTACCATATATCTAGTGATTAGTTCTCACCTGATAAAGCTAAACGCTTGAATTAGCGCTTGATAAACGGTAAGTGGACTAAATAGGCTTGCTCAAATTCTTGAACAAAAATTGCCCTGACAAATAAATCACCAGTCACCTGTACTTGAACAACGTTCTCAGTTCCGGATATATCTCCCTCCCATCTCACGAAGCGCCATCCCTGATCGGCAATCGCCGACAATTGTATTACTTCTGCAAAATTATAGGCCGGCTTATCAGGTGAGAGCACTACAGTTCCACCACCTGAAACCTCAATTTCAAGCGCATACGCTTCCTTTTCGACAAATACCGCCGTGACTGATTTGTTGCCATCCATTAGCATCGTTTTGGATGTCTCGCTCCCGGACAGCGACCCTTCCCAATGATCGAATTGCCATCCATTTTCAGCTTGAGCGGTCACAGTGACCGACTCATTAAGATCGTATAAGGTTTTGTCCGGATTTTTAATAACAGTTCCTTGCCCTATGATCGTCGTCTCTAGATTGAATGGACCGCCCGCAATTGGTTCAAATAATGCAGTCACTTGATCATCAAAATCGAATTCAACGGTAACTTCGGGATTCGTTTGGCCATTAATAGGCGACCCAATCCATCTCACAAAGGTCCAGCCCGGATCGGCTGTCGCTGTCAAAGTTACCGGATTTCCACATTCCACATTCTTTGCCACAGATCCATTGCCTTGAATGTTGACCGGCAGCGACAAAGGCAACTGGTCTTCCGGCGCAATGGGATTATTCGCATCGAACCAGTAATCAACTTGTGCATTTACAGGTGGAATTTCCGAAGGTCCTGAGACATTGCCGGCAAAAACACCTGCCCTATTCACGGCTAACGGAAAATCAAAAAATCCGGCATCATCCCATTCTGTTCCGGTTAGAGAAAATTGAACGTGCCATTGTCCATTTTCTCTCATGATCCAGAAATAAAGCGGACCCTCGCTATTTGCTCCATTGACAGGAGCCTTTTTTAATATCGAATTTTGACCATCTCTATGTCCAATAACATATAAGTCGGTCTTTCCATTATTAAATTGGTAACTTACCCGGAACAGTGTGTTTTCATCTTCCTCAATCAAAACCCCCTGGAACTGCACCTCCGCGCTTACCCCGGAACTAAACTTTACTTGTAAATTATTGGGATCCGTGACATCGCGTATAAGTCGCGGTGCCCTGATTAAAGGTTGGCCTTGTTCCGCCCAAATGTCATGAGCAGTTCCACCGGGAACATTGAGATTAATTTCTGTTGTCGTTAATTCCAGGTCCGAATCGTCAAGCGGATCGAGAAATTCCCAATTAGAATCCAGCTCACAATAATTAAAATCATCCGAAACAATAGAAATTAATTGCTGAGTGGTAAATGAGTCATCATTTTCGGTTGCGGTATTATCGGCATTATCTGATGAAGATACTTCAAAATGATAGATTTCTTCAGAGTCTAAATTGTCTAAATAAAGATAATGTTCAGTCTTTAAAGCAGAATCCGTTACCGTTTCTCCATAAGCGGCCGTCTCTCCATAATTAACCGTGCTGGTTGCCGGTTCATCCGTCTTCCAATGAACCGTAGCCCCATCTGGCTCTTCAGAAACGATCACATCAGAAATCACAGGCGGGGTTACATCCGGTTGGCCATTGAGTGGTGTTATCGTTACATTGCGAAAGATCATTTGAACATAATGAGCCGCCAGTAAAATCGAACCGGATTGGGGGCTGTCAGCCTGGCCATTTAATTCTTTGAACCAATTTGCTGGTTCCGGATCATCCTCATGCCAAACTTTGAACTTATATTTTCCAAATGATCCATTCGAACTTTCCACGCGGATTTTCCAAATATAATTTTCACCCTCTTCGATGATTAACGAGGTCGCCCCTGATTTTTTCTGGTTGTGGTTCAGCCACATGCTAAACTGGCCGCCTCCCATTTGATCCTTGTCCCATTCATACCAGCTGGCGATGGCCGGCAGCCAGCCACATTTTGGCCGGTATGCCGGATCGCAAACAGGTGGAAGGTCCGTATGCCCTTTCCAATGCATGAACAATCCAATCGCTGGGGCAGCATTTCCAGGGTCGAATCCCCTCGGATCAACACTTTGCACCTGGATCTCTACTTGCGCCTCGTAATCTGTCCAATTTTGATCGCCAATCGCAACAACGCGGTCATAGCCAATAACGTCATTGCGAATGCCGTTTTGAAGGACCGACCACTGCCCATCAACCACTTGCCCCGCATCTAAAATCTCTCCTGTTACATCCCAATCAACGTAATCTGGCAGAGGCCAGACATTGGTTCCATCATAATTGACAGTGACTTCTAGTTGTGTCTGGTCGGCCGAATTATCGATAGCTGTAATCAGCACACTGTTTTCGCCTTCTTGCAATAAAGTCTCATCAATATCAATATTGAAATCACCAAGCTCTTGCAATCTTCGAGCATCGGGGCCGATTGTTAAGGGCACATCGGGGCCACCGTTCAGAGAATATTTCAAGCTGCTCACCACCCCGTCCGGATCGAAAACATTGCCTAGAATATTGACATAATTCTGGGACATTCCAATTTGGCCAAAAGGTTGGGTCTCACCGTACCAAACGTTTATCACAGGTTCCGCTGAAACCGGTGACTCGGTTCCTCTCTCAATGATCAACGCTTCAGGTATTCGTATTTTGGGGACCTGGTTGGTTAAACGGCCGTTTCTATCAAAATAGGGAACATCAACGGTTTCGTAATACAGGCCAAGGGGGCGGAAAACGGCCGTCACGACCTGGCCACTCGCAGCCGTGATAGATGATTCATTTCTAGCAGCAGGAGAGATCCCTTCCCAACCCTCAAACAACCAAAATTCTGACGGTTCAGCCGATAACGCGACCAATTCATCGCATGGAACGTCAACAGGATTATTATAACTACTGAGAACGCTCCTTTGATCGTTTGCTAATAAGGTATCAACCGTTCCCCCACCCCTGATTAATACCGTAACCTGGCATTGAGGATCGACCTGAATCCCACCTGTTTCACCATTTGCCGGGGTAATATAAGCAAACCCTGGGTAGGGCAACAGCCAAAGTTGAAGAAAACCCAACGAGAAAATTAACCCGAATAATCGAAGTCGCATATAAGCTCTCTCTTCGCTCCCATACCGCACATTTCTCTGGGCCAGGACAATCATTGGCCGGCAGACAAAATATCAAGTTAAAATGTGAGGGGATTGAATAAACATGGCGACGCAATTATCAGGGCATCGCCATGTTATTCTTAGATTCTAATTTCTTATGACAACGGGCATGTATATCAGCCCCGAAAGCTCCTCAACCACGGTAATCTTCACAGTTTTACTGCTGATGAGTTGCCCGTCCGAGGCCTCAAACGTAACAAAGTGCTCTCCCAAATCATTGATTGTAGGTGTCCAGGTGAACAGACCTGACCCGTCTCCATTATCGTTAAATATTGCTGTTGAAGGCTTATTTGTAACTGATAAGGATGGCGGGCCGGCTCCATCCGGATCCGTCGCAGTAACCGTGAAGGACATTTGAGTTCCCACGGCTCCAATCTGATCGGGAATGATTCCAAATTCCGGAGGCAGGTTGGACCCTGAGCTGAAGTTTGCGGTAACAGCATGGTCCCTGCTGATGGTTAAACTTTCAGGATTACTGTTGCCACTCAAGTCACCGCCCCATCCGATAAAGTTTGAATCCGCGCCGGGATTCGCCGTTAGCTGCACAACTTCGCCACAAGTATAGTTTTCCTTATCCGGGCTGAGAACGACCGATCCATTCCCATTGGTTGTCACATCTATTTTATATTCCGTTTCATCTTCAGGAACGATTGGCATTGCCGTATTGAAGAAGTAATCAATGGATGTGGTAAAAGCTGGATTACCACCTGCATTGCCCGCAAACACACCAACCTCACCAACATTCAAGGGGTGGTTAAACTTCTTGCTCAGCGTCCAATCGAGACCATCTTCAGAATAAAATTGACTCCAGTTATCACCGGCGCGCGACACTCTCATATACTTTGGCGCACCTGCCAGGACCTCGTTATTGGTTTGCTGTCCGGCACCATTCGTAAACTTGGCCGCAAAAATGCGCATATTGGTCCCATCATGGTGGAAATCGAAGCGCAAGAAGTTTTCACTATTTTGCCGGATTAATATACCTTGCATCTGGAAGCTTTGGTTGACGTCTGAGTTGAACTTAACTTCCACTTCAAAGTTTGCATTTTCAGCAGGCGTTAACGCTTTCGGCGCATCATCGACATCGGTCCAAAGATCATGGCTGGACCCGCCCGGGATGGAAATCTCCAAATCAGTGCCCGTCATGGTGAACGTACCGTCACCCTTGGGATCGAATGTCGTCCACCGGCCATTATCTAACTCGCAGCGATTAAAATCATCTGATTGCGGATCGACGGCCGGCACAAAAGAAGCGCTGACACTCTTATTGGCATCCATAACTACGATGGAAGGGCTTGACGCTCCAGTCAAATCGCCTCCCCAAGCGCCAAGCATAAACCCAGGATCAGGTAAGGCATTTAGAACAACAACTTCCCCAACTGCATAGGACGCCTTGTCTGGTTCAATGAGAACATCTCCATTTGGTCCGGCACTTACGTTCAAAGTGTAGGATTGTCCTTCAACAAAAATTGGTGTGATGCTCTTGTTAGAATTCATGGTGATCGTTGCCGGATTGTCACTGCCGGTCAAGTCACCCGACCATTCGCTGAATACATAGCCAACTTCGGGAACTGCGGTTAGTTCAACCTCTTCACCCTCTTCGTACGCTCCCTTATCAGGATCTTTTTCAACGGAACCCTCACCTACTGGAGGGTTAATCGTAATAGAATAGGTTGGGATCTCCTGGAAAATCGCCCTGACAGTTGTCGCTTCTTCAATAATGAAGGATGTCGGATTATCAGTTCCCGTGTGACCCTGCCGCCATTCTATAAATTCAAAACCGGGATCGGGAATCGCTTCCAGGGTCACGACTTCACCCACCAGGTATTGAGCGGCCGCAGGATCGACATTGACCGAACCTCCCCCATTATTAGTGACCGAAAGATTCACATAATTTTCCGGTACAAACACACCGGTAACCGAAGCATTTGATGTTAGCGTGAACGAAATTGGGTAATCGCGTCCCGAAAGGTTGCCTTCCCATCTCGCCAATTCGTGGCCAGGATCAGGATTGGCATTAATCTCAACCACTTCGCCATAATCGTAGCTTCCTTTATTTGGATTGGCCGAAACGGTGCCATTACCCTGTTCATTTAAGGTGAGGGATGGATTGATGCTGCTCAACGGCTTTACAGCGACATTGCCAATATTGACATCAACATAATGGGCCAAAATCACAATTGAACCGGAATCGGGGCCGTCTGGGTCGCCATCATGGATAATATGCCATTCATATGGTTCCGGATCACCCTGCTTCCAGACCTTAAACCGGTATATGGCTCCACCACCAATCTTCGACTGGACACTGGCTTTATACATGTAGGTAACACCAAACTCCAATTGGACATCTGGGTTCGTCCCAACTTCGTCTCCTCCATAAGCTAACATTTGTAGGCCGGAAACGATTTCATCGTCTTCGTTCTCCTTCCACCGGTTCCAGGCCAGTGCCCCCAAGTTTTCCCAACCAAGCCGCGGTTGTTCGCTATTTTTCTGAAAATATCCAGGCCAGCGGAGAATCAATCCAATGCCCGGGCCGGCCGGAATGGGCCGAAATCCATCTTCATTTAAGCCATTGATGGTGATGGGCACAGTTACTTCATAATCATCCCAGGTGTCCTGATCACCAATGGCAACCATGCGATCATAAACATGATAATAGGGGACTAATTCGCCATTCTCAATAATCCACGCGCCATCAACCACCTGGGCAATATCTAAAATATCGGTGTGGCTGACAATGCCGGTCCAATCGGCCGTATAGTTCTTTGGCCAGGAGTTTCCGGCATCATAATTCACAGTAACGGTCGTTTGCCCTTGTTCACCACCATTGTCGGTCGCTTTGATTAAAACTGTATTTGCCCCATCATTCAGTGAATTAATATCTAATTCAATATGGAAATCTCCCTTGAGTGCCAGGCGTCGTTGATCCGGCCCAACCGAAAGCGGCGTATCCGGACCACCATTGAGAGAGTAGGTTAATGATGAGATTCCATTTCCACTATCCGAAGGGAAAACTCTCCCTAGAATATCAACCCAAGGTTGCGGATTCCCGATTTGACCATAATTCTGCACATCACCGTAATAAATATCGAATTCAATATCTCGATTTATTGCATTAGGATTTCTAAAAGGATGCTCCTCTCTTGGCTCAACAAATACAGGTTTAATAGGTTCCCCACCTTCGGAAAGTGGTGGCATACTTAAACCCTCATCAGCCCCACCATCTTGTTGTGGTGGCATCGCATTCACAAACTGGTAAATCAATAGCGGGAAAATAGCCACTATGAAAGTTGCGATGATGATTCTATTAACGCGAATTTTTGAATTCATATTCATTTTATCCTCTGCTCCACATGAATGGGCAACATGTACCTTATTGCGAAATTTTCACCTCAGAAAAGTATCGCAAAGCCATCTAGGCCAGTCAACGATTTAATGCACTAACCCGTTAAGTTTACTCTAACAAATCGAAGTAACAACAATACTTAATTTGAACAAAGCTATTCATATAACATGGATTGATAACGTGTTCCGGTTAAGTAATCTTCGACCTCAGAAAAGTTTTCAATCATCTCCCGCACCGGATAAGGATTAACCTTTTTAAACTGCACAGATACCTGCTTATAAGGATTAAGATTTAGAAACCGGATGCAACGCTCGTAGCCAATCAATGGGCTAGGGAGAATATCATCTTCGTAAATGAGCCTTAAAACCTTGTAATCCCGTAACTTTGGGCTTATTTTTTCATTCAAATCGGAAAAATAATCAAGATTTTCCAATAATGATTTTCCAAAGCCATAGACATTTTCAAGATCGACATGAAGCGTCTCTTTTGAACTTTTTGCCGGCTTAGGACCACCCTTATGCCATTGCCCTTTTTTCAGCGCACGTAATAAAGAAATCACTAATCGAACCACATTTCTTCTTTCTAAAACGATGGCATGGCAAATCCCCAAATTTTGTAATCCATTCAGATAATCAGACATCTCGAGATCAAACCGCTCCACCTGTTGGGGCAATGTTTCAAACCCATAAATGGGTTTCGATGCCAAAAGCATTCGCCATTGAACAATGCGGTTTGGATCATTCAAAATTTTTTGTCTCAAAGGAACCAGGCGCGCATACCTTGGTACACGCTTCCTCATCAATACCTCAGAATCCCAATGCAGGTCCGGATGCTGGTCGAGCAGATTTCCTAAGACTGTGCTTCCACTCCGTCCCATATGGACCATAACAACATTTGGTTTACCATTCGGACTTGAGCCAATTTGTCGCGTGTAATTTGCAGCAACCCGCAGGTAATCTGCCGGTCTGCTTGCATACTTTAATGCCATGTAGATTTAATTAATTTAATCAAATTGGGTAGCAGAGACAAATACATACTACCCAAATAACTTTAATTGTTTCAAATATAATTTTCAAGTTCCGATCCTATCAACGGCAAATTACATACATACTTAAGGTTAATCAAATGTAATGGTCCGTTTCCTAAGTTCCCTAGCAGTTGACAGTCACTTGATTGAGCAAGACTTCGCTGAACAATAATCATAAGTGACTGTAACTATGCTCGTAATTGAACGGAAAAGATGAAGACTATGCGGCGCTTTTTTTGGGCAGGAAGCGGCTAAACCAACCTTTGCTGGTTAATGCTTCCCATATAAGAAATAGTAATTCTCGAATTAAATCCCTTTGGATAACACTCACGATCCCCAGATAGACAATTGCTCCAATCAAAACCAAAATGGTTAAAGCAAGAATATTTGCAGACCCAATTAGCTCCTCAAAAACATAAGGTTTTAATAATTGAACAGTGATGACCATCATTATTCCCGCAGCCAACATCGGTATACTGGAAACAATCAGCTGCTTCGCAGTCCCAGGTAATATTTTATTTGCCCAATAGACAAAATATACAACCCCAAAAATATCTGAAATCAAGGCAGAGAGAGCAACACCCGTGATGTCAAAACGCAGCAGCAGCAGCGCAAGCGGAATCATAACGACAAGTAAGATCGTTGCTCCTCTGGCAATAATCTCAGGTCTTCCAACGGCCGAAAACAAAGAAGAGGTGTTATGAGAGAAAGCCCTGGTTAATATCATGAGCGAAAATATTTGAAGCGCCGGTACCATAGGGGTCCATTTGTTCCCTAATACAATCGGAACCAATTGTGGGGCCATAACAACAACCCCTAAAGAGATTGGAACAGTTAATAGCCAAATAAGCCTCACCGCTTTATGATAAATTCTTTTTAGCCTGTCCAAATCATCCTGCAATCTAGAAAATGCCGATAAAAGCACACCTCCGGTGATATTTCCGCTAATCTGGATGACATTTTTGTCCATATAATCATATGCGCGTCGATAAAAACCAAGTGAGGCCGTTCCCAAGTAGCGACCAACCAACCAGTCATCCCAGTTGGCAATGATGTAACTTAAAAACCTTCCACGAACGATATGCGTGCCATAACCAAGCAGCTCTTTTATGATTTCCGACTCCAGGGGTTGCGGGCGCAGCCAATCCCATCCAGGGGTTCTGATCCATGTCAGCAATGTCGTTGTAAAAACACTGGCGATTCGGGCAAAAATAAGGCTCCAAACACCATATCCATAATAAGCAAAGGATAAACCCACACTCATGTAAGCGATCTGAGCAAGGACACTAATTTGCGCAACCCGACCAAATTGCATGTCCTTTTTTAACAAAGAGGTTGGCACAATTACCAATCCATGCAGCACGATCAAAAGTGTTAATACGCGCAAATAGGGTGCCACCGCTACATCACCAAGCAATCTGGCCAATGGTACGGCACTGGATGCGATGAGAACGGCTATTATGAGTCCGGATAATGAAGTAATCGCAAATGCAAAGAAAGAAATCTTTTTCCGATCCCTGGAGCTATGGATAACTGCAATACCTAAACCCAAGCCTGTAAACATGTTGGCCAATCCAATCAGGATCATAGATAAGGCAACGGTTCCAAAATGCTCAGGATCTAATAAGCGCGCCATTAAAATTGATATGAAGAGATTGATCGGCTTCATGACCACTGACAACCCGGCCATGGCCAATGAAGATCTTGCTGTTCTTACCCGTAGGTTATCTTTGTTGCTATTCATCCAAACAATCGTTCAATATCAGGGCGCAATTTAAGTAAAATATTTTTATTTGTTTCCTAAAATTTCCAGGAACATTTCTTCGTGTTTTTTGGCCACTTCCGCGGCCGTCAATCCTTCACGCATCTCTTGAGCATTTTGCTTGCAGTTATGCAGGAATTGGCGATCCTCTATAAAGCACAGCATGCCTTTAGCCACATCATCAACCGCATCTTCAACCAGCACACCGTTAATCCCATCTTGCACAATATCCCTGTGAGCGGCCACATTAGTAGAAAGAATCGGCAAGCCAACAGCCCTGTATTCCAGGATTTTGATCGTCGGCTGGTACTGCCAGGTTAAATAATTGGGTGTGTAGGCCAGGCCAACATCATATCCTGTCATTAAATCGGGAATAGTCTCGTAAGGAACGGGGGGTTTCACTTTAACAACCTGTTCCAAACCCTGGTCTTTGACCAATTGGTGATAATAGCCCCCAGTATTGTCCGGTCCAATGATGTCAATAACAAAATCCTTGGTGATAGATGCGACTTCCTTGGCCGCGAGAATTATTTTTTCCAATTGGCGAAACTTGCTGATTGTTCCGATGTATAGGAAAGATACCGGCCTGTCTAGTGTATCGTCCTGGATGGGAAATTGCACTTCAAATAACCGTGGATTCAGACCCAGGGGAATTGCCTTTGCCCATTTTGACCAATTAGGACCTAGAACCGCGATGGCCGTTAAATGATAATCAAATACACCATGATCGTAAAAATACCGAATACTCATCGCTCTTGAATTGATCAGGATCTTATCTTTCAAGCGGCCAATAGCATCTTTTCGCACCCCTAAATTCATCTGCTTAACGGCGAAAACGAATTTCGTGTTTTTTCTCATAAACAAGGGGAAAACTTGAGGTAAATATGGCGGTGGCAAAATTTGAGCCACGTCAATTTTGTAATGTTTCAAAAACTTGCGCACGCGCCGAATATAGGCCAGGTAGTAAGCACGCTTCAATATTGGCGCGAGAATTGGAACGCGTCTCAAATTCTTGGGCAAGCTCGCCATGCCCGGTAGGATGGCGACAATGCCGGCGCCGTTGTGCCATGCTAAATCACCTGATTCATTCCTTTGTCCAAACCAAACATCATGCCCCCGATCTCGCAATTTCTGAGCGAGATCGACATAATCCGGATTGGGCGAAAAGCGATAATGCAAAAATGCGATGCGCATTAAATATATTCTCTCCAGGGTTAAAATCTAGCGCTGCACAGCTCGACGGTAACCAATCCTACCCAACCGGCCCAAAAAGAGTTTTGGCTGTACCTTCAAACTATTACCCGCTTGCGCTAAAAATTCACCATATGAATGGTCGCGCCATGCAAAACGAGCCAGTGCCCAATGTGCTCTCGCTAATCGCATTTGCAGCAGCTTTTTTATTTCATGATCAAGATTCGGTAGGCTTTCCAGCAAATCTTGATTCATAATAACCTGCATAATTGATCCGTTTCGTGTGCGGTTATAGGATAGTGTCAGGCGATTATTTGGATTATCATCGGCCGACATCCTGGCGCCACATCCTGCAACCGCGCACAGTGGTTGTCCTAATCCCAATTTTAAGAACATATGGGTGTCATCTCGATAGCGCAGGGGTTTTAGAAACGATCCCGCCTCCAGGAATGCAACTCGATTAAAGATTGTGGACTGTAACATCATAGGCTGAATGCCCATTAAAGCCCATTCTGATCCGTTTTCTCGCAATTCATATGCGCCTGATATTTGAAACCCTATGGCCTGCCACAAGCGCCCACCCCCCTTTTCAGGGGGCTGGATTGTATCAGCAAAATAATAATTAGCCTTACCATCAGTGGCCACAATGGCCTGGGAAACTCTTGCAAGATGCTCTTCAAGCCAAACGTCATCCGAGTCGAGCAATGCCACCCAATCGGATTTCGCCGTTTCAATGCCACGATTTCTGGCGATAGCCGATCCACTATTTTCCTGGTAAATGTATTTAACGGAATCTCCAAAATAAGCGACACGCTCTCTTGTATCATCAACCGATCCGTCATCAACAACAATCACTTCGATTGGAGGTTCCGTTTGATCTAAAACGCTTTCAATTGCCCGTTGTATTAAGCGTCCACGGTTAAAAGTTGGAATGACAGCACTAATTGGGACGACAGGAGAGATCATGATTTAATCCAATAATGAGTAAATTATTCTTTAGATCGCGTTTTTCACAACCCATTTCAAATCGTAGTACAAGGCCTTTCTTCTTCTTTTGATCCATCTTGCGAGCTTTAAGTAGGAGAAAAATTTTTCTTCCCATGAAACCGGGGACAGCGCAACTACGCGAGATAACTCGAAAGTTTGTCTCCAAACAGGCATGATCAACTTACCCTTCAGGGTTGGGTCGAACCATGCTGCTCTTTGGTGATTGTCAGGATTAACAACAACGGAGCCGGCATCGTGCAGGCGATGCCAAAACAATGGCTCCGGAATCTCATAGAAAGGACCAAACAAGGCTAATTGGGCCAGTAATGTCCGGTCGGAATCCGTATATGGAGCAATTAAATTGCTATTTTCAAGTACATCTCGCCGGATGAGACCAAACACTTCCTCACAATTATGCCAGGGGACGGTTATACTAAGACTGTAAAAACGGTCACTCGGCCGCACGGCCGCATACTCTCTGGTAGATGGTTTAACATTAATCTCTTGCCCATCGGAATCAACATCTTTTGTCCAGGAAAAGCAAAGAACCACGTCAGGGTAACCATCCAAAACAAAAACGCTCTTTTCCAACAGGGTCGGAGCAAACATATCATCCGCAGCCAACCAGCGAAAATATTGTCCGCGCGAAAGTTCAAAGACCCGGTTGTAATTCCAGGCAGCGCCCATATTTTCTTGTGCACGAAAATAACGAACCCGTGAATCTTGTTTTGCATAATTCCAGCAAATTTCTTCAGTTCGATCCGTTGAGGCATTATCGGATATCACCAGCTCGAAATCCGCAAACGTTTGGTTAAGAACGGAGCTGATCGCCTCAGATAGGTAATCCTGCCCATTGTAAACAGGAAGGCCGACACTTACTTTTGGTATTATTTCGTCCATAAATCTTCAAGCTAATGAATGGCTAAATAGAATCTTTCATATCACGTTTTGATCGTTTTCTTCGCTGAAAAACGGGCGACACCCTCTCCCTAAACTGCTATTATGTGACAGTCACTTAAGAGTAATACGACAGAGGCATTAAACAAATCAAAGTGACTGTCACCTCTAAAGGAGCGTCTGAGACTAAACAGCAAGCTCAGTGTAAACTTGATCCAATTGGTCAACAACTTTCTCCCAGTTATAAACGGTCTCGATTCGATTTCGAGCAAGCTGCCCTAAACGCTTGATTTCATCTGGGTTATTTAGCAATTCATCTAACCTACGCTGCAAATCTTGAGGATCACCTGCGTTAAATGAAACCCCGGCCGTTCCAATCGTTTCTCGATTCTGTTCTATTCCGTTTACGATGACACAACGTCCACAGGCCATAGCACTCATTAGTGCCGGTGAATTGCCTTCCATAACCGATGGTTGTATGTATATTAAGCTGTTCGCAAAAAGCTGGCGGGCAGCCAGGCCATATTGAAAGCCAAGAAAATGTACCCTTTCGTCACCGGCATCTTTTAGCTGGCGAACATAACTAGGATCATCCGGGTTATCACCGACAATAACCAAAGGAATTTCTGTATCAACTTTGGAATAAGCTTCAATGAGGAGATGAACACCTTTATCCGGTTTTAGCATCCCGACAAACAAAAGATAATTTTCAGGGGTTAACCCTAAGTCATATACGATATCATCTCCTGGAGTTTCCCATAAATCGGCCGCTAATGTGATGACCTTTGGTGCTTTCCCAAAATAACGCTCAAATTCTTTCTGTGAGGTTTTGTTATCAACATAAACTACATCCCCCCATTTGAAAGCGGCCGCTGCTCCCCACCGCAGCATAATTCTCGCCAATCGTCCCCATTTCGGCCGCTCCCAATCAATTCCATCCATATAAATGACAGAACGTTTACCGCCTAATTTGACCAGCGGCAAAAAGAGCGCATTTCCCATGCCGTGGTAACTCACAATATCGCAATTGTTGGCGAAGAGAGCGTGCAGCGTCGCCACAAATGTATGTGACATCGATTCCAACCCCGGCCGGCTGAGCGAAGGAAGTGAAATCAAACGCACACCATGATAATCCTCAGGCGGATTTTCGATATAATTTTTTCGGCAGTAAACGGTCACATCCCAGCCGCGCTTAGACAAGCGCCTGGCTTTTGCGTCCGTTTCTCTTTCGCCTCCTCCTGCACCTGGAAGGTCCGGCGGAAGGCCACGCATTCCAATGAATACCAGGTGTTTCTTCTCAGAATTATTGCTCATACAGCGATTAGGGTTGTTTCAATATATTCCTTTAAAGCAGCCTGCCAGGGATCCATCCAATTTAAACCTCGGAGTTCGAGGTTGTAATTACGAGCTGCCTCCATACGGGGTCTGGGAGCCGGTAAAGGAAATGAGGCTGAATTTACCGGTTGCAGTTCGCAGCCTGATATTCTGGAGTATTCAAGTATTTTTTGCGCAAATTGATATCGGTTGCAATAGCCGCCGGTATTGACCATGTGATAGGTGCCATATAATCCGGTGTGTGTTAACTTTTCCACGCCCCGTGCAATATGTTTTGTATACGTCGGTGAGCCAAATTTGTCATCGACAATTGATAAAATATCTCTATCCCTTGCCAGGTCGACTATTTTAGCCACAAATTTTTTATCCTCTGGTCCTCCACCAAACATCCAGCCCGCCCGGGCAATATAATATTTTGTCAGCAGCTTTTCAACAATGAGTTCTCCTTGATATTTTGAGCGGCTGTACCAACTTATTGGATTAGGGGAATCAAATTCTGTATATGGTTCACATTTGGTACCATCAAACACGCTAATAGTGCTGATGTATACCATTGTGGCGTCATTGGCCAGGCTGGCTAATGCAACATTTTGCGTTCCAATCGTATTCGTAAGAAATGATTCATCGGGATACTTTTCACATTCGTCAACATTGGTCAGTGCAGCCAAATGGAACACGATGGAAGGATTGACCTCCTTTACGGTTCTTTGCACCAAATCGCGATCTCGAATATCCATTTCTTCGATATCTGTTGCCGTTAAATCATATCCCTTGTCTTGCAAAATTCGGCACAAATCTGTGCCCATCATACCTTTTGCACCTGTAACTAATACCTGTGTCATCAATATCCTCTTTTATATCAGTCACCGCCACTGATTTTGTATTCATACATGCGGTTAATTTTTAGCTCCGCTAACAAAATATCATGTTAGCGAACGATCATTACATTTATTCTTGCGATGTCAATATTTAATGTTTATGGGGAGAAAAGAACCGGTTACTTCCTTAATCTCTTGAGGTAGTTGCTGAGAACATTGAGTAAATATTGAAATCCACCTTGACGCCACCGGTTGAGCAATCGTCCAAAAAATTCAAAACCACTTTTTAGCAAAAGAACAGGTATTGATAAATAAGCATTCCAGGATGTTGATTCTAATTCATATCCCGCTTCTTTTAGCTGCTTTTTCGTGAGATTCTGACAAATAGCTATCTCGCCAGGGGTCAACTGCCCCACAAATTTCCCAATGGCAGCAGTGCTGATCCCGTCTTCACCATTCTTGTTATCAGCCGTTGTGGTATTAATCCACCCAACACTCAGCATCTCTTCTTCAAATTCCAGGTCAAGGAACTGGCAAATTTTATTTAACTCTTGCGCAGGAGTTGAAACCAGGTCTTCGTATCTGACCCTTAAAACCTGTTCCGGAAATCTTGTCTCTGCGAGGCTGCCTGCATCAATAGCCGACTTCCAGGCGATGGAATCCCAAAGCGGATCAAATCCCCCACCCCGGGCAACGCGTTTCTTTTTTGAGGCTAATATATCTCGACCATCACGCACAAGTTCAATAAATTTCGCCTGTGGAGCGGCTGCCCGGATCTGATCGAATTGAGAAACATAACCAGGCAATTTATCCAGCCACCTTATTTTTCCTGCCCGAATCGTAAGGTAACTAAAAACCAAAAGATATAATTCATTATAATCTCTTTTCTCTTTTGAATCTCGAAAGAGCTGATCAACCTCAGATGGAGTGAAACCCAACTGGTTTAAATCAGCCAGACTGTCTTTGTCGGCCGAATGAAAATTTACCGTAGCATAACCTGAACAAATAACCCGTATTAAATAAATCAAATATTCGCGCAGAATTCGGTCATCATGAAGATCGGGAAATTTTTTCCGTGTGACGCCCAGGTTGCTAAAATGTCTTGTTTCACCCCCACTGACATAAATAGCGGAATGGTGGCTCATCATCTGCTGAATCAGGGTTGTTCCCGAATGCATATAGGCGAGAACAAATATTGGGTTTTCAACTGATTGATCAGTCACCAGAAACTCTCTTTTCAATTTGCCCATCAGGCGACAGTTTCTTGCCGGCTTTATTTATCAGATTGCGATAAATTGCCATCATTTCTTGATAATGTCTTTCAGGGCCGTTAACGGATTCGACTTGCCCCCTACCTTTGCGCCCCATTTCAATTGCCTCAAATTTGTTATCTAATAAAAAGCGGATTTTTTGTGCTAATTCCTCTGCGTTCCCCGGAGAAAACAATAATCCATTCTGCCCATCTTTGACCTGTTCAGGTATCCCGCCAATTCGTGAGCCTACGACCGGCGTTGCCAATGCCAGGGATTCCACGACTGTCATTGAATAGTTCTCATACCACTCTGAGGGCACGACAGTAAATAGCGCCTTTTGGACCAATGGTATCAAATCTTCGGCCGCCAGATGACCAACCAGGCTAACATTATTCAATCCATCGTCAGCAATCATTCGTTTCATTTCATCTTCAGCCTCACCCCTCCCCGCCACATATAGATGAGCATTGGGAATCATTTTCATGGCTTCAAGCAAGGTCATTACACCCTTGATTTTTTCCAACCGTCCATAATATACAAAGTAGTTTTCAGCCTCATATTGTGGTTTGAAGCGATCAACATCAACAAAATTTTCCAGGCGAACTATCTCATTCTTTACCCCAAATTCTATTAATTTACTCTTCAAAAACTGGCTGGGCGTAATGAATAGATCGACATTCCGTTCATAAATTTGAAAAATCTTATGAATGCTCAATTCAAGACCGGCGAGAAAACTTGCCGGTAAGGAATCCCTCTTACACTGGCGTAGAACGACATTATAATAACGATGCCTCTTGCACCGTTCACAAACTTCTCCTTGAGATATGAAATTCGTATTCGGACAAATTAATCGGTAATCATGAAGGGTTTGCACAAGTGGGATGCGGGCATTTTTTATCGCTGGAAGGATTGAGGGGGAAATTTCGGCCGCGATACCATGAACATGGGCAATATCAGGATTGGTATCGGCAATGAGCTGCTCTATCTTCTTTCGAGCTTCGCTATAATATACGACTCGACGGAGGGCATAATACTTGTCAGCAATGCTACTGCCTCCCTTTAGCAAACTGGGATAATCGATATTGCTGACGAAATAATCAGAATAAGGGGAAGGTTGATTCCGCTCATGATGCATGCTAAAGGGAATAACCTCATGTCCTTTGGACTCTAGCAATGTGGTTAAATCAAAAAAACAGCGTTCCGAGCCCCCACGTAAATAATAAAAACTGTTGATCATTAGGATTTTCATTGATAATTTCCTTGACACTTGAAGCGGTCATCGTTCGTCGTTAATAAAAAATCCTAATAATCAGGCACTGGATGAGTCTACTGTTTCTAATTCATATCCTAATTCAACAAGAAAGTCACCAATACTAGACTCCATCACCTGCTTTTGTTTTTCAGTCAATCCTTGACCCCACTTGTAGTTCATGTTTTTCAAGACGGGGACATTCTCATAAAATTTAGGATAATCTGCAAGCTCGCAAAACTTGAGGATTTCCTTTAAAGATCTTTTTGTATCCACGACCAAATCTTCATACCGGATTTCAATATAACGATCCTCAAACAGATATTTGTTGTCCAATATCTCTCGTTCGTCCTTTTCCCAATGCACTGCACATAGTTCGATTGGATCTCGACCCATTTCCCGCCACTTCTCCGCTCCCCCATCAAGCCACCAAAAATAGATTCTTTCATGCCACGGAACATTTAGAAGCGAGCTAGCCACACCGCGGCCATCGCGGATGATATGAATGTAATATGCATCCGGGAACATTTTATTTATTAAGCGAATTCGCTGGTTATTTGCTGTTTGTTTGCTTAAAAAGCGCGCCTTCCCTGTCCATTGCAAATGGTTTCTCATGGCGCCTTTCAATTTATCCTCTAGTTCAGGTGTCCAATCCTCCTCAGTCATTTTTCGTTTATAATCAAATTGGCAATATTTGTGATAAGTGACTGGCCCCTCTACAGGTCTTAATGACGGAATTTTTCGGTTTAGAATCCGATCTTTAAATATTTTCCCAAACCAGGGGAGTTCAATGACCCGGTTAGCCAACGGGAGTAACGGCATTGTAGGGTACTTGTCAGAAACATTGGAAAACCAGCACAAATCCTTATGGAAGGTTAGCAAATGGTAAAAAACTGATGTCCCGGATCGGCCGGGACCAATAATAAAAATCGGTTTTTCAATTCGACTCATGTAGGACTCTCCAATCTTGAAGGAGTTGGTATAAGAGCTGAACGCAGTGCAACATCCAATTTAGATGCCGTTGCTTGCCACGTCCAATTTATTGCTTCAGCAGCGGCCTTTTCACCTAATTGAGGAAGCTGTTCTCTCTGTTCCCAAAGCTGGGTTAGCGCGGCGATATGGGCATCCTCACTGCTGTCCTTTGTCCAAAAAGCGAATCCACAATCATTAACAACATCCGTGTGACAGGTAATTTCGGTCGCCAAAATAGGTAAACCAGATGCCATATACTCGAATAGTTTAATAGGGCTTGACACACGAAATCGCTCTTCATCAGGAAACGGCAGGACGCCAACATGTGCTTGTGCTAACAACTGAGGAACCTGGTAATGCGCGACGGCTGGTAGCACGCGAATTCTTCCATTCGTTTTTACGGCAAACTCAGCTAATTGATCTTGTGCCGTCCCCCATCCAACCATTGTGAATATAAAGTTTTTCCCATTAGCATTAACAGCCTCAACAGCCCGGCACATTTCTAATAGTTTACGTTGTACATGAAGTGCTCCAACATAAATCAGGTTAACTTCACGCTCTACTGATCCCCACTCCCTCATCTTTTTTGCTTGTTCAAATACCTTAATATCGACACCTGAAGGCCAAATACCGTAAAGTTGGCCTTGGGGGATGTTCATAGCCATAGCCATTCGACTTGTGATGGCAGTTTGGCCATCAGCCCAGTGATTGGCCAGATAATTCATGAAATTATCAAACTTATTCCTGACACGATCTTTCAATGTACCATCTTGATCAGGAATCATCGGCAGGGTTCTTGTATCCATCACAATTAACGGCCGTTTTCGGCCGGTTAGCTTCCGAATAAACCTTAATGGCAACAGCCAGGGAGCCGACATTTGATGAAAAAGTATGATGTCAATATAGTTCCAAGATCGAAACATCAATGCCAGGACTTGTAAATGAAAGATAACTTGACGAATAAGGTATACATTCTTTTTTTCGATGGTTGTAACTGCAACGCCATTAACTTCTTTTTGGCTTTTTGGACCGGCAGTAACCAAGGTAACATCCCACCCAAGATTTCTCAATTCTTGTGTAGTATCTAGCCAGGTAGCAGAATCTAATTGCTCGGCCAGCGAATCAGTGTAAACCCAAAACAAAGAGGGTTTATAAGAATGAACCTCATTATTCATAAAAACTTATGACTCAGGATGGATACACACTCGAAAACAGTCTATTCGATGTACCCTAGCTTCTCCAGATGTTTCGCCAGTTCATCAAGCTCCTCTCCGCTAAGATCATCTGATAGGGCAACACTACCACGTTGTTCCTTTTGCAAATGGGTATCAAGCAAAGCCTTCATTTTGGTCACAATATCCTGGCGATCGCTCGCAACATTCTTGATTTCGCCTGGATCAGTTTCCAAATGATACAGTTCGTCTTCCCTTGTTTCATCCGCTACGTGCGTTGCATATTTCCAACCATCAGCCCGCACACCATATAAATCTGATGGCCGGCTTGGAGTTTCGCAAGTTTCAATAAATGCCGGCATCGTTTCTAGTTCTTCCCCATTTAATAACGGGAAGATTGATCGTCCATCCAGGTTATTTGGCACTTTTTCTGATAACCCAACCATGTCTAAAATAGTCGGCATTATGTCAACTTGGCGAACTTGATCCTCAACAACCAATCCTTTTTTGGCATTTTGATAGCCACCCACGATTAAGGGAACTCTGATCAGGGAATCGTATACATGAAATCCATGTCCCGTCAGTGACTTCAGAGGGTTTTCTATAATGCCCTGTCGATGTAATGTACGCACGGATGAAATCCAGGCCTCTTTAACGGTATCAATGGTTCGCTTATACAATAATCGGCCGCGTCGGCCCAATTTTTGACGTAGCTTCGTGCGGTACATGTGCACCAATGGGGCTTTAACCCGTTCCACTCCTGCTTCTAACCCGGTATCGGCGGTTTTCTCCCCGTGATCACCTGTTATCAAAACAAGGTCATCCTCTCCTAACTGCGCGAACAATTCTCCTAATCGAGCATCAACACTGCTAATCGCCCGATCGTAAGTTGAATTTCCATATTCCGGCGAATCAAATTTCGGGGCAACCTGGCGCGGCATATGGACCTCCCACAAATGGAGGTAAACAAACCAGGGCTTCTTTAATTTTCCATCACGAAAGCGGCCGATAAATTCCTCCCCCCAACCCTTAAGAAATGATTCGGAGACACCCTCCCGTTTAGTATAATGATCAAATCCTCTGTTCAAATGGGTGAATGGTCCAACCGGACCGGTCGCCTCAGCATAAGTTTCATACCCATTATCTCGAAGGATCTCCGCAAGCAAGGGAATATCATCAGATACCCGTGCATAATTTATTGCTCTTACCCCGTGAGTATGAGGATATAAACCACTAAACAAACTGGTCATACAAGGAGTCGTCATGGAATTGACCGTGATTAATTCGGTAAACAATGCCCCGTTTTTATAAACCTTCTCAAGGTTTGGAACCTTTGCAGAACAGTCTGGACCAAACATGCGGTCAGCACGCAGGCAATCAATCACAATCAACAATATGTTGGGTTTCTTATTCATCATGCCTATTGATTATTATGTTATCTAAAATTTGACAACTTTTTATTTAGATGGTTTTCGCCAAAACTCAAGTGAAAAGTTGTCAAATTTCTGTGCAAATGATTTTTGTAATAGTGCACCGAAAATAAAGATTAGAGGTGCTCAGATTATGTCATACCCGACATACTTTTTACCGGCAATTGGGAATATTTCTCAGGGCTGCTTTTTGGCTTGATGGATTTTTGCACAATGTAACCCCAAATCACCCAATAAAGTATAGCCGGCCCATTCATAATCCAGGCCGAATTGTACCAAATCCAGAGAGGCCAGAAGAGGGTATAAAGTATGACGCCGAAACGGATCACATCAAGGTCGGGATCAGGTCGGCGCAAAGTCGCTCTATAAAGAATGAAAATCGTAGCAATTATAAAAAATACAAAAACGGCTACACCGACTAGCCCCATCTCCTGCATAAGCACCATGAGAGTTGTACTGCCCAGGACAACACCGTAGCTATTTGAATCAAAACCGGCGCCAGTCAGCCCAAAGGTGGCGCTAATTTGATTGGTTCCGAGCCCATAACCAAAGAGCGTTGTTGCCGTGTCTCGTTGTATGGCATTCCAGGCGAATTCTCCTGCAAGTCCACGGCCGATATGATAACGTCCACCACCTTCCGGCTGGCGAACCTGGTTAAGATAGCGGTCGAATTTATCTCCATCTAAAAAGGCTTCAAGCGAAGGAGCACCAGTGGCCTGTGTAAATATTCGATTATAAGCCGTGTAATAACCCACCACAGCTGCGATCAAAAACAAAAGAAAAACCAAAGATCGTCGGACTTGCCCTCTCCGTAAGAGGTGAATACCAAAAGCGGTGACCGCCATGGCAGGGGTTGCAATGAGAAACAGTTTCATTTCACCCAACACACTTGATGCCCCCCCTAATGCCAACGAGATTAAAAGCAGCTTTGAATCACCTTTTGATAGCCAACCTCCCAATGCCAAAGCCACAACTTGCATAATAAACAAAATCAAGAAACCGGTTCCTTTCCGGCCGAAGGTTCCTGAAATTTGATCACCAAGCGGTATCCCCAGTCCCATCAAAATAAATTGAAACAAAACCTGGACGGCCAAAATTCCTACCATGATTTTGGGCAACCTGGCAGGAATAGACTTTGGCCAATCAGGCACAAGATAGACATAAATACCCACCAACGGATAACGAAAGGTCGTCCACCACCCCCATAATGTCGCCAGGAATACCTGGCCCTCAAATGCAGCCACAATTATTCCAATAATGGACAAAGCAATGATCAGCAGAAAGGCTCCAGGAATCCGGTCGGCTGTTAACATGCGGATGATTGCCAACAATATCATCAACACCACCAGCAAATCACCAATATATCTTATCGCTCCCGGTAGACCGAACCTCCATGTTAAAGTGGGTGTAAACACAAAAATAGCGATAGCTGCCAGCGGTAAAAGATGATACCATCGCCATGTTTCTTTTTCTTCTACAATTATTTTTGAAGTTGCGTTTGGCCTAATAGTAGTTTCCATAAATCTTAACGAACCTGGTTGAGTAGCTCTTTTTGGATTTCTTAAAATAGATAAATTCAATGACGTTTAATTATTCTAACCAACTCCCCAAATCTCGATCAATTAAACTCTCCAAATTTTCAATTTGTTGCTGGTAACAAGTAATCAAATAATCCTTAGTAGCAGGCTTCATCTGAGGCAGTTCACTTCTGTTGGCGCGTTCGATTTTGCTCGCTATTGAATATAAACCTAACTTGCGCAAAATCCGATACAATTGCCACAGGGTCTTCGATCGACCCAATCCTTGTAAAGATGCAGCCGCATTTATTCTTTGTTGAGCGAGTTGGCTAGCCGACCTATCTTCAACATTTAAAAACCTGTAAATAGTGCTCAAAAAAGACTCAGGATCGGTTTCTAAATCATCAAAAATGAGAACAAGGATCTGTTTTTGATCGAAATTTTGGAAATAGCGGCATAAATGGTCATAGTAACAACCAACTTCTAAAACCTCTCGATTTTTTTTCAGAACCTCCTCAAAATTTTCACTCTCTCCAGTTGAAGAAACAGCAACCAGACGCCAGTAGTGTGAATAAGCCCTTTGAATAGGATTCCGCAGACAGACAAATAATTTTATTCCTGGAAATTGTTCCCGAATTAATGGGGCAACTTGTCTGTTATGAAAATATTGCGGGGTAATTTCCCCGATTGCTGTTTCTCCGGACCAATCCGCAAATTCCTGTTCGTAAAAAGATAATCCTCTCGCAAAGTGTCGATCAAAATAGTGCAACTCCTTTTTTCCTGGTAAAAAGATGTCCGGATGTTGCATCAAATTGCGCGCGATCCAGGTACTTCCAGCACGCGCAGCCCCGAGTCCAATAAAGTTGGGTCGCATTAATCACCGGCTAAAATGCTTTTTCTAGCAATCTTTCAGCCTTTTCCGCATCGCGAAGGAACATTTGAACTGTCTCTTTACTGTAAGGATGGACTATCATACCTTCAATAAATTTGGGAACAGCGGTAACTATATCCGCCCCAGCATTTAACCATTCTATGACATTCAAGACTTCGCGGGTTGATCCCACAATAATTTTTGCTGATAAGTTAAAACGATCGAGTGATTGGCGCAATTTTTGAATTTCTTCTACAGAATTATAGCCCATGTTGTTGATCCGGCCGCCGAAAATTGAAACGTATGTTGCTCCAGCTAAGGCAGCAAGAAAACATTGTTGGGCGCTCATCATGGCCGTAACATTGACACGGATGTCATGCTCTTGTTCTAATTGGTGAATGATTTCCAGGTTCTCCAATTCTCCATTTGGACCATGAATGGTAACTTTAACGTTGATATTATCCGCCCAGGAGCTGAACTCTATAGCTTGATCGATGACTTGATTTCGGTCCGTTGTTGTAACCTCCACAGATAATGGCAAGGGATATATCATCTCTGCAATTTGGATCGATCGTTCTTCAATAGCCGGCATTCCACCGGTCACACCGTTTTTGAGAAGAATCGTTGGGTTTGTTGTGACTCCACGGATAATTCCCATACGATGAAAACGTTCAATTTCTTCAAGACTTCCTGTATCTAGAAAAATGGGCATTTTAATCTCCTTTAGATAATTGGCTTGATCAATCGTTACATAAACGGGCCGTTGATAAAATAATATCGGAATTACGATTCTTGTCTTCCAGGCGTCAGCAAGCCTTTTCACAATATAAAATTTTATGATTCCGATCTTGCATTTTGTCTTACGTGATGATTTTCAAAAGAATCACATCACGGATTCCCATTTCATTTCCGATGCCCGCAATTTTGGATGAGAGACGAGAAAATGCCAGATCATAGCCTGGAAAGACTCGGTGTGAGCAGTAACAGTGTCAGGATTTACGACGGGAACTACGACACAGGCATCCGCTACTTTGGCGGTATATCCCCCATCTCGGCCGATAACACCACAGATATTAGCTCCAACGCTTTGGGCAAGCTCTAGAGCGCGCACAATATTGGCGCTGATATTGCGCTCAGCATCTCCGCCACCAACAGAGAACACAAATACCATATCGCCAGATCTTAAACGGGAACCCCTTAGCCAATTTACATAGGTAGTCTCCCATCCATCATCATTCACCCGCGCGGTTAACTCGGAAACATTATCTGTTGGGGTATAGGCTTCAATTCCGACAATTTTTCGGAAGTCACATACCGCATGTGAGGCATGGCCGGCGCCCCCGCCTGCCCCAACAAAAAAGAGTCTCCCTTCCCGCTCTCGGAGTTCGACCAACAGGTTAATCATGCGCTCCAGGACATCCTGGTCCAAAGTTTGTAATATTTTTATCGCCTCATCAATATACATCCCTGTATAACTCATTTCTTATTCTCCTATTGATTGTGCAAAATGAAATTATGGAATAACGATTGATTTTCTCAACAATCCGTCGTAACACGACAATTGAACTCGTAGTTTTCTACAGATGACGAATCACCGGATTCAATAAAGGTGACGGCCTGAATGGCATCTTTTAAATTTTCCGCCATATAATCAGGCTCTACTTCTAGACGAGATAATTCATCACAAAGATAACATTTTCGACTATTGACAAGGATAGTCCGACAACCCGCCTCCTTACCTGCAATAACATCTGTTATACCATCACCGACAAAGTATGAACCTTCTAAATTAATGTCTAAGTCGGCCGCTGCTTGAAATAGCAACCCTGGCTTGGGCTTTCTGCAATCACAAATGATTCGATACTCTTTCAACTTTGCATTGGGATGATGCATACAGAAATAAACACCGTCCAAATATGCATCATCTTTCCGAAGTAGATCTTTCATTTTTTCCATCGTTGCCTTTAACAATGTCTTGGTCATCTTACCTTTGGCAACACCGGGCTGATTGGAAACAACAACCGCTAAAAAACCCATTCTATTAATTTGTTGCACAGCCTCTGCCACACCAGGTTTCATCTCAAATTCATCAGGATTGGCTGGTGAATCCACAATACCGAACTCGGCATGGTAGACCATATTGTTAATCACGCCATCTCTGTCAAGAAAAATCGCCTTTCTCATGAGCTATCCTAAAGAAAATAAAATCCGATTTCCAGGGAGATCGGATTTTAATTGTTGGCCAAATTATTGAAAACGTAGATAGTAACAAGTAACAGTCACTTTATTATCCGTATTGCCACTCAAATAATGACCAAAGTAACTGTCACTCGACTTAAATTATTTAGAAAATAAACCACTAAAAATTCACCAGGACCTTCGTCCCTTCAAAATCAAAATCATATGGGAGTTCACGCAAGCCACTATCAGTTAAAGCTTTGCGAACCATCTGCTTCTTATCATTTGGGCAGTAGAACATAAAGAAGCCGCCACCGCCGGCACCCATAATTTTTCCGCCTAATGCCCCATTTTTCTGGGCTAGCTGATACCATTCATCAATTTTTGGATTGCTAATTTGCCCGGAACGCTTTTTTTTGTTTTCCCAATGCTCGTGAAGCATATGGCCAAAAGCATCTAAATCACCGTTTTCAAGCGCCTCTTTAATCCTATAGCCAAGCTCCTTCGTGCTATGTAAGCTGTCAACAACCGTTGTGTTTTTGTCTTTTGTATCTTTTCTTTGGGATTCTAAGATGTCGCCGCTGGAACGGAGAATCCCGGTGTAGAAAATCAAAATGTGGTTTTTGAATTCTTCTACAGTATCAACCGAAATGTCTAGGGGGGATACAGTTACACGGCCGTCCTTTTCAATATCTAAAAGTGTAATCCCACCAAAAGCGGCGAGATAATGATCGTGCTTGCCTACCGGATGGCCAGCCAAATCCATTTCAATGTGGCAAGCCTGTTCTGCGATTGCCTGAATGGGCACGCGTTCCCGTTTCATCTCATACAAAGCAGTTAATAGCGTTACAAGGTATGTACCGGAAGAGCCTAGGCCTGTTCCCGCAGGAATATCGGCCATTGACACAATTTCCAAACTATCTTGATAATCCAGCAGCTTTAATGCCGGGCGGACAAGGTCATGCTTAACCTCATCCGGCGTATTAACCTGCTCGTAAGTCGAGTACTTGACACGAATGAAATCATCCGCGGCTGGGCGGTTGGCATAAATATAAATATATTTGTTAATAGCCGCACTTAATATAAAACCACCATATTCTGAGTAATAAGATGGCAAGTCGGTTCCCCCGCCACCTAATGAAATCCTAAATGGAGACCGTGCTAATATCACAGCTAAATAATCCTCCTCTTGAAGTCCTTTTGAATTCTATCTAAATCTTTTGGTGTATCTATCCACCACAATCCCTCATCTTCAGAAAGCTTATATCCAAATAGGGAAGCACCTGCTTCAAGCATGACAGGGAATATATCATGGCTAAAATCCGGTGCCCCTGATGAAGGAATAAAATCCAGGACCTGTCTTTCTAAAACATAGATACCAGCATTCACCCAATGGGAAAAAATTTCTTCGGGGCGCGGCTTTTCCAGAAAACGGGTAATTTTCCCATCTTCATCAAGTCCAACAATGCCGCTGGCTGTCGGATCTTCCCGGTAATGCAAAGCCATAGAGGCGGCAGCCTCTCTCCGCTGGTGGAAAGTATACAGTTCTTTTAAATCACAATTGCTAAGGTTGTCACCATACCACAAGAAAAATGGGCCGTCAAAGAACCACTCCACTTTTTTCACGGCTCCCGCGGTGCCGAGAATGGATTCCTCAAGAGAATAGGTGATATGAACCCCCCATTTTGATCCATCCTCGAAATAATTCCGTACAGCATCAGGCATATAATGTAGATTAATGATTAAATCATTAACCCCATACCTGGCTAACCATTTGATGTTTCGTTCCAAAACCGGAACCCCATCAATTGGTATCATACACTTGGGAACGGTGTTGGTTAAAGGCCGTAGGCGCGTCCCTTTCCCGGCCGCAAGCAGCATCGCTTTTTGGGGCAGGTCATTTATCGCTAGATTATCACTCATAAATGAATCACAGTACCGGAATGAGCAGATTGATAAAAAGCGGCAATAACTTTCATCGTATTTAAACCGTCCTCACCATTTGATAACGGTTGTGTTTGATTGCGAATGGCGGACATGAAATCGGTCCACTCATCGACCCAGGACATATCCTTTCCGGAGAATTCAAACTCCTCCAAAATTGGAGGGCCAGATTCCGGGCGTCGTCGTCCATATGTTAATGATTCGGTCCCGTAGCTACCACCCAGACCTTCAATGCGCAAAAAACCATCTTCTCCAAAGATTTCAAACGAGAAACGGTTTTTCCACTGCGTCCAGCTTGTATGCAATTGAGCAACCTGGCCGGTTGATGTCTTCAAAATGGCAAAGGCATTATCTTCAAGCTGTTTGCCATTAGGGAAGTCTCCTAACTGCCAGAAGTATGTCGAAGATGCCGCATAAACCTCTGAAAATTCTCCTAAAAACCAGCGGCACAAATCGACAATATGCACGCCCTGGTCCAACATCTCACCCCCACCTGATAAGTCCGCGCTTCCGCGCCATTCCTTGTCGTAGCCAGGTCGTCCACCATGTCCGTAGACGGCGCGAATAAACATAAGCCGGCCAATCGCTCCATCATCGAATAGTTGATGTGCTTTCCAAATCGCCGGATGATACCGGTGATTAAAACCGACTTTTAAGACGCGATTATTTTCCTCGGCCGCATCCACCATTTGTCTGGTTTCCGATGCATGACGTCCTGGAGGTTTTTCACATAACACATGTTTTCCCGCTTTCAAGGCTGCAATGGAAACGGGTGCTAAAAATTTATTGGGTGTTGCTACAATTAATATGTCTGTTTCAGTATGATCGATAGCATCTTGCCATTCCGAGTAAGGCACACATCCAAAATTTTGGGCAACGCTATTGGCCTGGTCACGATCAATATCAACAACTGAAACTAATTGTTCATGGATCGAATCATGAACTACCTGGGCACGCCGTTGGCCAATCAGACCACAGCCAACAACACTCACCCCCATTTGTGATTCAGATATATTATTATTTTTCATCTTTTCAATCGCTATATTAGCGGCTCCTACTTTAAGGCGTTCTAAGGTCATCGACAAGCGGATTCAATGTATAAGGGTCTAAACGCCGGAGCGTGAGCCAGGGACGCTTCATCAATTGCGCTATTCTTGTTTCATCCCATTCTCGCCAGTCATCATGCGGCGCTGCAATCAGCTTTCCGGTGAGGGAGTCCGACAAGGGCGAGGCCAAAAAAATGGTTAGATCTGCCGCAAGGGATGGAGGCGTGCCCCCTTCCTTATGTCGTTTAGCTGCTTGACCGGCCTCAGCACCCGCGCGGTCCTTCGCCTCCAGAACTTCGTCAAGCATCTTCGTATTCACTGCGCCAGGTGCAATGGCGTTCACTTGAATATTATGTTCTTGTAATTCAACAGCTAAATTTTCTGTGAGGCGAACAATGGCCGCTTTGGAAGCTGCATAAGCAGAGAAGTTTGGCCTGGGGGATGTTGCACCACCCCCGGAAAGGTTGATGATCTTGCCTTGTTTTTGGCCAATCATTTCAGGTAGAACTGCCTGGCAGCAATAAAATGTTCCAAAGAGATTGACATTAATGGTATGTTCCCATAATTGGCTATCATTTTCTACAAGGGGACCAATTGGCCCTTGCATTCCGGCATTGTTCACAAGTACATTCACTGTCCCAAAACGGGTGAGTGTTTGCTCAACCATCTGACGAACGGAATCTTTATCGGACACATCAATGTTAACTGATTCGCAAACACCCCCATTCATGCGAATCAATTGTTCTGTTTCATGAATTTCATCATTTGATCTTGCGGCAGCGATAACAGAAGCACCTTCTTCAGAAAGAGCTATGGCAATTGCTCGCCCAATGCCTCGTCCTGCGCCGGTAACAATGGCTACCTGCCCCTTTAGTAATTTCGACATCAATTTTTGAACCTAAATTTTGGCTTGTTGAATCACATTTTGCTGGCGCATGACACGGTCAGCTTCTTGCAAAAATTCGGCCGTATCCGTTTGCTCCTGCATCCAACTGACATACTCGGCAACATTTTGTTCTACCTGATATTTTGGCTGCCAGCCCAACGAGCGCAGTGCTTTGGTATCAGAAATCGTGTGCCGGGTATCACCCAGGCGAAACTCTCCCGTTACTGCCGGATCAAGATCACTTCCAAAAGCGTCGAGCATCATTCGGGCAAACTCCAACACCGTCACGGCTCTGTCACCGCCCACGTTAAACACACCAAAATCGGCCGCTTGTTTTTCCATCACCAGGACATTTGCCGCAGCTACATCACGAACATTAATGTAATCCCGCAGCTGCCCGCCATCCTCATAGATAGTTGGCGGCAAACCATTTAGTAAGAGCAGAGCAAACCGGCGAGCGATACCGGAATAAGCATTGTAAAAGGAGTTTCTCGGTCCTTGCACATAAGTGTAACGCATACAGGCTGTTGGAATTTGATAACGATGACCCAGCCTATCTGCCAGCAGTTCAATTGCGTACTTAGAAATAGCGTAGGTGGTTCCTGGGCTGACTACCGACTCTTCTATCAAGAGCGGTAATAAAGACCCGCCACATTGTGGGCAGTGGTGATCCCAATCGCCCTCTCGCAATTGATCAACCGGCCGCGGTTGGGGTGTTATAGCCTCCCCATCGGGTAAATTGGTATAAGAGTGGACGCGGCCGCTTTTTTCTGATTCCTTTACCTGCAGAGCAACCCCCCGTTTGGTAACGCAAGATGGACAATAATACATCCCTTCACCACATACGGACTGTGAGGAGGCAAAAACAATTTTCTTAACAGGATATTTTTTGGGATCTGATACGACAAGTTCAAAAAGTAAGGCGCTGCTTTCCGCATTTGTATGGATAAAGCGGCTAAAATCAGGCATATAATCTTGATAGGCAGCCAGGTGAATGACGAAATCTGCTCCCTCAAGCGCTTCTTTAAGATCCTCCGGGTCGGCTACATCCCCCTTGAAAAATGTTGCTTCATCAGGAACCCATGGCGGCTTACCATGAGGATGAACCCTCTTTTGTAGATTATCAAGTATGGTGACTTCATAGCCTTTTTCCAACAATAGATCGACTGTCCATGATCCAATGAAACCTGCGCCGCCAGTAACAAGAACTTTACTCAAAACTAATAGGCTCCTTTTCCTATTATCAAAACCCATGGGGTCATAAGGATAATTTTTAAGTCAAACCAATAAGATCGTTTGCGGATATATTCCAGATCGATATCAACCATTTTTTCAAATGGAACCTGGCTGCGAGCTGTCACCTGGTAAAGTCCGGTAATCCCCGGTAAAACATCTAAGCGCCGCTTGTGTCTCTCAGTGTAATGTTCATACTCATAAATTAGGGGGGGACGAGGACCAACGAGCGACAGTTCCCCTCTTAAGACGTTCATTAACTGAGGTATTTCATCTAAACCGGATTTTCTCAGGAATCTTCCAATGGGGGTCACTCTTGGATCACGAGTGATTTTGTATACGGCTACCTCTTGCCCGTCTTTTTCAATGGTGTCTAAAGACTTGCCTTGCACAAAGTTGGCAATGGCTTTTTTATGCAGACTATTGTCTTGATTGACAAACATTGTTCTGAATTTATAGATTGTGATGCGCTTCCCATAACGGCCGACCGCATTCTTTTGCCGATGAATGGCCGGACCTTCCGAAGTTAAACGAATAACAATAGCAATAAACAACCACAATGGCGCCAACAAAATGAGAGCCATAACAGCCATCGCAAAATCTTGAGCACGTTTAACAAATTCGTAAAATCTTTTTTGCTCAACCAGCGGTATTTCGTCAGTTACGGCAACAGGTTCAGCGCTGTTCATACTCTTGCTCCGACTCTAACTTTCTTAAAATTTTAGCGGGATTTCCAACCACAATGGTATTGGCCGGGACATCCCGCGTCACGACGCTTCCAGCCCCAACCAATGCGTTTTCACCAATGGTTACATTCCCAAGAATTGTAGCATTGCTGCCAATCGAGGCTCCACGGCAAATCAATGTTCGCTCCCACACCGGTTCAGGTACATTTTGCGGCAACACTGACACTGGAAATCTATCGTTGATAAACATAACCCCGTGGCCAACAAACACTTCATCTTCAATGGTAACCGCCTCACAAATAAAGCTATGACTTTGAACCTTCACGCGTTTGCCAATCACAACCCCTCGTTGAATTTCAACAAAAGGTCCAATCTGCGACCCTTCTCCAATTTCGCAGCCATAAAGGTTAACAAAATCGTATACTTTTACGTCAGAACCAAAGATGACGTCATCAGCAATACGTTGTAAAGGCTGTTTCTCCACCACCTTAGCCAACCTCCACCCATTGGTTATTCATTAATAAGGAGTCTTGGCAGGCCTCAACAATCTGTACTGCTAAAAGCCCTGATCGGCCATCTGTTAATGGGGCATGATTTTGGGAAATACTGGATATAAAATGGCGGCATTCGTCACCCATTGGCTCAGCGGAAGTCATTGACACTGCCTCACCTTCGTCATCTCGCCAATGCCAGCGCGGCCGTCCCTGAGGATCAAGTTCATCCCCCTGCTCATAACGCCTATCAAAACGCATTAATGGATTCTCGGAAAGATCATCATAATGAAGAATGCCCTCACTACCGATTACGGTCAGTTCTCTAGCTTTTTGTAGGGCATACCAGCTCACATAAATTTGTGCTAACCGACCTTCACCGAAATCGAAAGTAACAAAGGCGACATCTTCAAGATTTTCGCTCAAATATCCCGAACCAACAGCCAAAACGCGCTCAGGCGCTTTGCCAAAAATTGCAGGGAGAATGTAAGCATCATGAACCAGGGCATCCCAAACGATGTTTGTATCAAGCCTGGCCGTCCCGGCCATACTCGTTCGGATGCCATGCAGGTATCGTATATCGCCAATTGAACCGTTCTTTGTCATATTAACCATTTCTTTGATGGCCGACTGAAAGAGAAAAATATGACCAACCATGAGAATGCGGCCGTTATCTTCGGCCAGGTTCACCAGGTACTGTGCATCAATAGCATTGTCCGCCAACGGCTTTTCCACAAACACATGTTTTCCGGATGACAAGGCAGCAGCAGCTACCCGGCAATGGCTTTCCGCAGGAGTCGCTACAACGACGGCTTCAATATCTGGATTTGCCAATACTTTTTCATATTTTGTTGTTGTCTCAATGTCCGGATACTTTTTTGAAATGGTATCCAACCGTGCTTGATCCAGGTCACAAATCATTTGCAGATTTGCTTCAGAAATAGAATTAAAATTGCGAATTAAGTTAGGACCCCAATATCCGGCGCCCACGACTGCCAAATTAACGGCCATTGCTCATGAACTCCCTAATTTTGTCAGCGACAAAAACAGCCTGTTCATCCGTCAATTCGGCAAACATCGGCAATGACAAGCCTTCATTAGCCAGACCTTCGCTAATGGGGAAATCACCTTCTTTATGGCCTAAATCTGAATAAGCTTCTTGAAGATGGACAGGAATTGGATAATGCAAGCCAGTGGCCACTCCCGCTTCCTGTAAGTAATTTTGTAACGCATCTCGACGGCCGTCGGTCACTCGAATAACATATAAGTGATAGACGTGTTCGCAATCAGACGAAACATAAGGCGTCACGACTCCCGGTACATTCTGCAAGCACTCATCATAAATCGCGGCACGACTTCTGCGCCCCTCATTCCATGAATCCAGATGAGGTAATTTCTTTCCGAGAACGGCCGCCTGAAGATTATCTAGCCGGTCACAATAACCCACAACCAGATGTTCGTACTTCACTTTCTGGCCATGATTTCTCAAAAGACGTAAACGCTCGGCAATCCGATCGTTATTGGTAACAACAGCCCCACCATCACCATAAGCACCAAGATTTTTTCCCGGATAAAAGCTAAAACAGGCAATATCGCCAAAAGTCCCGGTCTTTTGACCCTTGTACGTGGCACCGTGAGCCTGGGCTGCATCTTCAATTACATAAATATTATGTTTGCGGGCAATGTCTAACATTGGAGTCATATCAGCAGCTTGCCCATAAAGATGTACCGGCATAACAGCCTTCGTTTTATCAGTAATTGCTCTTTCCAGCTTTTCGGGGTCCAGATTATAAGTCTGAGCATCAGCATCGACAAACCGCACAGTCGCTCCAACATGAGATATGGCCTCACAAGTAGCGAAGTAAGTATCGGGAACCGTTATTACTTCATCACCGGGTCCAATATTCAAGGCTTCTAAGGCGAGGCGAAGAGCAGCAGTGCCGGAACCTACACCGATGGTGTGGTTAACCCCTAAGTATTCTGCAAAATCTTCCTCAAAGGCCGTCACCTCAGGCCCCATAATAAACGCAGTGCGGTCGAGTACACTTTGTATCGCCTCATCGACTTCAGGTTGTAATGATCGATATTGCGCTTTTAAGTCAACGAAGGGAATGTTCATTGTTTCTCCTAGATTAACACACGGTTCTACCGGGCATTCTCAATGTAGACTGAAATGGCAGATCCGTATTGAAAATAACAAATTATTCGACGGAAACCACTTCCGGTCCATAAGCAGTGTAATCACTGCTTATACTGGCTCGATTGATGACAACTTCAACTGAGGCGGCTTGCACATTCGCCAATTGTTGCCGAACAGTTTCCACATCTTTTTTCCTTGTTTGTGATCGGGAAACGACCCATATGACCTTATCTGCCAGGTACGCCAAAACAGCAGCATCTGCGACTGAAAGCAATGCTGGTGTATCAAGGATAACCAGATCATATTCTTCGGTTAGTCGTTCAACCAGAGAAGACATTTGTGGTGAGCCAAGCAACTCTGTTGGATTTGGTGGTAATGGGCCACTGGTTAACACACTAAGCCGTGGGAATGTGCTGTATAGAACAGCGCCATCAAGATCAACCTCTTTCGTTAACACGCTGGTCAAACCCCGTTTATTTGGCAAATCAAATATCTTATGAGTCGTCGGCAGCCGCATGTCACAGTCGACTATGATGATCTGCCGTCCGGATTGGGCCAAAGTAACTGCCAGGTTAGCTGCCACGGTTGACTTACCCTCACCCCGTTGTGCGCTGGTAACCAATAATACTTGTGATTCTTCCCCATCTTCTGGAGTAAGTATATTGGTTCGTAACCGCCTGAATGCTTCAAGTTGGGGAAAATGTCCATTATTAAGGCGAGCAATTTGAAATTCATTTTTAGCTTCGGGAATCCGGCCGATAGTGGAAAGTTTAGTCGCCTCTTCAATTTGAGATCCTGTATATAATCTTGTGTCCAGATTTTCAATAAGAAAAGCCAAAGCAACCCCAACCATAAGTCCAACCATCACACCAAGTCCCAGGTTCAAGGGAACTCGAGGAGAAGAGGGTCTATTCGGCCTGGTAGCTGGCTCAACCACAGATACGGCATTGGCTAACAAGGCTTCATTAACCCGAGCCTGTTCATACTGGGTGAGAAGAGTTCCGTAAGTCCTTTCCTTCAACTGAATTGATTGAATCATCGCCCCTAAGGCAACTTCATCATCGGGCGATTCTGCAAGCATCTCATCATATAATGCCCGTGAATCATTTAGATCCTGTTCGGCCTCTTCAAGTTGACCCAATAAAATACTTGTTGTTGACTGCCCGCTCCCAAGGTATATTTCCCGGCTTTGAGCGGCAAGGATTTCGGCCGTTGTCCGGGCCACTTCACGGGCTTCGTCCGGATTAGGCCTTCTCGCTGAAATAACCATCAGTTCCGTACCGGGAATCAATTCAACTTCGAGAGGCAAGGGTCCGGATAAGCCAAGATCTTCCCGTAATTGTCGTTTAATCGTTGCGCCGGTTACAATTCGCGAGTAGGTATTCATCAACAACTGCGTATAACTGATATCAGACACGTTACCGACGCGAATTGTGGTTCTCGATGTGTATTGGGGAACAGCTAAAAATGTAACAACCGCAACGACGGCAAAAATGGCCACTGTCGTCAAAATGATGATCCACTTTCGCCGCTGAATTACTGCTAGATATTGTCTAAGCTCCACTCTAATTTATCCTCAATGAGCACATACAATTGCTCTAATTAATGATGACAGACCTGGAATCAGGCTGTATTTTCATTCTCCCACCACACGCTTACGACAAGTCTTACAAATTTGAAAGGATTAAATTTGCTTCTAAACCAATATTTTTTAACCAAACTCGCACGCGATCCCCCAGGAATTATCAAATTAATTCCCTCAGTACAGTTACAAAAGTTCTCATGGTAAGGAAGGAGACTCGGTCGGGAGACCGGTCCCAGCCAAACCCCAAGAATTTATTTTATTGCACTTCGTCCATTGATCAAAAATGGGAAACCAGCTTTTTTGACTGACTCCTTCCTTACAGATATCCTAGACTTCTTAATCTCTCTTGCACGGCCGCCTCGTCTTCCTCGTCACTAGATATCGGGGGAGGTGCGGAGCCACTTTGATCAGGAGCCACCCCTATTGTCATTATTGGTATATCTCTATAAGAGGGGTTGGCATAGTTATCTAAAATACGATGGTTGGCGAAGATAACTCCAGGGACCACTGCCGCATACATGCAGTGATCAGAAGCCCAATGGTCATTGTTCTCCTCAATGCTGTTGCTTTTCCAATTACCTAAACCCGTTTCCTGGGATGCCCGAAAACCTTGCTCGTACCCAATTAGAATATCAGGACCATACGCCTCGAGAGGGCCATCAAAAGCCTCCGACCTTAATAAGGCCTGGGCTATCACTTTTCCTCCACCTTTTCCTTCCCATGCTTTCAATTTCTGCGAAAGTTCTGATAGCAAATGCTCTTTTTCCGCCTCTTTGACAATTCCTTGTCCTTCCCGCCCCTCCAAGTTCAAATAAAGGCTATTCAAACCGATCCCATAAGCTCTTGTCTTAAACCAATTTATTTCGGAAAATTTTCCTCCATTCTCGCTTTTTTCGGCCGTCAAATAGCCATTTTCTTGCAGCCACCTGTTCAAATGTACCTTATGTTCAAATTGGCCAAATCCGTGATCTGATAAAATAATGAGTTTCGTATTTTGCCAACGATTATTCTTCTTAAGTCTCTGCTCTACTTCTCCAACTAATTTATCTAAGCGGATATACCATTGTTCAATCACGTCCGGCCGTTGCTTCAAGAACATATGCTGGACACGGTCCAATGTATCGAAAACACAAGCCAACAATCCTTCCTGAAAGCGGTCTACTTGCTGGAGAAAGATTCGTCGCCTTTCTTCAAATATTAACTTGCACAATGTTAGAAACTGCTCATCATCAAGCCGGTCTTCTTCTAAAGCTGTTGTATCTTGTGGCCAACCCAACGTTAAAAATGGTCCATCTTCATTCCAGACTCGTTTAACAAATTTCTTGGGTGTTCCATAATTCCAGGCTGTTTTTAATGGGTGAATTTGTAGCGGTAAAGCATACAATTCCAGTTCCGGCTCAATAGAACAAACTGAAATTCTGGTCAAGGCACGAACCGAAAAAAACAATCCCATCTTAAAGTCGATTTCAATAATGGGTCCCCACTCACCAATACCAAGGTCCATTTGTTGCTTCCCGATAATTAACCGAATGGAATTCGTGTTATTTTTTTTAATCTCGAACCCCACTTCTACAGATTCGACATTTCCCCGCTTCGCCTTTGCGGGACCAACAAATTTTCCTCTAAATTTGCCCTTGCCTGAATTGCCTAACTTTTGAACGGGGATTTTATTGCTGTCTAATACCCTGCCCTGAGCCGTTGAATAGAACATTCCCACACCAAGACGACCCAACAGGTCAGGTGTTCCCAGGCCTGGAATCGTTTGAACCGGAGATTGGACGCGGGCGGGAAATGTGGCCGGCCACCATAATGCTGTTGCCGGATATCCATCAGCAGCCACTTTATCAAAAATACTTTTTGCATTATACGGCTGTGTAAATCTTGTTCCTCCGAGCCCTTTTTTGGTTGGCAGCAAGGACACGTTGAGCGCATAATTTTTTGCGTTTCGATGAACAAAGTCAAAAAGGCCATGCCCTCCGGGGTTTAATCCGGTCGCAATACTAGTCCAGGAGACTTCACTTTGCGGAGGGTCCGTTACCTGAAATGGTTTATACCCGTTTCGGGCCACATATTGGGCCAAATGGGGCATTTTTCCTTTTTCAAGCAAGTTTTCAAAAAAAATCGGGTCAAATGAATCTAATCCCAAGATTATTGTTTGCATCATGATTATCGTTTAGCACAGTCTATTTTGCATAGGTTAGTCTAGCAGTTCAAAAATGTTACGTCAACGAGGGAGGCATTAACTTGATTGGCGAACGGCCGTAAAAATTATGGGAAAATCCGACATGTCTGCTTGATTCACATAACTGAGCCGTTATAATGATCATAAATTCAATGGTAGTAACAAGAAAAGAATAAGCACCCAGTTTATATAATTTTTAGTTTAAAGGTGTCTCCTTCTTTTCAATAAAGCTAAACCAGGGTGATAAGAGCAACATCACGATTATCGTCAAATAAGCTCTTTTGAAATCCTTCAATATTTCAGCGGAGGAAAAGATGGCTAAACAATACTATGTATCAACAAATGGGAATGACAATTGGTCGGGTACAGAAGCGAAACCATTTAAAACAATAACAAAGGCGACCAAAGCTGTAGGCGCGGGTGATACGATTTATGTCATGAACGGCACATACCATGAAGTCGTTGATATAAGTGCTTCGGGCACCCAATCCAATCCCATTACGATCACGGCCTACCCTGGACATAAACCAATAATTGACGGAAAAGCAGGTGTAGGAGGGATTAACTCTGGGCTTCCAAAGGGAGAGCTGAAAAAAATTAATCCCAGGACAGGGGCTGGAGCAAATTTTGCCGGTCTTTTTGATGTGACAGGCAGTAACGTCGTCGTCAAAGGATTTGAGATCATGCGCAGCATGGGAAGAGGCATGCGTGTTTACTCCCGAAATGGCAGAAAAGTGGAAAACGTCACCATTAAAGATTGTTTTGTGCATCACAGCAGACAAACAAATCTTCTTGTGACGGGTCCCAGGACCTCCAACGGAGGTTATACCTGCTCCCATGTGACTGCTGAGAATTGTAAATTTAGCTGGAGTGGCAATTACTATCCCGCCCGCAGGCCATCAAACAGTGGAACTGACTGGTCTGCATGCATTGTTGGTCAAGGCGCAAATTACCTTACTCTAACAGGGTGTGAAATCTTTGAAAACTGGGGAGAGGCAACAATTGCCGATGCCAATCAAGGCGGGTCTCAGAATATTCTCATTGAAGATTGTACCTATTATGACAATATGCGCGGTGTTTACCTTCATGCCGTTCAAAATGCCGTCTTTCAACGCAATTTTGTTTATCGAAGCACAACCGACAGAAACCGAAGCAATCCTTTCGGTCCAAATAATGGAGTGAGAACGGCCCCCGCCGAACATGAACGATTTGAGCAGCGGTCATCTCGTAATATCAATATTCTGAACAACGTTTTTGTTGGGGTGAATACAGGCATTGGAATGGCAGGAAGCGTCAATAAAGAACAAATCTCTGATGTATTAATTGCTTATAATACTGTCGTAAATTGCTCAATGGGAATCTCGGCCAGGATAGCCAACAAGAAAAACATCAATTTCTATAATAATTTAGTCTTGGGGAATAATAGTAATGTGATGGTCGATGATGGCGGCGGCCGTACAAATACTGGTTGGAATTTTAGCCATAATTTTTGGTCTCATAAACCAAATGCTTTGAACGGACCCAATGACATTATTGGCGATCCAAAATTAAGAAATCCCAACGGGTTCCCTGCAGCCGGTCAAGGGAATGTTGAAAATTACACATTGACGGCCGGAAGTCTCGCGAAAGATGCCGCGCGTGCTCTAGACTATCCCAAAGAAGATTATTTTCAGGACCGTCGGGGTGGAAATCCGGATATAGGATTTGATGAATTTTCTCCGTCAGATATTATTGCCGATTTTGATGCCAATCCATTAGAAGGCACAGCGCCTTTGGCCGTGACATTTGAAGATAAAAGTACATCTTCGGAGCCTATCACTTCCTGGCTATGGGACTTTGGTGACGGAGCAATCTCCGGGCAGCAGCACCCAACGCATGTATACCAGGATGGTAGCTTTACAGTTTCACTCAAAGTTACCGGTGAAGCTGGTTCAGATTTAGTGACAAAGACGAATATTATCATCGCGGCCGTTCCGCCTGTAAATACTACCCCTCGAGTGACAGATGGTTTGATTGTGCTCTATCGTTTTGATGAAGGGTTCGGCCAAACCTTACATGATGTTTCCGGTGAAGGTCTGCCATTAGATCTGCAGATCAGCCAACCCTCGGCCGTCAATTGGTTAGATGAAGGATTGGCTATTACCGCTCCAACCATCATTGCATCCTCTGGCCCGGCCCAGAAAATAGTAAAAGCGTGCCAGGATAGTGACGAAATAACCTTTGAGCTTTGGCTATCTTCTATTAGCAAAAACCAATCAGGCCCGGCCCGAATTGCCTCAATTTCACTTGACGAAGTATCTCGGAATATAACGATAGGTCAGGGACTTACAGGCACCCAGCCCAAAGACTTATATGACGTTCGCTTGAGGACGACTGAAACATCAGCCAACGGCCTCCCTTCCCTATCATCACCGGCCGGTTCCTTAGCTGTGCAAAAAAGTCATGTTGTTTTCACACGGAATAATTCAGGAATTGGAAAAATCTTTGTCAATGGCGTTTTAGCAGCGGAGTCATCGATCCCTGGTGATTTTTCAACCTGGAACCCCAACTTTCCCTTGTTGTTAGGCAATGAGGCCAATGGCGCTTATCCCTGGCTAGGCCAATTTTTCTTGTTTGCCACTTATAATCGCGCTTTAAATTACAGTGAAGTTCAGCAAAATTTTGATGCAGGATCTTCCGCAACCGTCACCTCATCAGCGAGAGCCACTGCTTCTATTATGGCCTTTAGACGCTTTTTTGTGGGGGAAGTGGGGGCTTCCGCAGGGGCAGGAAATGTCGCTCTTAGCGCATTCGGTGTTCAATATCCCGACCAACGCTGCGTCACCTGCTTAAATGATGGAAAGAAAGAGTTAATCGTGCATAACAA
>JANQGC010000052.1 GCA_028277515.1 Anaerolineae bacterium
GTACAGATTTCAATGATAATGAATAGTATCTTGGGGTTGCCTCTGAGAGAAATCTCGGCCATCAAAGCCGCTTTTTCTTAGGAGGCTGCACACCCCTCATTTATTTCTCTTTATTACTATTCACAACTTACAACAAATCAGCGACCGTTTCCTTTTCATCGCGCAGTTCTTCCAGCGTGGCCTGGACCTTACCCTGGGCAAATTCACTCATGGTCAGTCCCTGCACGATTTCATAGCTGCCCGCACCATCGTAAACCAGCGGATAGGAGAAGATCAGGCCTTCATCAATGCCGTAGCTGCCATCGGAAGGCACGGCCGATGAGAACCAGTTACCCTCTTCCGTAGCATGCATGAAACTACGCACCTGGTCGAGCGTGGCGCTGGCGGCGGACATGGCTGAGGATTTGCCGCGAGCCTGGATGATCGCCGCCCCTCGTTTCTGCACGGTTGTAATAAACTCACCGCGCAGCCAATCATGATCAGAAATCACATCAAACGCCGGTCGGCCGTTGATCTTGGCGTTTTCAGCATCAGGATATTGAGTGGCGCTGTGGTTGCCCCAAATGGTGACATTGCTGACATCATTGACCGTTACGCCTGCTTTCTCGGCCAATTGGGCATAAGCGCGGTTCTGATCCAGGCGGGTCAAGGCGCTGAAGCGATCATTGGGCACATCAGGCGCATTTTGCATAGCAATCAGGCAGTTGGTGTTGGCCGGATTGCCGACGACCACCACGCGCACATCATCGGCCGCGCGGTCGTTAATCGCTTTCCCCTGGCCGGTAAAGATAGGGCCATTTTCTTTAATCAAATCTCCACGCTCCATCCCTTTACCGCGCGGTTTTGCGCCCACAAGCAAGGCCCAGTTCACCCCATCAAAGGCCACCATGGGATCATCGCTGATCACAATATTATTAAGCAGCGGGAAGGCGCAATCATTCAATTCCATCACCACCCCTTCCAACATCGGCAAGGCCGGTGTGATCTCCAGCAGATGTAGATCAACCCTGGTATCCGGACCGAAGACCTCGCCATTAACCAGGCGCGGCAGTAGAGCATACCCGATTTGACCGGCGGCGCCGGTGACAGCAACTTTTACAACTTTGGACATCATTAAATCTCCTTTGATCTGCGTCCTTAATCCGGCATGGCTCTTATTGTATGCCGCCATTAAGGCTCGCAGGTTAATTTGGTCAAGTACAATTGGGATTGACTCTTATTATGCGTTGCTTTGCTGAATTACGCTAATGACTTTTATCATCAATTAAGGTGCAAAAGTAGCCGCGATTTTCAATCGCGCTTCATCGCGCACGCCGCAACGTGAAATGGATGTCACGGCTACAAAATAGCATTATTTCTCTGGGGCACAATCTCATAAAGTATGAGGGCTGTCGAAACGGAGAGGTTCAGGCTGTCCACACTGCCAAACATAGGAATACGCACCCTGTAATCGGCCGCCTCCAACCATTGATCCCCCAAGCCTTGAGCCTCGCTGCCCATCACAGCAGCGAGGGCGCCACTAAGGTCGATATCGCTGTAAACATCACGGGCTTCCGGGCTTGTGGCCACAATCTTTAATTTGGCTTCCTTGAGCCGTTGAATCGCCAGCTCTGCCGGCAATGAAAGAATGGGAACCGTAAAATAGGCTCCCAACGACGTGCGAATGACATTGGGGTTGTGTATATCCGTACCCCCATCCCCGGTTTCGCTCACGATCAGCCCATCAACGCCGGCGGCATCGGCCGTGCGCAATATCGCCCCCACATTGCCCGGCTTCTCCGCCCCATCAATCACCACCAAGAAGGGGTGATCAGTCATCAGTAGATCAGTTAAATGGGTCTCTCGGTATGGAATGACCAGCAAAACACCCCCACTCTGCCCGCGATAGGCTATTTTGGCGAAAACAGGGGCTGTGACCTTAAAGAGGTCCGTTGACGCTGATCGACTCAATCCTGTTAACCTCTGCGCGATCTCGGCCGCCTGCGATCCCTCCAGCAATTCCTCGCAAATATAGGCTTCATGCGGCACAACGCCCGCAGCTAAGGCCCGGGCACATTCCCGTAATCCCTCAACGAGGGTCCGTTTTTGGCCATCTCGCCGGCGTCGTTTATTGAGCCGGACCACATCCTTAATCCGCGAATTTTGCAAACTGCTGATTAGCATAAGCGGATTGTGCCCCAGGAGAATAGGGATGGCAAGAGGATGTTTTAGATTGGCTCGCTGATCAGCTCAGTATCCCATCCCGGCGGTTTTTTATCACCATATTGGATCTCGTTTGCTCCCAAGAACTGGCCCAATTGGCGCACGGCTTGATGGATTGCCCTACCCACTTCGGCCGTTTCCGGCCCATTTTCTTCAGCATGAACGGCATAAACATGCAAAATCTTTTTCTGGCGGTCGATCTTGGGATCAAGGCGGCCGATCAGCCGCTCACCATGCAAAATCGGCATGACATAGTAACCATACACCCGTTTCTTCTTGGGTGTGTAAATCTCCGAGCGATAATAAAAATCAAAGAGCATTTTCGCACGATCGCGATCGGCAATCAGGTTATCAAAAGGGGACAGGAGAACGGTACGCGCCGACCATTGTCCATTTCGCAATGCCTGTAGGTCTGGCAAAAGATCGGCATGTACAAACCAGGGACCGGGCCAGGCATCTTGCCCATCTTCGACTTTGACCGGCAGAATCAGCCCTTCATCAACCAATTCATCCAGCATCGTTGAAAGCCCCGGATAACCACCACGGATAAAATAGTTGTTGATCTGCTTTTCCGTCGCGACACCAAGCGCCTTTAGTGAGAACTGCGCGGATTGACGTACTACTTTTGCTTGCGGCCACGGTTCAAAATCCACCCATTGAGGCATATGCTGCTCAAAATGACCCCACTGCTTTTTTAACCCATATCCATTGCCCTGGCGCCTGGTAACGGTGATATCCCCCTGTTCCCACAAAAAGCCAAGCATCGTGCTCAGGTTGCGGCTGTTGGTCCAGCCACTCGACTGCCAGGGTTCAATGTCATCCCCATCAATTTCACTCGCATATAGTGGACCACGCTCGGCCAGTTCACGCTTCAGTTTTTTGCGGAAAGTCTCATTGGCCTCCATCCAGGCTCGAATGCGCTGGTCCCATTTCCCATCCCCGCGGCTGAAATCGCGCATCTGCAACTCAAAAAGCGGAAAGTCCTCCACCAGAACGATGGAGGCGGCATGCGCCCAATATTCAAACAAGACGCGATCTCGCCACAACAAGGCATCTAAATCGGCCGGATCATAATTTCCCAGCCGGCTAAAAAGAACCAGCAGCGGGCTGCGCGCGACGACATTGAGCGGATCAATCTGCACGCATCGAATTTGTCGAATGACGGAGAGAACCGCTTCTTTATCCGGCTGTTCCGGCAATCTATCCAGCCATTGGGCGCGAACAGCAAGCCGGCGGGCGATCGTTGGCGTGATAGTCAACGTTGGATTCATATAGGAGATTATAGGCGAACAAATGTTCGCCCGCAAGGGATAGATTGGTCCAATTTTTGAAATTGGACCAATCGAGTCATCTAATTGTTATGCCTGTTGTGGAATTCGGCTACCCAATTTCTCTAACAAAATAGCCAACCGTTCCTGAGAAACACCCGCTACCCCAAGAGGCCGGTCAACTCGATCATGACAGTCCGATCCGCCGGTCATGATCAGGCCATGTTTCTCAGCCCATCTCGCGACCAGATCCCGGTGTTCGGCCACATGGCCAGGATAGTAAACTTCCAATCCATCCAAACCCAACAGCTCTTCATCCAGGAATTCCGGCATGAGCATTTCTACTACTTCAATATCGGGCAAGACTTCCCGGTACAGACTCTCACCCGGATATGATCCGGCCGCCGGATGGGCGAAAACGCGCACAAGCTGCGGATAGGCTTTTAGCAGTGGCGTTAACTGCGAAGGTTCAATTCCCGAAGGTACATAGGAGACGCTGTCATTGCCAATCAGTTCGTTGATCTGCTCTTTATCCAGGCCATGATTCTCTTTCAACGCCAGGGCAAAGTGACGCCGGGTGACATTAGGGGCCAGGGCTTCAATCTCTCCGGCCGTCAAATCTCGTTGCAAAAGCGGCTGGTTTCCCCCAGGGCCAAACTCAGCATTGATCGCCGCCATCCGGGCGCGCACCAGACCCGCGCCCCGGCCCTGGGCGAAAATATCCATGGCCATTGTTCTGAATGCTTTGTCCGCTAATAGCGACTCCGGCATATAAAGCAGGTAATGCAACGTGCCGACAAAATACGGCCGCCGGAATCGCAGAGAAACCTCAACGCCCGGAACAACCAAAATCCCGGCTTCCTGCCCCGTCGCCAGGGCTTCATCAAGGCCGCCCAGCGTATCATGATCGGTCACACCAACGGCCGTCAAGCCCAGTTCTTTAGCCTTCAAAACCAGTTCGCGCGGCGTATACTCGCCATCTGAGGCGACGGTGTGGTTGTGCAAGTCTGCTACAAAAGTGTCATTCATTACGATACTCCAAATTTCATCCTATCATGTTAGGGAATCCACATGGCAAGCTCGCGCCACCATAGAACAACCTTTCCAGGTTGTTTAGCCGCAAGCTAGAAAGCGCGCGTTACAATGCCACTAACGGCGTTTCTTCACCTCGATCAGGATGATGTGATTATTTTCAAAAAGTTTATTCCATTGAAGTGTCAATCATTCTTACGATCGGCCGGGGGAAAAATTTCCCGCATCTGCCCCATCGCGGAACCATCATAACCGGGCATGGCCTCAACCGCGCTCTTAAAACGATCATCATGTAATAAATCAAGCAAAGGCCGTAATAAGTCGCTCTCGTAATATTGTCGCGGAATCACCAATTCATACTGCTCAGCAGCCAGGTTCACAAAATCTAAATCGAGCGCCTTAGCAGCGGCGCGAATGCCCAGGCCGGCATCGGCCGCACCTGAGGCGACGGCCGCAGCCACGGCCAGGTGCGTATACTCCTCTCGCTCGTAGCCCTTCACCTGCGTGGGATCTATGCCGCGCTGAGCCAATTCATAATCCAACAAGAGCCGCGTGCCCGCCCCATGCTGCCGGTTGACAATTTGAACATCAGGATGCGCCGCATCCGCCCAGCCGGATAAACGCCTGGGGTTACCTTTAGGAACCATCCACCCTTGTTCGCGACCAACGAGCGTCAACACCACGACCTCCTGGCCGGGCAGATAGTGTTGGATGGTGCTGTCGTTATATTGCCCTGTTTCAGGATCGAGTAAATGGGAGCCGGCCAGATGGGCTTCACCACGCCGCAAAGCAACCAACCCTCCTAGGCTACCCACATTGGCCGACATCAAGCGAAAACCCCCTTCTTTTTCGGAAAGGAATTGGGCAAGGAGATCGAGGGTCAAATCATGGCTGCCGATAGCCACAATGGTCTGTTCAATTTCCTCTATGGTGCGATAGAGTTGCACCTGAACCTTCTCCCCTACATCCCGCCCCTCACTAAAACGGGGGATGGGCAGCAAGCCATCAGCGCGCACAAGCGAACTGATCACCCCGGCTCCACGGCCGATGGGCGTAACCATCACATTCCGTCCCACCTTGCCTACGGAAACGCGTACAAAATCATCATCGCCGGTATGGGACATAATTTTGCGCGTTAAGGTGCCTTCAATGACCGGCTTCGTGAGCGCCTTTCGGCCTTGCCACCTGGCCAATAAGGGTTCGATAAATATCTCTCCGGTCAGGGCGGCGCTGACCGGGTAGCCCGGCACACCGATGACTGGAACCTGGCGGCCAACTTGCTCATCGTCCTCAACGTTGAGCATGCCTATGATTACCGGGTGACCCGGCCGCACAGCCACGCCATGCACCAGCAGCCGGCCTAATTTCTGCACGATGTACGCCGTATAATCTTCACTTCCTGCCGACGAACCGGCGTTCACCAGGACCAGGTCATGATCTTTGGCAGCCTGGCGTACGGCCGATTCAATCTGCGCTAACTGGTCGGGAACAATCGGCCAACGGGTGGGCAGCCCACCCCAATCAGCCACCTGAGCGGCCAGGACAATGCTGTTGTATTCAATAATCTGGCCGGCCTGCAGGTCGCTTTCATTAAACGCATTATCAGGCGCGACCAGCTCCGAACCGGTGGGGATAATGGCCACCTTCGGACGGCGATAAACCTCGACGGCCGCGTGGCCGGAGCCGGCCAACGCTCCCAAATCAACCGGTCGCAGTTTATGATTGGCCGGCAGCACCAGTTCCGTGGCCACCATGTCCTCACCCATTGGCCGTACATGACGCCAGGGTGGAACAGAGGCCCGGATCTCAATGCCCGTCCGGCCGTCGGGCAGCGTCACCTGTTGCGTGTGTTCGATCATCACGACCGCATTGGCCCATGAAGGCAGCGGATGTCCCGTATTGGCCGCCTGGATGGGTCGTTCGACTTCATTTGGATCATCGTTTTCATCAATTAAGCGCAGCCGTAAAGGGCTTGTCTCCGTTGCCCCCACCGTATCCCTGGCGCGCAAAGCATAGCCATCCATAGCACTGGCATGATAATGGGGCGAGGAAATCCTGGCGAAGACGGCCGAGGCCGTCACCCGGCCGTTCGCTTGCGCGACAGATAGGCGTTCCGAGGGCAAGGGATCCCAAAGCCCGGCAGCTTGCAGCGCCAGCCGCAAGGATTGTTGCGCTTCTTCTATAGGAATGTCTTCCAAGTAAATGTTTCTTTTCATACCTTATGAGGCGGATTTCATGGAATCCAACCTATTTATGATAGGGCACGCGGTTCAAGATCGTGAAAGCACGGTACAGTTGTTCCCAAAATAGGATGCGCGCCAATTCATGCGGGAATGTCAGCCGTGACAGAGATACTCGACCATCCACAGCCGCAATAACTTCATCGGAAAATCCCAATGGACCACCGATTAAAAAGGCGATGTCCCCATACACTTCCAGTTGTTTGCCCACAAATGATGCGAATGTTTCGCTGGTCATTTCTGTGCCATCAGAAGTCAGCAGAAAACGGCGTGCGGATTTTTGCGATGCTTGCAGAAGTTGTTCCCCTTCGCGCTGCATGGCCACGGTGTCGGGAAACCCTTTTCCCACAGAATCTTTGACCTCAACAAGCCGGACATGCGTGAATCGATTGAGCCGTTTCTGGTAATCGCGTTGCGTTTCACGCCATTCTCGCCGGCGCAGCTTCCCAACGGCGACGAGGTTGATCCGTCCTGTCCTCCGCCTGGCCATCAGTTCAATTTACCCAACAAGCCATTACGGGCCCATTCTGCAGGCAGATACATGGGGGCTGCGGCCAGGGCACGATTATAATAAACCAGGGCCTGGTGATAGTCTCCTAAATGTTGGAAGACGCGCCCTAGATTCATATAAGCATATTCCGGCGAACTGTAACGGGGTGCGGTGGTCGCTTCTTCCAGCCAGGGAATGGCATCTTCCCAGCGCCGCAATTCGATCATATAAGCGCCGATATCGTTATAAGGGTTGCCAAAGGCAGGATCGATTTCAATGGCCTTTTTACACAAGGCTATCGCCTTTTCATACAGGTCGATCATGCTGTATGCCCATCCTAAAAAGGTATAGGCTTCGGCCGTTGGATGAAGGGCAATCGACCGTTTGTAGAGCAAAATCGCATCGGCGATCTTGCCCTGTGTTTGCTCACGATATGCTTGTTCCCACAAAATTCGGGCCTGCTTCCGTGAAATTTCCTCGTCGTTTAAATCCTCACTCATGCGACCACTCGTCCAGGATAGGCAGCAGCTCATTTAGCTGGTGGATAATCGCATCAGGCCGCACATCAGCCGGATGGGGAAAACGTTGGCTGGATCGGATCAGAATTGTTCGCAAACCGGTCGCTTGAGCGCCTACCATATCATTGGCCGGATCGTCGCCAATAAACACCCCATGCTGCGGCTTGATCTCAAGCTGATCCAGCAAGGCATGGTAGGGATCGGGGCTGGGTTTCCATTGGCCGGCATCGGCCGAAAATAACATGGCGTCAAAGTAATCTAAAGAAAACCGTTCCAAATCGGCGATATGAGCTTCTCCGGAAAACATCGTATTGGACAGCAAACCAAGCTTATATCCCTCATCCTTAATGGCTTGCAAGGTTTGTTGTGCATCTTGTAAGGCAAATGCCTGGCTGCAAACCGCTTTTTCATAAAGCACGGCTGCCTCTTCTAACCAGGGCTTTTGCACGCCCTGAACCCCACAATCTACGAGCACTTCGGACAAAAAATCGGTCAATCGCAAATTGCGCCGGCCATTAACCGCCATCTGCCAGCGGCCCGGCAAAATTTCAAATCCGGCCGCTTTAAATCGTTCAAATTCAGGTAAAGCAACATCCTTTTCCGCTAAAGAATGATAAGCGGCTTGCAACCCTGGAGTTTCCAACTCCGGCCAACTGGCAAATGGGCCAGCATATTCAATTAAAGTACCACCTAAATCAAAGATAAGACCTTCAATCTTCATTTTCTAATTTCCATTTCCCTGGAATCTCAAATTCTCCGGGGAATTATTCGCCGATTTATTCTCTTTCCATTAACTTAGCCACAGTCACGCCGGCGCCACCTTCCCCATCTTTGCCCTCTTCCCAGGAATTGACGAACTGGTTGCTACCTAAAGATTCCCTGACGGCCATCCTCAGTTTCCCTGTTCCCTTACCATGAATGATGCGCACCCAGGGCAGTCGGGCCAGGAAAGCTGAATCCAAATACTTTTCTAATTCATCAATGCCGTCTTCCACTCGCCGCCCGCGCAGATCCAATTCGATGCCTGGCGATGTGACCGGCTCACTAATCATCTCACTTTCCGGATCGGGAACGGGGCGGCCTTTGAATTCCAGGTCGTCATAACCGGCGCGCATCTGCATGCGGCCGATCGCGATAACGGCCTCTTTTTGACCCACCTCGATCACCTCACCACGTGTGTTCAGCGATTTAACCTTCACCGTATCTCCCTTCTGAAGGACGCGGCGCGTTTCCTTGGCCTTCTTTTTAGCACTGCTCTGGCCGGCTACCTTTTTATGAGGAACGACCGGCTGCACCTGTTCTTCTTCAATCCGTTCCACCTCTTTGCCAATCTTCTTGAGCATATTGAGGGACTCAGCATCGCGAATTTTTCGCCGCGCGCGGCGCAGTTCATCCCGAATCGCTTGCAATTCTTCCTCGGCCTCTACCCGCGTTTCTTCTAAAATTCGTTCGCGCTCTTTTTCCACTTCGTGCAGCCGTTTCTCCAGGCGGTCACGGTTGCCTTCCGCCTCCCGCAAAGCCAGCCGTGTACCGGCTTCCTCCGCCTCCATTTTTTCCCGCAGCGAGTAAATGGAATCCAGCATATCTTCCGCTTCATGGCTGTCAGCGCCGACTAAACGCATGGCATCATCCAATATCGTCTCATCCAGACCCAGGCGCCGGGCGATGGCAAAGGCGTTGGAACGGCCGGGAATGCCAATACTCATTTCGTAGGTAGGCGACAAAGTCTCAATATCAAAAAGTAGCGAAGCATTGACCGCACCCTCAGTCTGGCTGGCATAAATCTTTAATTCCGGGTAATGGGTCGCCACAAAGGTTGTTGCCCCCTTATCGCGCAAGAAGCTGACCGTCGCCTGCGCCAGGGCAGCCCCTTCGGTCGGGTCCGTACCCGAACCTAATTCATCTAACAACACCAGGGATCGATCATCCACCTGTTTCAGGATGCGCACGATATTGGTCAAATGAGCCGAAAAAGTAGATAGGCTTTGTTCAATCGACTGTTCGTCGCCAATATCGGCAAAGACATTATCAAATACGGTTAACCTGGCTTCTACGGCCGGAACATGCAGCCCGGCCTGGGCCATCAATACGACTAAGCCCACCGTCTTTAAGCTCACCGTCTTCCCGCCGGTATTAGGACCGGTAATCAAGACCGTAAATATATCTTCATCCAACGTCAGGTTAGTCGGCACGACCTCATCGGGATTAATTAAAGGATGGCGTGCTCCTTTGACCCAAATGGTCGAGCCGGGATGCAAATTGGGCGGTGGGGGCGTCCACTTAACCCGTTCATTGGCATGCTTGGGTGGTTTCGGCGTCTCAAATGTGCGCCAGGACACAAACTCCGGCTCAATCGCCTCTGTTACGGCCGCATAGTTGGCGCGAGCGAAGATCAGATCCAGTTCAGCCATGCGCTCGACAACGCGTTTGATGGTATCCCCCTGCTCGGCAATTTTGGCTGACAACTCGCGCAATATGCGCGTGATTTCATCCTGCTCCTGAATATGCAGGCCACGATAATCGTTATTGAGTTCCACTGTATTCATCGGTTCAACCCATAACGTCGCCCCACTGCCACTGTGGTCGTGAACGATACCTTTCAGACGACCTTTGGCGTCGGCCCGCAACGGCACAACATATCGGCCGCCGCGCATGGTGATGATCGGCTCTTGCAAATATTGGTTCATACTGCTGTTCAACAGACGTTGCAGCTTCTCCTGGATACGGCTGTAAACAACCTGCTGTTCCTGGCGAATTTTGGCCAGCTTCGGACTGGCGCTGTCCAACACATTGCCCCGCTCGTCAATCGTCCGGTTCACGGCCGATACGATACCGGGGCACTCTTCAATCAAAACAGCAATATCGGCCAGGTTCGGGAATTCATCTTCCAGCTTCAACAATTGGCGGCTGAGATTGCGCGAGGCAGCAATGGTGGCCTGGATATACTGCAAATCCTCGGCTTGCAGCGTAAATCCACGCTGGGCATTATCCACAGCGCGCCTGACATCTCGCGCGCCACCAATGGTGATGCTTGAATGCTCTTCCAGCAAAACCAACGCCTCGCGCGTTTCGGCCTGCCGGCGCTGTGCTTCATCAAGATCGGCCGTTGGTTCCAGGGCCAGCGCCAAATCCGTCCCGGCGCTGAAACTGGTATACCCGGCCATGATCTGGCGAATTTTATTAAATTCAAGAATGTTTAACGTTTTTTTGTCCATTATTTCGCTCTGTACCCGCGCCACGAAGTAGAGAGCAGTCGCGCAGGGGTGACACCTAAGTATAGCGGAATTTGCACACCGTGGCAGACGCCGCTAAGGATTTGAACACGATTTTTATTTAGGCTACAATGCCGCCAACATGAGATATAAGGCAATGAATATATGAGCCACGAAGCTCAACCTGTTTTGACGTTTAGCCATGTCAACAAGCGTTTCACATATTCGCGAGAGAGACCGCAATCGATCCTGGAAACCTTGATTTCCATATTCAGCCGCCGCTCCCGACGGCCGAAACAAGATCTTTGGGCTGTAAAAGATTTAACTTTCGCGGTCAATCCAGGCCAGGCTCTGGGTATTATCGGCCGCAACGGCAGCGGCAAGAGCACCGTGCTCAAACTCATGGCCCGCATTCTGCGCCCCACCAGCGGCCGGATCATGGTTAAGGGCCGGGTGAGCGCCCTGCTGGAATTGGGGGCGGGCTTTCATCTCGATTTAACCGGCCGCGAAAATATCGCCCTGAATGCTTCGGTCATGGGACTTTCCGAAGAAGAGGTTGAAAAAAACTTTGACTCGATCGTTGCCTTCTCCGAACTCGGTGAGTATATCGATATGCCGGTCAAGCATTACTCTTCCGGCATGTATATGCGCCTCGGTTTCAGCGTAGCTATTCATGTCGATCCCAACATTTTGATCATCGACGAGATCCTGGCTGTGGGCGATCAAACTTTTCAAATGAAATGTATCGATCGTATCCATGAGATGCACCGCCAGGGAGTCACAATCATATTGATCAGCCACAACCTGGAAATCATCCGCCGCTTATGTTCCCATCTGATCTGGTTGGAACATGGGGAAATGCGCGCCAGCGGCCCCACGGAAGTGGTTGCTAATGAATATAAAGAGTTTTCTAACCTGGCGGCCGGTAAGCAGCTCGTCGTCCATCGCCAGGATGGCGCTTTTCGGCGCTGGGGCAGCAGAGAAATAGAAATCACCGGCGTACGCTTTTTAGACAGCGCCGGAGAGCCACAATCGATCTTCAAAACAGGCGATGATCTGGTCATTGAAATCGCTTACAATGCTCACCAACCGATCCCCAATCCCGAATTTGGCCTGGCTATTTTCCGCCAGGACGGCATCCACATCAACGGTCCTAACAGCCAAATGGCCGGGATGGAAACCGGGATCATTGAGGGGCCTGGCTATGTTTATTATCACATTAAAGAACTCCCCCTCCTGCCGGCACGCTACCAGGTGACGGTCGCTATACATGACGGCCGGCTGATGAACGCTTATGATTATCATGAACAAGCCTATCCTTTTCGCGTGGTTACCGGCGGCACAAAAGAGAGTGATGGATTAATAGAATTTCAGGCCACCTGGGATTGGCAGCCAACTTCCAGCTAACGATGTGGCCTGACTTGATCAATGCCTTAAATCTGGCCCTTCTTTGGCTGTTGGTTCTGACGGCAACCTTTCTGCTGCTTGCCCAAACGCGCACAACCGCCTTTTTAGATAAAATCAAGTGCCCTCTCTTTTTCTTGATCTTCGTTGCCCTCATCGCTCGCCTGGTGCCTATGCTCTTGCTGCCGGTTGGTGCGGGTTACGACATTGAGTCCTTTCAGTTAGTCGGTGAAGCCTTTTTAAATGGGGAAGAAGTCTATACCTCCGCCGCGCGGGGACGCCATCCTTATTTACCTTTGCAAATGTACCTCATTGGCCTGACGACCTATTTGGCCCGTATCACACCCCTGCCCTTCATCATTTGGCTCAAACTGCCCTCTATCCTGGCCGATGTCGCCATCACCGGCATCCTATTCCAGGTGTTTCGTCGCTGGGGGTCAGCTCAGGGAGCGGCCGTCTCCTGGGCGCTGCTCTATGCCGTTAACCCGATTAGCGTCCTCGTCTCGGCCTATCACGGCCAGTTCGACTCTATGCCAACTCTCCTGCTTCTATTGGCCTGGTTCACCTGGCATTTTGGACAACATGTGAAACGCTCGGCCGTTTTCCTGGGTTTCGCGATATTGAACAAAACATGGCCTTTTATCTTTTTCCCGGTCTTATTCATTCGCCTGCCCAATAATCGCCGCCGCCTGATCTATACCCTCATTTCCCTGGGCATCCCGATCATCTTCACCCTCGGATACGTTATATTTTACGCCTCGGACCCGCTACCTATGCTGCGCCGGGCGCTAACCCACGCCGGTGTACCTGGATTTTGGGGTTTTTCAGCCTTGTTATATATCCCCGTAAGTTTATGGTTCGATCCCCAGCCGGCTATCCAGGTCCTCTTACCCGTTCAAAGAATTGTCCTGGTGCTGGTAGGACTTTTCGCGTTATGGTGGACCCGCCGCCAGAGAGCGCTGGATGCATTGTTAACCATTATACTGGCTATTTTCACGGTCACCCTGGGGATGGGCATCCAATGGCTGCTCTGGCCTTTGGCCTTCGCCATTGCGGCCAAAGAGAATAAGTGGCTCAAGTGGTATACAATGGCCGGAACCTTGATGATGGTTGTTCATCTCTATGGACTGCATCTTTATCCTTGGGCATATACCATTTTCGATCCGCAAACGGCCGAGACAATTATCCGTGCTTCATCTATTCCCGTCTGGATTATCGTGCTGTTATGGACAATCAGGCGTTTAAAGAAAGCTCAATCGCCAATCCAGCAAATTTAGTTGGCCAAACGCTTCAATACAGACTGAGCAGCGAAGTAGCCGCACATACCATGCACCCCGCCTCCCGGAGGTGTAGAAGATGAGCAAAGGAAGAGATTAGGCAGGGGTGTTGCATAGGGATCGATCCTGGGGACAGGTCGGGTGAATAGCTGCCGCCAATTTTGCACACCGCCATTGATATCCCCACCGATGTAATTGGGATTATAGCGCTGCATGTCGGTCGTGTTCATCCTATACCTTTCCAGGATGCAGTCCCGGAACCCAGGGGCAAAACGTTCGACCTGGTTCTCAATAATCTCAGTCATATCCCTGGTCGAACCATGCGGAACATGGCAATAAGCCCAGCCGGTATGTCGTCCGATAGGGGCCCTGCTGGAATCGAATAGACTTTGCTGCGTTAATAATACATAGGGGCGATAGCTGTATTGACCCTGCCAGATGATCCGTTCGCTTGCGCTGATCTCAGCAAGGGATGGGCCGATATGGACTGTCCCTGCCCGCCGGCACTCATCGGCGACCCAGGGTATAGGTTCAGACAAAGCCCAATCAATCTTGAACACCCCTGGTCCATAGCGGTAATTTTCCATCTGGTGGCGGTATTTGGCCGGGAGTGCCTTGCCGGCAATTTGCAACACCTGGCGCGGTGTCACATCTAAGAGAATCGCTTTGGTGGGGGGTAGTTCTTTTAAAGATGTCACCTTCTGCCCCGTTACAATTTCTCCACCCAGCTCTTGTAAAAAGATGGCCAGCGCATCGGCAATGGCCTGTGATCCGCCGCGTGGCAGAGGCCAGCCGACTTTATGGCCTAAAATAGCCAGCATCAGGCCAAAAGCGCTGGTTGCCGGCCACTCCAGGGGCATAATAGAATGGGCTGCCAATCCGGCGAAAAAGGCGCGAGTTTTTTCTTCTTGGAACCATAAGTTTGCCAACGTTTTCGCCGGCCATAAGGCCCGCAAACCAAACTGGGCCATGACCAATGGGTGGCGAGGAAAGCGCAAGGGACCCAAAAATTCATGGGCCAGGGCATCCCAGTTGCGTACCAGCGGTTTCATTAATCGGCCGTATCGCTCCCCATCCCGGCCCAAACCTTTTATCGTACAATCCAGGGATTGGTGCATGGTGGCGGCCGTTCCATCCTCAAACGGATGCGCCAGCGGAAGGTCCGGCTGAATCCACTCCAATCCATAATCCTCCAAAGGCAGGCTCCGAAAAAACGGAGAACCCATACCCAAAGGGTGGATCGCCGAGCAGACATCATGGCGGAAGCCAGGCAAGGTTAATTCGGCCGTGCGCATACCGCCGCCAACCGTCTCCTTTGCTTCAACAACCTGAACCTGCCATCCTTGCCGGGCTAATGTTATCGCAGCCGCCAGGCCATTGGGTCCGGACCCGACAATAATTGCATCCATATATCTCCAGATAAGTGACAGTCACCTTGGAGGTGACTGTCACTTTATCCTCTCCTAAACAGTCGTTTTGTCAAATGGACCGGCATATAAACGGCCGTACGAATCGCAGCATTGTGCCAGATATTGCCCGCTTCAGACCACTGCACTTTTTTATCGACACAGACCGAAGTTAAAGTCGGCTCCTGATTTTTGGAACTAAAATGAGCGGCCAGGTTGCGTAAGGTATCAAACCAGAACTTATTTTCCGCTTTGTGGCCAAAGCCCAGCCGGAAGCTCATCTCATAAATAGGATCGCTGCCGCGAATGAGCGCCTGGTTCTGAATGACCGTCACGCCCTGATCGTCAAACGCGCTGAAAGTGATCATTCCAGCAAACATGTGTCCTTGTGGCGTCATAAAGGAAAAGGATTCATCGTCAGCATAAATGACCCGCACGCCGGTGGATAGGCGCATACCTCCGGGAGCAGAAAGATTGAGCACAGCCACTTCACCAGGTTTGACCCCTTGAAGTGGGCCATAGAAATTGTTGCCTGTTGGCCAAAAATCGGGAAAGTGCTCTTTCCATTCTTTAATGACCTCCTGCGGGCTGACGTCGACATCTTCCAGGTGGATTTGGTAAGTTTTTTGCCATAACTGACCAAACCCTTGCAGCGGACTCATCGGCCGGCGGCCTTTGACATTCAAGTTGATGGCCTGGTTGGGCACATCATGCACTTCCATAGTGTCAACCGGTTTGGCCCAATTGGCTTCATCTTGTGTCTTTTTAGGCTGATTTAATTCACTCATGTTATCCTCCAAATTTGCTTATATTCGCGGACCAGAATCCGCGCGGAACCAAAGCGATGAGAAATCGCGGATATGCAGAACTTTTATGCAATTAACAATGAATCGGAATCTAGCTACCCGACAGTATAGAAATAGGACGCGGACAAGAGCAGATTACGCAGATAATAATGAATTCAGCGTCATCAGCGTGAATCAGCGTCCAATTAATCTTATCTCTGTAAATGTGTCGGGTTACTGGAATCGGAATCAGGCAGGGGTGGCTACGGCCGATACCGCCGCATTTTCATCATGGTAAACAGAAATCGCTTCATTAAGCCGGGTCAATTCAAAGATCTGCTGATAATGATCGCTCAACCCAAAGGCAAGAAGCCGCTGCTTCTGACGCTGCACGCGAATGAGCAGCGTCACCAGGAGACCAATTCCGGAACTGTTCATATATTCTAATTCGCTGAAATTGAGAATTAGCACCTGCGTTCGGCCGTTGCTCGCCTCGTTATAAGCGGCCATCAAGATTTCTTCGCTATAACCGTTCAACTCGCCTGAAATGTCAATCACGGCTACCTGGTCGTCAGCCTTGCGTACCTGCGTTTGTAAATTTCCTGCCATGTTTGCTCTCCTAAAAACTGGTTAAGTAAATATCCGATGCAAAACTACTTAATCTCGATAAAATCAGACAAGCGGGTGATGGTAAAAATCTCCCGGTAATGGTCGCTCAAACCAACGGCCGATAACGGAATATGAGCGGCACGAGCCTTGGCCAGCAGCCCAACCACCAGTGCTATGCCTGTGCTGTTGATATAATCTACCTGGCTGAAATCCAATTCAATATGTTTCGGGGAACCACCCTCAGCCTTCCGGTATGCCTCGTTCATCGCCGCATCGGCCAGTCCATTTATCTCACCGATAAAGATCAGGGTGGCTTTATTTTCCTCTTCCAAGACTTCAGCCTCAAAGGGCATCACCTGTGTTTTCATCACATTTCCTCTCTTTTATTTTTCATCCAACAACATCACCAGTTCCACTGTATGGTGCTTCTCATCCTGGTTTATGTGCATTTCATCGACCATATTTTTAATGAGGAACAATCCCCAACCGCGCGGCGATTGATCGCCGGCCAGCTTGGCTTCCAGGTCCGGGGCTGCTGCTTCAACCAGCGGTTTACCGCCTCCCTGGTCTTGAATGCGCACGCGTACAGCCGAATGTGACGCTTCCACCTCAATTTCCACCGGCTTATCAGCATCATATTGGTTGCCATGCTCCATGCCGTTCATGGTCGCCTCGGCCACGGCCGTTTTTAATTTTTCCAGGCGCGCGTCCGGCAGGCGGTCTCCGATCACTTCAGCTACCTGGGCCATCGCCAATCGTTCATTGCCGGGAGCACTGGCTATCTCCAAAGCGGTCAAATGCTGCCATTCGCCGTTCATGAGCGCCGGCGTAGGCTGTCTTTGAATCGTCACCAGGGTGACATCATCTTCCTGTTCCCATTCGGGGCCGGTGAATTCGGCTAGTTGATCCAATAAAAATTGGTTTAAATTGTGGGCATCATCATCCTCAGCAAGCAAGGCTTGTAAACGAGGAAAACCAAACATTTCCCGGTCCGGCGCATGAGCTTCCACCAGGCCATCACTGTAGAGCAGGATGTATTCATTATTAGCGAGTGTGGTCTCTTTCTCTTCATAAGCCATGCCCGGCATCAAACCGAGAGGCATGCCCGTCGCTCGCAATTCCTCGACACCACCGGCTGTGATGTGATAGGGCACATCATGTCCGGCATTAGCATAACGTAAATGCCCTGTTTGCGGATCGAGCAAGGCAATAAAGCAGGTGACAAACATCTTGGGTGGAATCTCAGGAACCAGCACGTTGTTTGTGCGTTTCAAGACCGCCCCTGGCGATTCCAGACGTTCGGCCGCTGCGCGTAAAATGCTGCGCGTAGTAGCCATCACCAGGGCTGCCGGAACCCCCTTGTCGGTCACATCGGCGACGATGAAGGCGATGCGGCCGTCATCAAAATAGATGAAATCGTAGAAGTCCCCACCCACGGCGCGGGCCGGCTGGTAATAGGCGTCAACAAACCATCCTTCCAACTGCGGCACCTCTTGCGGCAGCAGCGTTTGTTGGATCAGGCTGGCCACACGTAGCTCTTGCTGGATACGTTCCCGTTCGGCCGCTTCCTCCTTCTGCTGTTCCACCAACTGCGCTACTTTTAAAGCCGGAGCAGCCTGGGTGCTCAAATCCTGCAAGAGTTTGTAATCATCACTGGTATATTCCTGCTCGCTGCGCCGCGGACCCAAATTGATCAGTCCGATTAAATCACCCTGGCTGATTAAGGGCACGACCAACTTCACGCCACCATCTTTCATCGCTCTGACGGCCGGCGAATCCAGCAGCAGATTCTCTATATCAACCACCCCTTTGCTGTTCAGGCAAAACGTTAGGAAGGGATCATTGGCTTCGATGTCTAAATCAAATGCTGGAGCGGCCGTCGCCCCTTCTTCACTCACACCCGAGCTACTTTGTTGCGACTGGTCAACCCCGGCCGCATCTGCCACTTCTTGCTCTTTATTATTTGTGCGATTACGCCATAAGGCTCTTAATGATGTCATTATGCACTTATCCTATCATGCCATCGTCTGCTAAACGTTACGAAAAATCGTTACGATGAACCTTTTTTCAACCAAATCCCAATATTTTCAGGCTGTATAGATTCTTGAACCACCTGGACCAATTCATTTGAAAGCACCTCAATATCCGTTTCATCGCGGGCTGTGTGCGCAAAACAGGTCAAAACTTGCTGGGCGTCATATTTTTTACGGTAGAAGCGGCGGTCAATGAAATTTTGAACCCGCTTTCTGATTGGGTTAAATAAGGCGGCGATAAATAAAGTGGAAATAACTATGGCCAGGGGAGACTGCTGGTTGGAAAAGCCTGTGAACAAACTTTGGAGCATGATCACACTGGCAAAATAAATGAAAACCAAAGATACGGTCACCATAGTATAAACCAGCGTGCGCCTGATGATGATATCAATATCATAAAGCCGGTAGCGCAAGACAGCCAAACCAATCACCAATGGATAGCCAAGGAAAACTACGTAAAGATCAATTGTATACAGGCTTTCCAGCCAGGAGATTGTTTCCAGCAAATAATCGTCTCCAAAAATGCCAAAGGGAAGTTCGAAGAGGAATAATTGAACCGAGACGGCCGTGGCCAGAAAATAAACAAACCATTTCATCTGCTGTCTTTCAATGCCACGAGATCTCTTTAGCCGCAAGATCATGGAAAGTATGCCTCCAAAACTCAAAACAAGAATCAATGGATTTTGCCATCGAAACAGCAGTTCATGGAGTCGTGGAGATAACAAAGTTAACGATATTGGGCTGTCAAAATCAAAGCTCATACTAAACCCATTATCGACTCGTAGATCTGGAGCAAAAGCATTAAACAGCAGGATGATGGCAATGATCGTTAATCCGCTTAAGCCAAAATAACGCCAGCGCCTGGTCAGGAAGCGGCCCGTCGGAAATAAAAAAGGCAGGAAAACGAATATAGGTAAAAATGCTATGTAGGCTGTGAATCGATGGCTAAACCAGGCGACATATTCAACCCTTGGCAGACCCTGCTGCCCTTCGATGTGGCAGGAAATATAATTATCTAAAGTAAAACAAGTCAGGCCAAATCCGCCAATCATCAACAGCCATCCTATCGTATTTCCGGGACGATTAGTTACGATGAGCAAACCGGTGATTGAAAAAGCCAATCCGCCTAAAGCAAATAACAAATTAAACATGAGGGGGTATTGCGAGGTGCAGCCATAATATATCAAAATCATGAAGAAAAGACCTAATCCTGCTGTGATCAAGGTCAGCCCAGCAGTAAATCCGCGCTGCCATCTCCGTTTGCTGTATTGTTCCTCAATATTTAACGCCATATTAAATAATCTGTAAAAAAATAATTTCTAGGGACGTTACGATACAAGGCATAGCCATAAAATGTCTCAATTTAAATCCGGTGAACCGCTCGTCCGCAGCGGCCTAATCCAAAGTGAAAGTTCTTCCGATTGTATGGTTTCTTGGACGACATCAACCAATTCGGCCGAAAGCACGTCAATATCTGTCTCATCGCGGGCTGCCAGGGCAAAGCGGCCGAGCACACGTTGAATATCATATTTCTTGCGATAAAAGCGGCGGTCAATAATCGCTTGAATACGCTGGCGCAGGGGACTAAACAGCGCGGCAATGATTAGGGTGGAAATTACAATCGTCAGCGGCAATTCCTGGCCGCTGGTGGCTGTAAATAGACTTTGTAAGAGTACTACGCTGCCAAAGTAGATCAGCAGCAGGACGATCAACGACGGAAAGAATATCATTTCCCAAAAGGAATGAATGTAGCGCTGCATAAGCCAGATGATGGGTGGCGCAAAATTAGCGCTAACCATCTCAGCCGCCCATCCAATTCTTGTTCCCAAGGCCAGAGTTGTTCCGGCAACGAAAAATAGACGGGCGGCCGTGCTGCCGGGTCGCAAAATAAAGACAATCAGGCCGATAAAAAACCAGCTAAGCAGGGGCAGGTCGGCAAGCGCCGTATTAGAAACAGCATTTAGCACACCTGATGGGGATAGTAGATGCAAAGTGACATCAATGGTCTGCTTCCGGCCGCTGCGCTCAACTAAATAAGCGATTGTTGATCCTTCCTGCCAGGATGGTGGCGCAGGGAGCAAAGGGGACACCTGGGTAAATTCTTTTGTCACTGAAACATCATCAACAGCCAGGACAATATCCCCTTTCTGTAAAGGGGTGGGCCAATCTCCGACAAACGCATTGAGCGGCACTTCCTGATAAATATTTTGCCAGCCATCACCGGGCATGCGCAGGATGTACAAGGTTGGAACAAGAACCACGATGGCGAAAAGGCTCATGGAAACAAGAATTAACCACGCACCCTGATCAAATCTCTTTTCCTGTTCAAGCGCTGCTTTCACTTTTTCACCTTCATGAATACAAATACGGCCTCCGGCTGCATCGTTTCTTCAACGACTTGGATAAGGTCGCCTATCAAACTTTATGATCTAATTTCTGCTTTATTCTTCATGAGACCGGTTAGCAGTTCAAGGCAACAAGCTTTCGTAAAATATTATACAACAATTGCGTTCCTTGATCGGGCACAAACGGCTTTTGCGCCGCCATCAATGAGTGAAAGCATCATAAACAACAATCGTCTATTAAACGTTTCGAAATCTGATGAGGATGTGACAGTCACTTTAAAAGTGACTGTCACATGATGTTGAAATTTTCTAGTTATCAGGCAGGGCATCCAGGCTGCTCAAATAAGCCCAAATGGCCTGCAGTTCCTCATCAGAGAATTGGCTGTATGAGGGCCAGGGCATCTGCTCCCCATCCAGCTGTTCCCCGGATGGCGTTGTGCCCGTGCGAATGGTGTTGATAAAATCTGCTTCACTCCATTCCGCCAGATCGCCCCCAGGTGTCAAATTAGGTCCAGGTGGCGGTCCATCTCCACCAGGGGGTATGCCGGCAAGATTTGTTCCATGGCACTCGCCGCAGATTGCGATTTGGGTTAAGTATTCGCCATATTCGATTGTCACACCCGCTACCGGGCCTGATCCGCCAACATTGGCATGGTCAATACTGTTAATGCGCGTAAATTCATCAAAAGCCACAACACCACCCAAAACAGTGCCTGGGAACCCTATCTGCCGTTGACCCAGGTCATTATCCACTGCCGGAAGTGATTTCAAGTAAGCAATGACAGCACCCAAATCCTCATCACTGTAGTGACTGTAAAAGTGGGAGGGCATAATGACAAAGACACGGCCGTCTGGTCCAATCCCGTGACGAATAGCCAATTCCCAGTCAGCATCCGTATACGCCGCACTAATACCCCCTACACCGGAAGTCAGATTAGGCGCCGTAACATAGGAACCAAGCTCTCCATCCATTAATACCGCTCCCTCTAAATTTTCACCGTGGCATTCACCACAAAAACTGACTTTATGAACAATGTACTCCCCCCTGGCAACAGCCTCACCATCCGTGGGAACAGAAACCGGTTTTGTCGCTACTTGCGGAGCATTATCCAGGCGATTATTACCCACAAAATGCATGATTATTCCTCCAGCCACGATGATGCCAACAAGAACAAGGACTCCGATTCCCAGCCATTTTAAAATCTTTTTCATTTTCTTTCTCCAAAATTTTGCAAATATAATCTTGTTTTAGCACCCAGCAATTATTCAGGAGATCATGGTGCCACCTCTCTCCGCCAATTGCGATAGATCTTCTACCCCAGCACAAGCCCATATAACATATGGGCAAGTAGTAAGCTGAGCGGAGCAAACTGCGCTAAGCTTAAACGCGCTCCGGCCGAAAAGGCAGCCTGGGCTAACGCATAGAGAATCAGGCCATATGCGAGTCCGGCTAACAAACGCCACTTCAGTAATGCTGGCCATAGACGCCCCAGACCCATAAATAAAACCCCAAAGAGAAGTCCATAAATAGCTGAAACAGCGACATGGGTAAATACGCCAACAATAGACCGATCCCCCGCCTGGATATCAAAGCACCCCAATACAAGAGCAGGCGATTCCCCGAATAAAAATCCGGCAGCCAATAATAACAAAACCATGATGATCCCTGCCCAAACACCGGCTATCAATCCATCAATGGCCGCATCTCCAACCGTCTTCTGCTTTAAAGATGGTACAAAATCCTGTGATGTCACGTTAACTTTCCCATTTTCCAACTTGAAAACCGCTTAAAACTTACTATTGTGTTACCAAAAATTTGACAACTTTTACTGAATGGTTTTCACTCATATATTGAGTGAAAAGTTGTCAAATTTCTGTGCAAATAATTTTTTGCAATCGTGTAGATACCCGCATCATAAAAAATAATTGTCTCTTAATCGTTACGAAAAACGTTACGAGCTGTAACCCGTAATGAAATTGGATACAATTGCCCTATGTCCGCATTAAAACTATTCTTCTTAGGACCGCCACGGATTGAGCTATATGGCCGAACAGTCCGTATGGACACACGCAAAGCGGTGGCGATGCTGGCTCACCTGGCCTTGTCCGGCCAAATTCAAACCCGTGACAGCCTGGCTACCTTCCTTTGGCCGGAGTTTGATGATAAGAGGGCTAAGGCAGCGTTACGTCGCACCTTGTCCGCGCTGAAATCGGCAATTGAAGGCCATGCCCTGGCCATCACCCGCGAGACAATCGGCTTACAAGCGGATGAATATTGGTCTGATGTCGCCCAATTTGAGCAGCATGTCCAGGTTAAAGAATGGACGGAAGCCGTTGCCTTATACCAGGGTGAATTTATGGCCGGTTTTTCCTTGCGCGACACGGTAACTTTTGACGACTGGCAGTTAATGCAAAGGGAAGTGCTGCATCGTGATTTGTTGGTTGCCCTGGAGGCCCTTTGTTATCAGCAGCAGGAAGAAGGCAGTTTTGCCCAGGCTATCGACATTACTCATCAATGGCTGCGTTTCGATCCCTTACGCGAAGAAGCGCATCGCCAACTGATGCTCCTAAATGCCCGATCCGGACGACGCAACAAAGCGTTGAGCCAGTTTCGCGATTGCGTGCGTATTCTGGATGAAGAGTTAGGCGTTCCCCCTCTACCGGAAACTGTGGCATTGTATGAGTCAATTCGTGATAATCAGATAGACATCCTTACTGATTTTTATACTAATCAATCACTTGAAGATGGCAAAATTGTTCGCCCTTCTGTTCCCCCGTTCATCGGCCGTAAAGTCGAGCTAACGCAAATTACCCGGCTCTATAATCAAACCGGGCCAGACGGCCGGTTCCTGGTCATTGAAGGAGAAGCGGGCATTGGTAAAACACGACTGGCCGAAGATTTTCTAACAGCGCTGGTGGATCGAGGGGTTGCTGTTCTCTCCGCGCGATGCTATGAAGGAGAGCACACATTGGCTTACGCCTCCCTGATCCAGATCATGCGCAGCGGGCTGCGCCAGCCGGGATCGGCCGAAAAATTAAAGAACCTTTCATCCTTCGCATTGTCCGAAGCAGGCCGCCTGCTGCCAGAACTGATGGATGGACAGATATTAGCGCTTCCACAGGAAAGTTTAGAAGCACCCGGTGCCCAAAATCGTTTTTATGAGGGGATTGGGGAAGTTTTGAGAGCATTACTGAACGGGCCGCAACCGGGCGTGATCTGGTTGGACGACGCCCACTGGTTGGACACCGCTTCCCTGGAATCACTGCAATTTTTGATCAGGCGCTGGTCTGGCAGACCTTATCTAATTTTATTGTGCTGGCGCACTGAATACTTGCCCGCTGCCCATCCTCTTTACCATTTGCTGGCCGATTTGCGCCGCGCGGCGGTTGCTGCGCATCTGCATCTGACCCGGTTTACGCACCAGGAAGTTCAAGAATTATTGCAAGCGGTTATGCCGGACCATGCTCCGCAACTCCCACAAAAACTCTACAATGAAACAGAGGGATTGCCCTATTTCGTTGTTGAATATCTCAATGCGTTGCGAGAACAAAATTTGCCTGGGGGATTAAGGGACTCCTGGGATCTGCCGCGCACGGTGCGCGACCTGCTCATCGGCCGTCTATCCCAGGTTGGAGATCAAGAACGCCAGGTCCTGCAAACAGCGGCCGCCATTGGGCACGCTTTTGAATATGAATTGTTGCTTTTAGCCAGCGGCCGCAGCGCCGATGAAATTGTATCCTCGTTAGATAATTTAGTGGACCGCGGATTATTAATTGAACATTCCGATCAGTATGATTTCGCGCACGCGAAAATGCGTCAGCTGGCTTATAAAGAGATGGGGCTGGGACGCCGCCGGTTGTTGCATCGCCGTGTGGCTGAATCCTTGCAAAAATCAACGCGGCAGGAAACTTTATCAATGACTGCCGCGGCCGAAATCGCCCGTCATTACCGGGAAGCCGGCATGGATGATCTGGCCGCGCACTATTTTGTTAAAGCGGGTAACCAGGCACAGACCTTATTTGCTCACCAGGAAGGCGTCTATTATTACCAATCGGCCCTGGCACTTGGTTTTGAGCAAGCCTGGAAATTGCACGAAGGCAGTGGGGATATGACCATACGATTGGGTGAATATCCGGCCGCCCTTTCCAGTTATGAGACGGCGGCCTCCATGGCCGGAAATGTGGTTTTGGGCCGCCTGGAACATAAAATTGGCCAGGTTTATATCCGGCAGGGAGCCTGGACCCAGGCCGCTGCCCAATTAGATTTGGCTCAGGAGCGAATCACCGGCGATGAGGATCTGGCTCGATTATTAAATGATCGGAGTTATGTAGCGTTCAATTTAAATCAAATGGAACAGGCCCAACAATACATGCTTAAGGTGCGTCAGTTAGCGAACACCCCTCAGGTTCGAGCGCAAAGTGAAAATATTTCCGGTCTTCTGGCCCGCCATGAAGGAGATCTTGAACGAGCACTGTCACACTTTGAAGCGGCTCACACCCTGGCCCAGGATTACCATCTGCCGGATAGTGAAATCGCCTCTTTGAATAACCTGGCATTAACTGAAGCGGCTTTGGGTCGCAATGAGGATGCTAAGGCACACTTTCTTGCTGCACTTGAACGATGTCAATCATACAGCGACCGTCACCGCGAGGCAGCTCTACATAATAACCTGGCCGACTTGTTCCACCAGATGGGGGATGAAGAAAACGCCATGGCTGAACTGAAAACGGCCGTGGCTATCTATGCCGAAATCGGTGGCCAACCTGGAAACTGGCAGCCGGAAATATGGAAGCTGACCGAATGGTGATCGGGTCAATTATCAGGGAGCGACCGTCACAGCCACCTGGCCTGATGCCACATTATCTCCCTCATCTGTTTCACCGCTGACATGATCCTGGCTGTCCACTTTCACCCAGAAAGCATGAACACCTTCAGGAACATCTTCCCATGTGACAGTCGCCCATTCTCTTGTCCGGCCCCAGGAGCAACCGTGCATCATGCCGGTCAGTCCGGGTGTAATAGAGGATTCACCTATCACCTGGGTAAGATTTTCATCGGCATAGAAAGTGACGTTAAAAGATTGAAGAAGATAGCTCGATCCATTATTGGAAATGGCAACTTTTAAATCGACATCGGCTGTCTCTTCGGCTGAGGGAAGCTCAACTTCCACATCAGGCGCATCACCAGCCACGAGATTGACGGTCTGCGGGCTGTTGTAAGCTCGTTCCCAATAATTTTGCCCAACTTGCGTCAGAGCCTGTTCCGAACCAGGGGGCAGCGCCTCATAATCGTCAACGAGCAGATTACTGGAAGCCCCCGAATGTTCCGACTCAACCCACAAACTGTACCAGGTCCACTGCTGAACCAGGCGGTTATCGTCGGCCGGATATCCCAGGTTGGGATCCTTGGCATTTTCCAGGTAATCCACCGTGCCTTGCAAGAAGTTGCTCACCCGCTGCGGTGTGAAACATTGGCCAAGTTCATCCATGAGGAAACATTCCGTAGGGTTAACCGGATCGTCATAATCGACGAAAGGATAAAGCTGGGAAAATTCTGAAATAATGAGTGGTTTGTCCTGCTGCCCATGTTCCTTCATCCAGGTACGCATGGCCAGCACTTGATCGGCAAAAATATCCAGATCGTCATGTTCAGCCCGACAATACACATCTTCCTTGGGACATTCCACAACCGGATCGCCGTCAGGGGCCTTAATTGCCAGGGCCGGATCGGTTCCCAAAGCGACTTTGCCATCACTTGGCCCATTGTCCCAAGGCCGGATCTCAGACAAGATATAAAGATGCATATTCCATACATCAACCGGCATCGGTTCGCCAAACTCTGTCACATATGTATCCCAAACAATGTCCAGATACTGCAAACGGCCGGGCGTCATCATCGATAAACCGGCGATGGCCACTCTGGCATCAGGATCAACTTCCTTGATGAAATGATATATTTCATGGTACGCGCGAGCATACCATTCCGGAAAGGTGTTGTCCTGTGCCTCATTAGCCACATCCGGTTCATTGCCCACAATCCATAAGGTACCAGGCTTGGCTTGTATGTGCTGCCCTAACCCACCACTATTCATGTGCAAAGGAGGTTTAACCGTATATGAAGGTAAATATTGGCCGTCCTCTTTATCCTGGGATATACGAACTTGAGGATAATAGTCGACAGTTTCGGAAATGAGTGGGTCTATTTGCCTGGAGATAAAGTTGATATAATGGCCGGCGCCTAAAACATCCAACCATGATTTAGCCTCTGTTCCCGGCTCATTGCCGATGCCATATCGACAGTTCGTTTGCCTGGGCATCGTGCTGGATATCATAGGCATTTGAGCGACAAAAGGACCATCATCCTCTTCTTGCTCAGGCCCTTCTTGAGGACCGGCAATCAAATTCTCGGGGGTTCCGGTTAACAATTCAATTGTGGGGAGTTGCGTGGTCGCTGTGGCCGGTTCAGTCACCGCATTGGCGACCTGTGTGACAGTTTCACTGCTCCCTGCCGAACCTAAGCAAGCAATTAATAAGAGGCTTGATAATAACAATGTGATGGATCGTGTGGTTTTAGATTTCAGCATATATCCTTTATCCTCATGCAAATAAAAACGACGCGGCAATGATACATAATTTATTAAGTGTGTCCAGTTCGCACAAGTTCAGCAAAGTTAATATGAACATTGGCTCGCTTCCAATATAAAGGTTACTCTAGGAGAAAAGATGGCAGGATGCGAAATTCACCTTTAATCGAATGCGATCATTTCCTCATGTAACGATCATTATTCTCAATTGGAACGGCCGTTCCTATCTCCAATCCTGCTTAAATGCTATCACACAGTTGGACTACCCCGATTTTGATGTTGTCCTGGTCGATAATAATTCCAGCGATGATTCCGAATACTTTGTTCAAGCCCATTTCCCCTGGGTCAACATTCGTCAAAATCACCAGAATCTTGGCTATGCTGCGGGCAACAATCGCGCGCTGCGCCACCTATCGGCCGATTTTGCGGTACTCATCAATCCCGACATCATCGTCAGCCCATCCTGGCTGCGTGAATTAATCAAACCGATGCTGGCCGACCGGACCATCGCCGTCGCCGGCTGCAAACTTTATTTCCCCGAAGATAACCTCCTGCAGCATGCCGGCGGCACCATCAGCGGTCCAAGAGCGATGCCCGATCACCGCGGGGTTGGCCAGGACGACCAGGGACAGTTTGATGAAGTGATCGATGTCGATTATGTCACCGGGGCAGCTTTGGTCTTGCGGCGCACCGCTTTAGAAACAATCGGTTTTTTTGATGAAGGCTTTTTTATGTACTTTGAAGAAGTTGATTTTTGCGACCGCGCACGAACGGCCGGTTATCGGGTAGTATATGTGCCCCAGGCTACGGCCATCCATGATGAATCAGCCTTTGCCGTTCGCGGCAGTCCCACCTACCTGGAACGCTTCCACTACGGCCGTTGGCGCTATCTGCTTAAACATTTTGATCCGCTGATGATCATGAACAAGACCTTCCCGGCCGAAGAAGAATGGTTAGCGGACTTGCCCCGGGATGAAAGGCAGGCTGTTAATCGCGCCTACCGTTCAGCATTAGCCGGGCTACCAGAAATTTTTCAAACTCGCAGGACCGGAGGGAATATTGAAATCTCGCATGAACAGCAGGAAACCATTCGTACAAAATTAGAAGAAATGCGCCGGTTGGCTGCAAAGAACCCTCAATACCAGCGAGCAATGGTCCAACTCGCTGCAGCCGGAAATATACAGGCACGGCCGTTTACATCCTCTGTGCCCCTGTTTGGCTCCCTCATCGCCCGCCTGCGCGGCTTATGGGCGGCCGTTGCCGTGAGAGATAGTGCCGATTCCTTCGCTGCTCAGCAAAACGAATTTAACCGACAACTTGTTCAAAAGCTCGATGAATTATCAAAACGTCTGCCCCTCCCGGCCGATCAGTGGCTGGATAAAGATGATAGCCTGGGCCATGTCCGGCAGCAACACAAAGATGTTGCGGCCGAGCTGCGGCAGTTGGTCCAACACCTAGACGCGCTCCAGGCTCGATTGCAGCGACTGGAAGAATCTGCAAAGTCCCGCAAAAAGCCTTGATCTAGATTAATAATAGATTTTCTGGGATTGAGGATTCTGAAGCGAAGCTTAATAAGTCGGCAACTTACAGGACCGATGATGGCCTGCCAATTAGGTCATCGGGCTGCGTTTTCTCTGTTCCATTTTGATAAAAGCCGATTCATCCACAATTCTGCTTCATCAAGCGCAAAAAACATATCACCAGGTGCACCCATCATACGCTTCATCAAGCGACGAGCAATTGGGCGTATTATTTTTATCATCCTGTTTGCATTAGGCATCACCATAGCAATGCCGACACATCTTTCGCTGATGCGCGGTTTGTTAGCTTTCAACCAACCATTGCTTTACTTTTGTGCTACCTTTTCCCGCTTGTGTGCCTTGTAGTCAGTATCATTCATATCATCAGTATCATTCATATCATTCAGATAAACAATGCCGTACTTTTCTGGCTGAAGTTCGGCAAAATCAAGCAGATTATCCATTTCTGTGTTGTACGCTTCCATTGCCGACAATGTTACTAATCCATCCACTTCAATGCGTACGATGGGCCAGTCTGATTTGTCTATTTTGACCATATTTCTCTCCATTAAATTCTTGAGGATGCACCAATCCCTCACTTAAAACTCTGCCATCATCCAGTTCAATAACATACTCGCAGCAGCGGTTGATAAATTCCTTATCGTGGGTAATCACCAGAATGAGTTCCACTCTGTTTTTTATCATTTGGATAAGTTCCGCAATCCTATTCATGTGAATGAGGTCGACGCCGCTGGTCGGTTCATCTAGAATTAAATATTTCTTGCTGATAAATAAAGCGGTGGCAATTGCTGTTCTCTGCTTCTGACCTCCTGAAAGACATTGGGGATGCTTTTCTCTGTATTGCAGTAGGTTCAGGTTATTAAGTAGTTCATTTGCTTCTATGATCTTGAGTTCATCATCAATTTCATAACCAAGCATCAACTCATCAAGAACAGATTCTGCAAAAAGCTGATGGTTGACATCCTGCATAACCATGAAGCTACGTTTTATCCTTTCCTTGCGCGATAATTGTTTCTCGTCCACGATTTTCGGCTTCGATTTTAGGATGCCACATAAGCTCGCCGCGAAGGTTGACTTCCCTGCGCCGTTCTTACCAACAACAGCAATCAATTTATGCTTCGGCAGACTGAGATTCTTGATATCCACAGCCAATTTCTTATTGTAAAAACATTGCATCTCTGCGATTTTTATCGTAGGCTCATCAATTGGTTTTTCCAGTTTTCCGCTTTTAATTACAGGTTCAGTAACCATCCTGAGCCCAAGAGATTGGCGATCATTGTCCCCAATGTCAATGAATTCCTCCCGCGAAAACTGGTTTGCGATCTTACCTTCATCTAAATAAATGAATCTGTCACATATTTCTGTTAGATAATAAAGCCTGTGTTCAGCGATTAGTATTGTATTGCCTGCTTCTTTCAGGGTTTGAATCACCTGTTTTAATCCTTCGATAGCATTGGCATCGAGATTTGCGCTGGGCTCATCAAAAACATAAACCTTGGAACGGTTCATATAAACGCTCGCACAAGCAAGTTTCTGCTTTTCTCCACCGGAAAGATCAAAAATTCGTCTGTTTAGCAGATGTTGGATGCTGAATTCCTGCACCGTTTCCTTCAGTCTGGTCAACATTATCTGCCTGGGAACCTTGTGATTTGACGGCGCAAACAGTAGTTCATCTGTCGTGTCCAAACTAAAAAACTGGGATTTTGGATTTTGAAAAACAGATCCGACAACTGCCGACATTCTTTGAATGCTAACATCTTTCGGCGCAATACCGTCAACTGCTACCGTGCCGACAAGTGTTCCTTCGATATGATTGGGAATGATGCCGTTGATTAAATTTAAGACGGTTGATTTGCCGCATCCCGACTTCCCGCACAGCAAGAGGCATTCCCCCTCGGCGACTTGCAAGCTGACATTGTCCAAGGCGAGCTTTTCCCCTTCTCCATATGAAAAGCTGACGTTTGCGAGATTTATCATGCGCCAGGTCCCCACCTACTGCCCAAAATGAGCAATAGCATGATTGTAAGCACTACGAAATCAAACCACCTCATTTGGGGATCATGCACGTATGTCCTATCCTTATACAAACCTAACCCGCGTGTCAGCGACGCCACCGTCAATTCTTCACCAGTCTTGACCAGGCTGAACAATAGGGGCACATAGACGTATTCCAGCGTCCTAAATGGATTGCCACGGCCGATGGCATCACGCAGCTTCATGGCATTGGTAATCGCCCGGAACTCTTGGTAAATTGTAGGGATAAAGCGGAACATCACCAGCAAAGGTATCAATAAAAAGTTGGGTGTGTGCATCTTTGAAAACGCCGCCGACGCATCGCCAATACTGGTTGTCGCGAAAAACAATACCGCGTACAAGAAGAAGGGTATAAAAATGAAGAAAGGCAAACTGATTAAGCCCCACACATAGATAACGTTTTCAGAAGCGAATCCTATAATATAATCCAGGCCAAACAAAAGCGCATACATAATAGTCAGATAAAGCAGCGGCTTATAGGCTCCTGCCAAAAGGAGCAGCAGCACCCCCAGAAGTACAGAGGTATAAATGTACCATCCACTGCCAAAGCCGTACATCAGGATATTCACCATAATTAACAGTAATAGCTTTGTCCTGGGGTCTAGTACCAAGCCAGTTGCTTCTTCTTTCATTGACGGGTCATTCCCTTATGCGATGCCGGCACGCACGAAATGCTTTTTGAGCATACGATTTGCTATGAATGAACTAATAATCGCGCAGATAAATGTAGCCACAATGATCAGCGCAAGATTGAGCGGTGTGGTCAGTGCCAAAAATCCATCAGCCCATTCGGCTGTGTAGCCAGAGGCGATTGTTAATTCACGAATCCAATCTTTGGCTACCCACCATGCGCCTTGCTGGCCAATTACCCAGAGAGACGCAGCACAGTAACTGATGGTGTTCCACATATTGCTCTTGTATTTACCGATGTAGGCGCATAGCTCCGCAAGTACAAAAAAGGTAAAGTTCACCAGTGCCACGAGAATATTCCCGTACACAAGAAGTCCAGCGATTGTCGCACAAAGAAAACCCAAAATTGTAATGGCACCCGGCTTCTGAGTGCGGGCTATGAACAGCATATATACAGGTCCCAAGAGCAACGCCCCAATGGGCATCATGAGCATGAAAAGAAAAGGTGTAAACAATACGCTAGAAAAGATAACGTATGTAATAATGTATATTGCTGAAAAGATGCCGATAGTAATCAGGTCACTTGTTTTTAGCTTATTGGACATAATGTAATCTCCATCTTAATTTTGAGGTTCAAGGGTTTTAACTGGGTTGCTCATCAATTTAGTCATCCCCGATAGGCCAATGAGTAATGTCAAGAGGCCCATTGCCACGTACAGTCCAATTTGTTTCCAATTAATGTTTTTAATCCTTTTCATTGCGTTATACCTTCCAACGACGTGATTGTTGTTGGGCGTTCCACATGGCCGCATAACGGCCGTTTGCCACATACAACTCGTCATGTGTACCACTTTCTACAATCCGCCCCTCCTCCAGAACCAAGATCATATCCGCCGCCACCCCCGTCGAGAGTCGGTGAGCAATCACCAACACCGTCTTGTTTTCCACCAGCTGGTCGATGGCTCGCTGTACGGCCACTTCACTTTCAGTGTCGAGAGCCGATGTCGGTTCATCCAACATAACAATTGGGGCATCCTTCAAGATGGCGCGGGCAATCGAAATCCGCTGGCGTTCACCGCCCGATAATGCACCCCCTATATCTCCCACTGTGGTCTTATAACCATCCGGCAGGCGAGTGATAAATTCGTGGCAGTGTGCCGCTTTGGCAGCAGCTTCCACTTCTTCATCCGTCGCTTCGGATTTTGCCATGCGGATATTGTTGCTGATGGTATCATCGAACAGGTAGACATCTTGAAACACCACCGATATATGGTGCATCAAGTCTTCCTGTCGCAGCGAACGAATATCGACATCTCCGATATTGACGCTCCCCTGTTGAGGGTCGGCGTAGCGGGTAATTAGTTTAGTGATCGTGGTCTTCCCGCTCCCAGAATGACCGACGATGGCCGTCATCGTCCTCTCAGGCATATGAAAGCTAACATTCTTGATAGCTTTCTCAGATTGTCCTTGATAGGTGAAATCGACGCCGTCAAAACAAATATCATCCCCCACAGGTTCTTCTAGCGGTTCATGGGCTTTCAGCGGTGCAATCTCGAGAACTTCGTTGATCCTTCCCAGGGCTACGTCCGTTGTCTCAAATAAGTTTATTACTGCCACAAACAGCGATAAGGGTTCCACGAGTCGTGCAACTATGATGATACATGCCCCCAGGGTCACCAGAGCCAGGGTGTCTTCCAGCACAAACCAGGCACCAAAGAACAGCAAAAGCAGCAGCACACCTTCAATGAGGATACCCATCAGAAAATAGGGAATCTGGGTTCTGTAGAGACCAGATATCTGGGTACTTCTGACCCTCCTGATGGAGTCCTGCAGCTTCTCCTCATTGACCCCGGTCCTGTTCACCGCTCTCAATACGGGCAAGCCCTGAATATACTCGATGAAGCCGGCTTCCAGCTCCGCGTTGGCACGATTAATGGCGGACTTTTCTGTTACATTGGTATTTCTAATCCTGTCATACAATGGGACGGTCAGAGGAAACAAAACTACCATGATCAGGGCGAGACGCCAGTCCACGAAGAAGGTCACCACCACGATGGTCAGCGGAACGAAAATCAGCTCCACAATCATGGACGTTATGATCCCCAGGGAAATACCCGATTCCTCCACATTGTTAGCAAAGATGGCATTCAATTCCCCCGTTTTATAAGCAGACAGCCTTTCCAGGGGCATCTGGCGCAGGCTGACACCCAGTCTGGTCCGCATGTCGTGGGCAATATCGATGATATTGCCGGAAAAATCAAAGTCATGCCCCTTCCATTTTGTTACCAGAGAGACGGCGGAAACGGCGACCATAATACCGAAAAGCAGTAGGGTTGTTCCCATATCCGGTGTTTCTACGAAGAGACTTTTCATCAGGGGATAGAACATGCCGAAGGCAATGCCTTGGGCGATATAAGCCACGATGAAATATCTTACAGACTTTCTGTAACTGGCCTCTTTCTCTCCTATAGCCGCTAAAGCCAGTCTGTAAAGCTCTCTGAAAGGTGTATAACTCTTCCTTCTCATCGTACACCCCCGCTGTGTTGGAAATCCCAGTTCTGGGCAAGGGTGTAATTCTTCCATAGACCTGCATAGGTGCCGCCCAAGGCCAGGAGTTCGTCGTGGCGTCCCGACTCGGTCACTTCCCCATGATCAAAAGCCACAATCTGGCCGACATCCTTGATGGTAGACAGCCTATGGGCAATGATAATGACGGTCTTGTGTTTCAAAAGATTGGAGAGAGCCTTGACGATCTCCACTTCGTTTTCCGGATCCGCAAAGGCAGTTGCCTCATCCAGTACAATGACGGGCGCGTCCCTGAGGATGGCTCTGGCAATGGTGATCCGCTGCTTCTGCCCGCCGGACAGATTCGTGCCCCGGTCGCCTGCCAGGGTGTCGTAACCTTGGGACAAACTCATGATGAAGTCATGGATCTGGGCTGCTTTCGCCGCCGCCGTTACCGCCTCATCCGAAGCCTCAGGCGCAGCAATCCGAATATTGGCCGCCAGCGTATCATTGAAAAGGAATGTATCCTGAAAGACGAAGGAAACCGTGTCCATCAGCGTTTCTGTGGTCATATCCCTGATATCCACACCGCCGATCCGTATGGAACCCTCGATTACGTCCCAAAACCTGGGAATCAGTCTGGCTACGGTACTCTTGCCGGCACCGCTGGGTCCCACCAGTGCTGTGGTACTGTTTTCCGGGACATAAAAACTAACATACCTAAGGGCATAAATATCTTCCTCGCCATACTTGAAGGAAACGTCCTCAAAGGCGACATCATAACTTTCAGGCATCTGGGGCGTATCCGTCTTTTTCAGCGTAGGCAGTCCCTGAATCTCCTGTATCCGTTCGGCTGCCGCATTAGACTTCTTCAACGCCCGGTCAAACCACATCAGAGGCATTAGTGTGTCCGCCATGCCTGTGCTGACCATCAGTGAAGCCATCAGTCCGAAGAAGCTCAGACTGCCGCCAGCCACAGAAATAATTCCAGCACCGGTTACCGCCAAAATTGTTGGGAGCGGACTCAGAATGATCAGCGCGATCTTCCCCTGTACGGCCGTTAACTCAATCCACGCCTTCGTATGATGCCTGTAGCGTTCCAGCGCCACATTGTACCGTTTGAACGATGTTGTGCCGTCATCAAAAGTCCGCACCACCGGCATGGCCTGAACAAATTCGATCACTGCCTTGTTGATGTCCGACTGGCTTTGTTCATACTGCTTCCTATGGACAGCATCATCCTTCATGGCTGCATACATAAGGATCATGCCGAGAACAAGCACCCCGACAGCCACAAGAGCCAGCCGCCAGTCAATGAGGATCATGGCAACGAGGGATGCGATGGGTGTCGCCACACTCTTACCGATCATCGGGGTACTGTCGGCAACGAAGGCATGCAGATTCTTCACATCATCCAGCAGCACCTTCTTCAGAGCGCCGGTACCTGTTGAAATCACATAGCCAAGGGGCATATCCGCCAGGTGCTCCGTCATTTCAGTCCTGAGTATCTCTTCGAGCTTAAATGCGCCGTCGTGGGATATGAGGAAACTGACGGAACGGATGGCATAGGCGAGAATGATGAGTGCCGTCAAGAGCCAAAAAGCTTCTCTGAAACTGAAGGTCAAGCCAAGAATCTCCAACTCACCACCAGCTACGATCGTTAGCACCAGTGCCAGCATAACGCTGCCTGCAATCAGCAGCACGCCGCTCACAGCAGCGAAGATCACCGCTGCAATCATATGCGTTTTAACAGGACCGGTGATAGCCCAAAGCCCTCGGTTTTTGCTTTTTGGCCTCTTTGTCTTTGCCATATTAGACAATGCCTGCCTTTACAAAGTGTTTCTTCAGGACTCTGCGCCCCAAAAACGCACCTAGGACACTCCCGATAATAGTGGCTGTCAACACCAGGAAGAAAAATGGGCCATTGATGAAGGCGATCATTGGTGCTATGGTTTCCTCAGCTATGCCCATGGCTACCATTTCTGCAATATAAGTATCGGCAAATAAAAGCATATTGGTCATGTATCCAAACCACCAGATAGTGATGAAGGCCACGTACCCGATGACGTTTCTGGAAAAGCTCTTGTATTTGCCGGAACTGATGATCACTTCTGCTACAATACCGCCGACAAAAGCACCAAGCGGCGTCAAACCCGGCGCGCCGATGAGGAAATAGATCAAAGCCACCACCGTGGCCATGAGCGCAATTGCACCTGTTTTTGGCACTTTGGCGACCACATACATAAAGACAATCCCCACTGGAATCGCTGCCACAGCGTATGTAAATGGAAAAGCGATAGCACTCAATGCCAGCAGCGTATCGAATACGATCTGGATAACGATCAAGATCAAGGAAAAAATTCCAATCGTAATAAAGTCTCTACTAACCAACTTAGTCTTTTGCGGTGTGTCAGGCATGTTACCCTGTTTGGTCATCATTGGTTTTTGCTTATTTGCCTCTTTGTCTTATCAGACGATCCCGGCTTTCTCAAAGTGCTTTTTCAGCGTCTTACGACCCAATAACGCACCCAAAAAAGCACCGACAATGGTGGCTGCCAACACCAGGAAGAAGAACGGGCCGTTAATGAAATTGAGCATGGGTTGTAGGGATTCTGCGCTTATACCACTGGCCTCCATCTCAACGATGTATGCTTCGGTTGCAAATATCATCGTAAACATGTGCCCAAACCACCAGATAGTCATAAGGAATACGTACCCGATGGTGTTTCTAACGAAACTTTTGTACTTACCGGAACTGATGATCACCTCTGCGATAATACCGCCGACTAAAGATCCTAACGGCATAAAACCGGGGGCGCCCATCAGAAAAAAGATCAAGGACTGGACTGTCATCATTAGAGCAATAGCGCCTGTTTTCGGTACTTTGGCGACCACATACATAAAGATTATGCCCACCGGAATTGCCGAAACTGCATATGAAAACAAAAAACCGACACCAGGTATCACTCCCATGATCGTAGCAATCGTAAACACGACAACGATCATAATTAAGCTAAAGATACCAATGGTAATAAAATCTCTACCGACTAATTTGTTATTTGGCTGCTTAACAGCCATTTCAGCATCCTGAACTGTATCCTCACTCATCAGACTCTCCTTCGGGATGTGACAGGCGCTTTAAAAGGCATGTCACCTAATAACGTCAATCAATCAAAAAACTCGTTTATTTGCGAAAAATGCGCTTCATCAAGATAGTAATCCGTCTGTACGGACCCATCTTCAATAATCAAGACTCGGTCACATGTGTTGAGCAAAAATTCAAAATCATGCGTGATCACTAGCACCATTTTTCCATTCTGCCGCAGCACCTTCATTACCTCCTTTACCCGCTTCATGTTCTGATGATCCAGACCGCTGGTCGGTTCATCCAAAATGATCACATCTGCGTTTTGTGCCACCCCGGCCGCAATTGCCAACCGCTGTTTTTCACCGCCGGACAAACTAATCGGATGGCGATCATGCAGGTGTGACAATTTAAACATCTCCAAAATCTCATCATTGGTATGGGGACTTTCTTCCTTTCTGGCTTGACAGGACAGTTCAAGTTCGCCGAGAACGCTGTCACTAAACAATTGGCTGGTCACATCCTGCATTACCAAATAGATATTTCCTATCCGTTTCTTGAAAGAGATAGCGGTATTATCGTATGAAACCGTCCCCCGCTTTTCTTTGACCATGCCACACAAACAACGAGCCAGGGTAGATTTACCCTGCCCGTTATGTCCTACCAGCCCCACAATTTCGCCTTGATGAAAAACGTGCGAGACATCTTTCACAACATAATGCTTCGATTCATAGGACACCCAAAGGTCTTCTACCTGAAGCTGCTTATCGGCGACATCCACCTTAAGAGGCTCTTCGTTAATCAGATGCCGGAACGACAGTGCCCGCAATCCTTTGGTTTCTAATTCATCTGTACCCAACGCCTGGAATTCTGCATTGGACCAATCGTTGGCAACCTGGCCGTCTTTCAAATGCAACACGCGATCTACCACGTTTTTCAGATAATGAAGGCGGTGTTCAGCAATCACAATCGTTTTACCTTCAGCTTTCAGCGTTTCAATCATCTTACGCAGCTGCTGCGTAGCCACCGCATCCAGATTTGATGACGGCTCATCCATCAGGAAAATATCCACGCCCATGGCATAGATCGAAGCGATAGCAATCATCTGCTTTTCACCGCCAGATAGAGAGAAAATGCTTTTGTCCAGCAAATGGGAAATACCCAATGCCTTGACAGTTTCAGCAACACGCCGGTGAATCTCTTCACGGGTAAATCCCAGATTTTCACAACCAAAGGCGATCTCGCTGGTCGTATCTACATTGAAAAACTGGCTGCGCGGATTTTGAAAAACACAACCAACTTTTTGGTATAGATCATCCGAATCGTAGCCGTTAACAGACTGTCCATCGATTTTCACTTGGCCACTCAGATCCCCAGAATAGAATTGGGGAATCAATCCATTCATCAAACGAAGTAATGTGGTTTTGCCACAGCCGCTAACGCCGGCCAGCAATACACATTGGCCTTGGAGAATTCGCAAAGAGAGTTCATCCAAATCGGAATTCACGCTGTCATCATAAGAAAATTTGACGTTCTCTATACTGATCATGCTTAGTTTCCTGTAACAATTGCCAAAACAGCGAGTACCGAGAAAATTAGAATCACCACACCATCCATCCAAGTGAACCGGTTTTTATAGTAGGACGTGCGTTTTCTGTTTGAATCAATCCCCCTGGTGACTGAAGAAACCGCCAGCTCGTCTGCAATGACTGACATTCGCAGCATGATGGGAATCAGAATACTTTCCAACACTAACATTGGGCGGAGGATCAAGTTTTTTAGTGAAAACCGAATGCCACGCATGCGCATGGCATTAATCACCAGCCAATATTCCTCTTTCAAAGTAGGGAAGAAGCGAATTGTCACCGCAAAGGCAATGATCAGTCCTTTAGGGAGGTGGATTTCTTGCAAGGCAGCCACCAATTTTCCTACCTTCGTTTTTTCGATGATTGCCGTGGCAAACATGAAACTGGGGATAACCTTTCTCAAGGCAACACAGAGAACACCAATCATTGAAATCAGCATATTGGGATATTCAATCGAGATAAAAAAACCCAGCATCGTGGCAGCGTAAAATGCCCAATATTTCAATGCCGTTTTTAACATCCCCTGCCAAATCAGGATCAGGCCGATCGTGACCATGCACACCACTTCAAGCAATATATCGCTCAAAGAAAAAAAGATGACGCTGATGAGAATCAGCACCAGAATCTGAGTACGCGGGTCGAGCACACGCTGCTCTACAATCTGGTCTTCTGTAATCTTTGAAGGATTGGTCTTAATTGCAGCTTTCTGTTGCAACTCAATTCTTCCATGCGTTCATATCTGCGAATTTCACACCTTCCAACGGCGAGATTGCTGTTGTGCCTGCCACATGGTGGCATAACGGCCGTTATCCACCATCAATTCATCATGCGTTCCGCGCTCGATGAGGTTCCCATCTTCCAACACTAAAATCGTATCCGCAGCCACCACCGTTGAGAGCCGATGAGCGATCACCACCACCGTCTTATCTTCCACCAGCCGGTCAATGGCTCGCTGTACCGCCACTTCGCTTTCGGTATCCAGCGCCGAAGTCGGTTCATCCAGCAAAACAATTGGGGCATCCTTCAAGATGGCGCGGGCAATCGAAATGCGCTGGCGTTCTCCGCCGGACAGCGAACCGCCGATTTCACCCACCGTTGTGTCATATCCTTGTGGCAAACGGGTGATGAATTCATGACAGTTGGCTGCCTCTGCCGCGGCTTCTACTTCGGCATCCGTTGCGTCCGGCTTGGCCATGCGGATATTGGCTCGAATCGAATCGTCAAACAGATACACATCTTGAAACACCACGGAAATGTGGTGCATCAACGTTTCCGGTGTGATATTCCGAATATCCACACCACCAATCTGGACACTTCCTTGCAATGGGTCTGCATAGCGCGTGATCAGTTTTGTAATCGTTGTTTTGCCACTGCCCGATGTCCCCACGAGGGCAGTTAAGCTATTTTCCGGCAAAGTAAAGGAGATGTCGTTCAGCACGCGATCCCCGTTTGTTTCGGCAATGCCGGCGTTGTAAATAAAATCCACGTCGTCGAAGGTGATGTCAAACGATTCGATACGGCCGTTTGGTTCAGAAACTGGCAGCGGTTTAACTGCTAACAATGTCTCAATTCGTTCCAACCCTGCTTCCATAAAGTCAAACATCGTCGCTAGATTGGCAAAGATGGATAATGGCTCCGCAAATCGCACCATAATCACCAGCAGGGCAAACAGGATCGCCAGGCTCAAGCTGCCACCCAAAAACCAATACACACCAAGCACAATAACAATCAATATCCCCACCTGTACTATCGCCGACATCATAATGCCCGGCATGATGTTCCAACTGGCGGCAATTGTTTGTTGCTGCCGCAAATGGGCCAATGAATCTTGCAGCCGCACCGACTGTGGACCAACCTGGCGGGTGGCCCGTAAGACAGCCAATCCCTGCGCATACTCGATCAAATTGGCTGTCACCTTCGCTGTGGCCGCTGAAGTCACACGATTTTCCCTGGCGGCAACAGTACGAATCTTGCGGTAAAGCGGCAAGGCCAGGGGGAATAGCACAGCCAGAGCCAGGGCCAGACGCCAATCATAAAAGAAGGTGACCACAATTGTCGTTATCGGGGTGACGAAGGTGTTCAAAACGATATTGTACAACCCGCCCATAATCATGACGACATCATTGACATCGCCACTAAGCACCACATTCAAATCACCAGCCTGCCGTGAATTTAGATACTCCAACGGCATACGACGCAGTTGTTCACCTAATTTAATGCGCACTTCATGCCCTGTATCCATCTGGATTTGCCAATCGTAGCCATTGATAAACATGCGCAACACAGTATCGATCAAGACAAGCCCAATAAGAATAGAGCCGTAGAGAATTAATTCATCATTACCGGCCATCAAGGATTCAAACAAAGGAAATAACGTAGCATAGGCCAGTCCTTGGGCAATGGCACTGGCAATCACCAGGGCAAAGCCCCGCTGCATTAAGTATGCTTGCGAACCAGCCGCATAGATCATTCGTTTATAAGTCGCATACATGATTTAGTCTCCTACGTTCAAGCTGGGTTCTGCTTCATTTACGAGTTGGCGCTCACTGCGGCGCAAGCCCCATGATTGTGCCTCCTCAAATTTCGACCACAGACCGCTGTAAACGCCACCGGCGGCTACTAACTCGTCATGCGTGCCCACTTCAGCCAAACGGCCGTGATCCAATACCACGATTTGGTGTGCATCACGGATGGTGGACAGGCGGTGAGCAACTACGATTAACGTTTTCCCAGCAGTCAGGTTGGCGATAGCTGTGTGAATTTTGGCTTCATTTTCGGGGTCAGCAAACGCTGTTGCCTCATCTAAAACGACAATGGGGCAATCTTGCAAAATGGCGCGGGCAATCGTAATCCGCTGTCTTTGTCCTCCAGACAGACGGGTGCCCCGGTCGCCGGCTTGTGTGTCGTAGCCATCAGGTAGTTCATTGATGATGAACTCATGTGCCTGGGCTGCTTTGGCGGCGGCTTCAATTTCGGCATCTGTTGCGTCAGGTTTGCCCAGCCGAATGTTTTCTCGAATGGTGTCATGCAGCAGAAATGGAATTTGGAATACGAAACTGACGTGCTGCATCAAGTCATCACTGCTGATTTGGCGTATATCGACCCCGCCAACACGAATACTGCCATCATTCACATCCCAAAAGCGGGGGATGAGTTGGGCAAGGGTGCTTTTTCCGGCACCGGATGGGCCAACGAGGGCAGTCACAGTGCCGGTGGCCATCTCCAGGGTTACATTTTGCAAAGCGGCGTCTTCCCGGTCGGCATAGGTAAAGGTCACATTTTCAAAGGTAACGGCCGCATCACGCGGTGGTGTCGAGGTGGCTGGTTCGGGCAAAATTGGTTCCGCCAGCAGTTTACCAATGCGCTTGGCACCCGCCGAAGCCATGTTGATCAATTGTGACAACCACACCATCGGCACGATCGATTCAGCTACTGTGGGCCCTAAGAACATGAAGAGTAGTAATGTCGGAATATCCAGCAGCCCTTGCTGTACCAGCCATAAACCAACTAGGGTGACTACCAGCAAAGTGGGTAGGGCAGCAAATAATGTGCGCGCGATAAACGCTGGTGTGCGTGACTTTTCTGACCAGGCGCGCTGCCAGGCCGTCGACTCCTCCAGCGCATCATGATACCGCTTGAACGAAGCTGTGCCATCATCAAAGGTGCGTACCACTTGCATCCCCTGCACATACTCAATGATCGTGCGATTGATGCGTTCATTAGCGGCATCATACTTGGCTCGCCCCTCTTCATAATCTCTAAATGCGAAACGCATGGCGATCAATCCAATGGGCAAAACAACCAGCGAGATAAGGGCCATGCGCCAATCGATGATAAACATGAGGATGATGGCCACGAGCGGGAAGGTATAGCCCCGTGCCAACAGCGGTGTACTATCAGCGACAAAGGCATGAAGACTGCGCACATCGTCCATCAATATCTTCTTTAGGGCGCCAGATCCCGTTGTGACCACAAAACCAAGGGGCACTTTGGCTAAATGGGTTGTAAGTTGGGTGCGTAAGATTTCTTCTAGCTCAAAGGCGCCCTTGTGCGACCAATTGAATGACAACACCCGCAGTACAATGCCGATAGCAATCAACACAAAAATGATGGCAAAATATTGCCAAAGTTGGCTTGTGTCTGGATTTTCGGCCATTAATTCAACAGCAACCGGGCGAATCATGACCAATGCTAGCAGCCAGGCGAGACCGCTAATAGCTGATATTGTCATAGCGGCATAAATTTGGCGGTTGACGGGTTTGATAATGCCCCACAGGGATAGTTCTTTTCCTTTCGTCGTTTTTTTTATCATTAATTATTCTCCGATTTGTTGGCTTATTTACGCTAAATTGCATAGCTTTTTGTATTCCAAGCTGCCGTCGATATGGAGACTGTCTTGAGACGGCTTGTAATAGGGACATAAATAAATTATTAATAGTCAACGGCGGAATCAGTCCAAACCATGCAATTACACTTCTCTGATAAGTCGCAAATTTAGGTCACTAGATGATATTTTATAAGGTGATCCTTATTTTTAAAGGCAAAAAAATTCTTGTAATTTTGGGCATTTATGCTTTGCCAAATAGCATAACGCCAATGCTACATAATTATGAGGAATAATAGATTTAAAAAACAGGTAAGCAGTTAACTAAAAATTTAACGATGAAACAAGATTAAGATGAACTTTCGTTAAGAATCAGATTTCGTTGCGCTGAAATAAATCAAAAATTTACGGGCAATTTTTCTTTGCACAACCATAAATTTTAGTATTTGGCAGAAGTAACCGTTTGGTATATATTTTAGGAAAGGCTAAATAATTATATAGACAAGACTAAAGGAATCTCTGTTAATGACTAAACTAACAAAAGAACGTGCATTTTATGCTATCATGGCCGGCCAATTGGTTTCGACCATTGGTTCTAGCATGACCCGATTCGGGTTAGGGATTTGGGTGCTGCAAGAGACGGGAAATACGGCCGTTTACAGCGTCCTTCTCTTTTTTGCTGTCTTGCCCCTAGGCTTAGGGTCGCTGGTTGCTGGCCCGCTGGTCGACCGCTGGAACCGACGCAATGTACTGATTGTGAGCAACGTTGCCGCCAGCCTCAGCACCCTAGTGGTAGCTCTACTCTTTTTTGCAGACAGCCTGGCCCTGTGGCAGCTTTACATGGCTCTGACCGTCAACGGCATCGCCAACGCCTTTATTTTGCCGGCTCTCGACGCCAGTATTCCACTGCTGGTCGACAAGGAACAACTTGGCCGCGCCGCCGGTCTGACGCAGATGATTCAGGCATTTGAAGTCATTTTAGGACCGGCCCTGGCAGGTTTGGTGATTGGCGGTATAGGGCTTGGGGCGATTTTTATTGTTGATTTCGTCACCTTCGGTGCGAGCATTATCGCCCTGCTACTTGTGGACATTCCCCAGCCTACAGCCCAGTCGGATGAAGCCACCCAACAGTCGTTATGGCAATCGTTTGCCTTTGGCGTGCGGTACATCCGAGAGCGCCCCTCTTTTCTTTATCTGATGGGCTTTGTTACGCTCACCATGTTCCTGATGCCCGGAATTGGTTATGCGCTGGTGACGCCGCTGGTTTTGAGCATTGCCAGCGAGCAAGCTGCTGGACTCGTCGTCTCCAGCTTTGGGTTGGGATCGCTGGTGGCAGGCATTTTGCTAACGATGTGGGGCGGCCCAAAACGGCGCATGGACGGCATTTTGGGGGCAATGATGCTGGCGGGGCTGGCGGCGATGTTGGCCGGACTGTGGCAGAGCGTTTGGTCGACGGCCGTTAGTATGCTGCTCATTGGTGTGGCTTTTGTCTTCATGATTGGGCTTAACCGAGTAATTTGGCAGGTGAAGGCAGCTCCCAGTGTGTTAGGGCGGGTCTTTTCGCTGCGGGTGGCGCTTGGCGTCGGAGCGCAGTCACTAGGTGTACTGCTGGCCGGGATTATGGCCGAACGCTGGTTTGAGCCATTGCTGATGGCAAACGGCGCATTGGCTGACAACGTGGGACAGTTGATTGGCACAGGCGTAGGGCGTGGCATGGCCTTCATGTTTATTTTGCTGGGCCTATTCCTTATCGCCCTGACAGTGATCTCGTTCCTGGTGCCACGTATTAGATACCTTGAAGATGATGTGCCTGATTATGTGACCCTTACCCCGGCATCAGCCGATTCGTCAGCATGACAACCGTTCCGGCTATTATGTGTGAAAATGGAGCGCTAGACCAAATTGGGAAAATATATGGATGATGAGAAGTCCGGCCATAGAAAACATAGCAATATATTCAATTGATGAGCCGAATACACAATGACTAACGCGATGACGATGCCAACAAAAACGTTGGCGAAACGTGACTCTGGCACAGCGTTTGCAACCACCGTACCACATCAATTGCTATAATTCGTTGCTTCATTGATTGCTGCAATGCTATTTTTGATAAAATAACTCATTGCCCAACTCCTTGTTGGTAACTTTTAGTCGTCAATTCCTTGATTGACGTAAAGTCAATAATAAACCCGACATCTGAAGGAGTTGCAAAGTTGATCTGTGGATTTGGAAAATAAAGAAAAGGGTTTGATACCTCAACTCTCCGCTTAATGAAATGTGACAAAAAAGCAAAATGGTGGCATCTTTGTGGCTAAAAGCCTCTGACCAAAATTCCAACTCTAATAGAAATTGCAATCGAGTTACTAACCATTTCAAGAGAATTCAGGCAACTATAAAGCAAGGAGTGCATATGTTCCAACAACAGCACCGTACAGACGACATTCTCATCCAGTCTTGCCGTAAAGGAGAAGCAAAAGCCTGGGAAGAGATTGTAGATCGATACGAGCGTCTCGTTTATTCAATTCCTTTAAACTATGGATTGTCTCGCGACGATGCTGCCGATATAGCCCAGGTGACGTTTACCATTTTGCTGCAAAGCCTGGACAACCTGCGACCAGATAGCCAGCTTGGTGCCTGGTTAGCCACTGTAGCTCGACGGCGCACATGGCGGCTGTTGGAGCGCCATAGGCGTGAAAGCATTGAACCCGAAGAAGATTTAGCCGACAGTCGCATATTAATCGACAACAGTGATGCTGTTGATCGAGAACGAATGGAATTGCTTGAATGGATCAACCAGGGGCTGACTCATATCAGTCAACGCTGCCGTGATCTGCTTACGGCGCTTTATTTCGCAGCGGAAACACCTTCTTATAATGAAATCGCTGAGCGTTTTCAAATGCGTGTGGGCAGTGTCGGCCCCACGCGTGCACGCTGCCTGGAGCGGTTGAAAGAACACATGGTAGACAACACCGAACATATAAGTACATATGATTAGGACCTAATTAACCCAAATTTGAAATTCATGTATTTTTTAGCTCGCCTAGCCTATATATATAGTAAAGGCAGGAGAAAAACCATAGGAAGATATGAGTTATGACCGATAATTTACCGTTTGAGCAATTAGTAGAATGGATTGAAGGTAATCTGGACGAAGCAAAAAATGCTGAAATTGAAGCCCAGTTAGCTCAAGCCGACGACAAAACACAAATCACTATTGCTTGGTTGCGATCCATTTTACAGGCTGGTGATAAGATTGTATTGGAAACAATACCGCAAATGGTAAGGGTGCGGCTGACAGAGCGTTTCGACACATATGCCCGCGATAGGCAGCAACCAAGTTTCTTTCAGAGATTAATGGCCAGCCTGACTTTTGATAGTGGCCTAAATCCAGTTCCTGCTGGCGTGCGTGAAGCCAATCTCCAGTCACAGTCTCAACAGCTCGTTTACTCGGCCGATAATACTGACATTACGCTGCATATCTATCGAATACCGGATGTTGCGACCATAACCATTTCCGGACAGATTTTTTCCGAGGACGGTCGCCCTCTAGATATTTTTTCCATCCAATTGATACAAGATGGTGTCGAAACGGACCTGACAACGGCTGATGAACTTGGTGAATTCACCTTTACGGCCGTTCCCAACGGCAGATACAGCCTAATCCTTAGCAGCGACAGTATTGAGATTATGATTCCTGAAATCATTATTCCTGAATAAATATGACTTCTTCAAGACCTGAGATTGATGACGCTTTCCTCAACCGCATATTGGCCATACCGAACCGAAAACGACAAACGACCGTTCTCATTGCTTCTGGTCTATATAATGAAGATGGGTTGGCGGCCTTGCTGGAGCAAGCTTCTCGCCTGATACAACGCGACCCTGGCAGAGCCCGCTTTCTAGCTATTTTGTGCAGCACAGTCGGCGACGAACTTAAGAGCTCGCGCAGCATTGCTCACGCTGACTATTTGCAAGCACAAATCCATGCTGCGCAGGGTGAATTTGATGATGCTCTCCGCTTTATTGAATCCAGCCGCCAGGCGTATCTGACGTTGGGCATGATGGTCGAGGCACTGCGTGTCAACATTGGCTTGATGAACATTCACTGCGAGTCTGGTCGTTACCAGGAAGCATTTTCTGCCGGGCAAACCATTTTAAATGCCGTTGAAAGTGTCACAGAAAATGACCCGATATTGCTGCCAGCAGATGCCACGTTGTTGGCGGCGTTGGCCTACCAAAATATGGGCGTTTGCTACCGGCGACAGGGACGTTACGAAGATGCTAACAACGCCTACACCCAGGCCGAAGAGTATTTCCGTGAAATAGATATGCTGGAGCCAATTGGCCATTTAAGCGTAAACCGGGCGATGGTTTTGATTGATCTGGGGCAAGCTCGCGAGGCACTGGACGCGCTGGAAACGGCCGTAATTATCTTCACCAACGCCAACCACACGCGGATGCAAGCCAAAGCATTGAATAACATGGGACTGGCCCATCAACTGTTAGGTAGCTACGATCGCAGCCTGGAAAACCTGGAGCAGGCACGCCGCTTATTTGACACCTTTGATGCCCAGGCCGAGCGGCAAATCTTGCTATTGGACATTGCTCGCATCCACCTTTCCCTGAATTTATACCCCGAAGCATTAACAACTTACCAAGAAGCGGCCGTTCATTTGGAACAAACTGGAATGCAGTATCATCTGGCTCATGCTCAATGGGGTATTGGCATCGCGCTGGCAGCACAGAGAAACATTCCAGCCGCCGAAAATGCGCTGTCTCGAGCTGCCGACTTGTTTGCCGCTGCCGAAAATATGCCCTATCTCTCCGGGGTAATGTTAGAACAAAGTGCCCTGCTGATTGCACAAAACCAGCACGGTGCAGCTTTGCAAAAGGCACAAGATGCACTGCAATTAGTTGCCGGCTCAGAATGGTCGGTGCAATTAGTTTATGCATTGTTGCGGGTATCCGACCTATTACTTTCCGAAGATATGATATCGGCCGAGTTGCTGCTGCAAGAGGCGCAAGAGATAGTTGATAAATTAATGCTGCCCCATTTACGCTATCGAGTCAACCAACGATTGGGCCATCTACGCTTGCAACAAGGACAGGATGAAGAAGCGGAGGCACTGCTGCTAACAGCCGTTACCGACATCGAACGCCTGCGCCAAACCCTGACCCATGAAGCCATTCGCGCCTCATTTTTACAAGACAAAATCGCTGCTTACGAAGATTTAATACAGCTTTATTTGCAGCGTGAGGACGAAGCCAGCCTACAACGTGCCTTTGCCATTGCTGAACAGGCCAAATCCCGCACGCTTATTGATCTGCTCATGGGATTGGCTGAGACCAAATTAGATACCGAAGACCTGGTCTTAGCCGAACGTCTGCGCTCTCTAAAGGCAGATCTGACCGCCATTTATAATGAATCATTTAACAGCGGTACTGGTGGTGAACGACATGCCCGACAGTCGGATTTGTACGCGCGGGCGCTCTTGTTGGAAAATGAGATTCGTCGCCTCTGGTTACAAGTTGCGGCTACTCCTGCTGCTGCCACCTTTTTGCCACAACCAGAATTTCCCGAGCTAACTGCACCACATACGCAGTCCGGCACAATAGTTTTCACCTACCATATCATTGGCGATGAGGTGATGGTTTTTGTACATAAAAACGATCGTCTCCACACTCACCGCCATCTTGGCAACCTAACCCACGTTCAACAACTACTCAACCGGTTATCTATTCAGTGGGCGCATTTCCGGGCTGGCGATGCTTTTGCCAAACGCCACATGCATCATCTTACACTATCTGCCCAGCGCATTCTCCGTGAATTGTACCAAGTACTGATCGCTCCATTGGAAGGCTATTTGAGCCACGATGAAATAGCGCACCTCCTTGTTATTCCTCATGGCGTTTTGCACCAGGCTCCATTCCACGCCTTTTTTGACGGGCAGGTCTACTTGATTGATCGGCTAGAAGTTGCCTATGCACCAAGTGTTACCTTGTATAATCTCTGTCAGCAGCAAACGCCTCGCCAGACTGGGAAATCGCTAATTTTTGGTGTTTTGGATGATGATATACCCTTCGTCGAGAAGGAAGCCAAAGCATTGGTAACAGCATTGCCCAATGCCAAACTTTTTGTCAATGAGCAGGCAACCATCGACGCTTTACATCAAGAAGCGGCAAATGGCAATATCATCCATATTGCCTGTCATGGTATTTTTCGACAAGATAATCCCATGTTTTCGGCATTGAAACTGTACAATGGCTGGCTGACAGCCACATCGGCGATGCAATTATCATTGGATGGCGCATTGGTGACCTTAAGCGCGTGCGAATCGGGACGAAGTCAAATCGTAGCGGGTGATGAGATTTTGGGGCTGACTCGTGCCTTTCTGGGCGCAGGTGCGGCTACGCTGGTTGTTAGTCTATGGCTGGCAGCGGATGAGACTACAGCCGCTTATATGATGAATTGGTACGAACAGATGAAACACCAGCCTACTCACGCCGCTGCTTTACGTGCTGCCACACTTGCAGTGAAAACCACCCACCCGCATCCGTATTACTGGGCGCCATTTATCCTCATTGGCCAATCTTGACACAGCCCTACTTTCCAAAACATTACTATTAACCAATCGGCAACTTTATTAACAGATGTCTGACTCATTACATTCAAATAATTAAAAAGTACAGATACTAAAGCAGTCGTTTGGCTAACTGTCTTCAGTATAAAAGGGAGATAAAAATGAATCAAAATTTTATAAAACAATTTGCAAAAATCGGATTATTCATACTTCTTATGATTGCGTTGCTCTTCAGCGCAACCTCATCCGACACAGCCTTTGCTAGTGACGACGAGTGTATCAATAGCATGAGCCGGTCAGGCACGGTTTTCGCTGATGATGACGACGATGACTATGATGACGATAACGATGACGATGATGACGTCGACGATGACGATGATGACGATGACGATCCCATTAATTATGTTATCGGCCAGGCCATTGTGAAATTAGATGTATTATCTGGTGCAACCATTAACGATATTAACGTTGCTTATGGCACAATGACTTTAGATGCATTGCCAACCGTTTCTATTTACCTTTTACAAATCCCGTTGGGTGCTGATACGGAACTGGTCGTAAATAGTTTACAGAATGATCCGCGCCTGCTGTTTGCCGAAGTCAATTACATCAGCGCCACGCCGGAAGCCAGTGGTCAGGATGTTTGGGGCTGGGGCCAGGATGTTTGGGCCTGGGGCGGCTCAGACTCGACTCCATTAAATGACCAGTATGCGTCAGCTATGCTGGGATTAGATCAGGCACACACAATGAGCCAGGGACAAGGTGTGGTTGTAGCTGTTCTAGATACAGGTGTCCAGTTAGATCACCCCGCTCTGATTAACAGTTTAGCATCAACTCAAGTAGATTTTATTGATGGCGATATGATTCCGGCTGATGAGTTTAACGGACTGGATGATAATGGAAACGGCCGTATTGACGAAGGTGCCGGGCATGGGACTCATGTTGCTGGGATCATCCATCAGACTGCTCCCGCTGCCCAAATCATGCCCGTGCGCATCCTTGATTCCGACGGCCGTGGCGATTTGTTCAAACTCATCGGCGGCATGTCTTATGCGATAGACAACGGTGCTGATATTATCAATCTTAGCCTGGGTGTACCCGAATCCTCAGATATTCTTGATCTAATGATCGATCAGGCAACCCAACAGAACATCATTGTTGTTGCCGCCACCGGCAACTTTGGCAGTAGTATCGAGCAATATCCAGCTGCCAATCAATGTGCATTGGGCATTTCCTCCATAGGACCAACTAGTGAAAAATCCATCTTCTCCAATTATGGTGATTGGGTTGCCTTTGCCGTGCCCGGCGAAAGCATCTACAGCACCTACCCAACCAGCGGCTATGCCTGGTGGGGGGGCACTTCTATGGCTGCACCCTTTGTTGCTGGACAAGCGGCACTGCTCCGCAGCCTGGACAATTCCCTCGACACCTGGAGCGTGGCTCAGATCGCCGCTGCTACCGCCCATCCATTGGATGCTACCAACCCGGGTTATACTGGTGAATTAGGTGCCGGACTGATAGATGTTGCCGCCAGCCTCCAATATTTCTTAACAAATGGACTCCCTCCTGTTGACTATGATGTAATCAGCAGCAATTGCGTCATGGGCAACTAATACCCAGCCTGCCCCTCCCGCCTAGCAAGGCCCCGGTTGCTGTAAGCATATTGACCGGGGTCTTATTTTTCATATTCGTTACTTGAAAGCCCCTTCTTTATACAGTCAGGACTTACACAATCTGTCGTCAGTCTCCAAATTGTGCAACCTGATCTACTTCAACTTTAACTGGTAGCAGTAGCATTTAGCAGACCAATCATCCATTATTAAATACTTAACTCGTGTATTTTTGATGATCCCAATTGCATATCTCAAGTGAAGGCTCACCTGCACAAAAATGAAATAAAGGATTTGACATGTACAAAAACCCGCGCGTTTTACTTTATTCACACGATACTTTTGGTCTGGGGCATTTACGCCGCAACCTGTCCATTGCCAAGCAATTGAATCAGGATATTCCAGGTATTCATCAACTATTGATGACTGGCTCTATGGTTGTCGGCGCTTTTGGTCTGCCTTCCCGTCTGGATATGATTAAATTACCTGCTATAAGCAAGCGTTCCAGCGGTCAGTATAAGTCACGAGCACTGCCTACCACCTTGAAACAAACTCTTGCCTGGCGTGAACAAATGATTTTGCAATCGGTTATTAATTTTCGACCAAACCTGGTATTGGTGGATAAAGTGGCAGATGGCGTACGTGGAGAGCTGTTGCCAGCACTGCGTCATCTAAAAACCTGGTCGCCGCAAACAAAATTGGTACTGGGTATGCGCGATATTGAAGATAGTCCCGAGCAAACCCGTGCCGAATGGGCAGCCAATGGCACAGTGAGTCTGCACGAACAAGTATATGACCACATTTTGTTGTATGGAGAGCGAGAGTTGTTTGATCCAGTAAAAGCTTACCAGATGAGCGCGGAGGCAACTGCTAAGTTAATTCCAACTGGCTACCTGCGACGCGATAAGCCCAAACGAGCATCTGCATCTGTACGGGGCGAGTTAGGTATAGGAGATAAACCGCTGGTACTAGTTACGGTTGGCGGTGGTGGTGATGGGCTTGAAATTATCCAGACTTACCAGAATATGCTGGCATCTTTGCCGGGTGATCCGACATTTCACAGCTTAATTGTAACCGGTCCGCTAATGTCACGGAAAAGTCGCATTTTGATTAAGCGTGGGCTCATTAGTGAGCATGCAACCCTAATAGAGTTTACGCCGGATTTACTCAGTTACATGGCTGTGGCTGATTTGGTTATCAGTATGGCTGGATATAACACGACCTGCGAAATCTTATCGCTAAAAAAGCGCGCACTGCTGATTCCCCGTGTTAAGGTGCGAGAGGAACAGTTAATGCGGGCGGAGCGGCTGCAACAGTGCGGCCTAGCGCATATGCTACATCCAAAGGCCTTGAACCCCGAAAGTATGGCGGAGGCGGTACACACAGCAATGGCGTCACCCCCACCGGTAGTTAACTTAAATATGAATGGTTTGGAATGCATTAGTGAGGCTGTCCGCGAAATGCTGGCGGAATCTTATATCGTCCGCGAACCAGGCGGCAGCAATCATGGCGGCAATCAAAATAAAATTTCGCAAAGCTCACTATCGCCTATGATGGCCCCACCGCAATCCAAACTGACGTTTGCTCATTATGGATATGCTTGAATGTGTCGTGTATTTCCCATGAACCCCATTTAACGTCTTAGCGAACTTGTTAATTTAATAAAAGGTGATTCTTATGGCTGATATAGCTTATATTCTTAAAATGTACCCCCGTTTTTCGGAAACCTTTATTATCAATGAAATTTTAGAATTAGAAAGACAAGGAGTGGATGTAAGAATTTACTCGGTGAGGAAACCCAATGACGGCCGTTTCCATTCCAGCCTTGCTCGTGTCAAAGCGCCCGTCATTTATATTCCTCGCTACCCGCAAATGGCCCCCGAACGTATTCGCGCTGCTCATCAAGCCTTGCGTGAGTCCAATCCGGAACATTATCAAAAAATCTACACACGTGTGCTTGCATCAGGCGAAGAGCCGGCTATCAAACGTTTTTTGCAAGCGGGTATGATTGCCGAGCATATGCTGCGCCACCCCGTTAAGGCCATGCATGCCCATTTTGCTTCTACCGCCGCTCGTGTAGCCTATTACGTGAAGCAGCTAATTGGCGTACCGTATAGCATTACCGCTCACGCCAAAGACATCTTCCATGAAGATGTAAACCGAGATTCCCTCCGCGAGAAAATTGGTGATGCCCGTTTTGTGGCAACGGTAAGTGACTTTAACCGAACCTACTTACAAGACTTGATGGGCGATATTCCCAGCGATGTTCGTCGACTTTACAATGGTATAGACTTAACCCTGTTCCGTCCTGACTGTGATGTTGAGCGGCAGCCAAACTTGATCTTGGGCGTTGGCCGCCTGGTCGAAAAGAAAGGGTTTGAGGATTTGATTCGAGCAACCAGTATACTCACCCAACAAGGATTGGATCCCCAGGTTGAAATCATTGGCAAAGGACCTCTACATGAGTCGCTGCGAGCATTGATTGCGGAGCTAGGTCTACAAGCACATGTCAAGCTGAACGGACCAATGCCCCAGGACAAGGTGTTGGAAAGGTATAAGCAAGCGGCGATTTTTGCTATGCCGGCCATCATTGCCAGCGACGGCAACCGGGATGGGCTGCCAACAGTGCTACTGGAAGCTATGGCAACCGGCCTACCTCCCATTTCAACCATTGTTACTGGTATTCCAGAAATTATTGATCATGAAGAAGATGGGCTGATGGTGGCTCCTGGCGAGCCGAATTCGCTGGCCGCTGCACTGGCTGATTTATTGACCAATCCAGAAAAAAGAAAACGAATGGGGCATATGTCCCGACGCAAAGTGGAACGACTTTTTGACGTGCGCAAAAATGTAGGTCGATTACATCAATGGTTTGACATGCCGGTAACAATCGTTTCCCCACTACGGGCCAATAACAATGATCTTAGTGAGCCATTAAGAGGCTACATCTTCCCTCCTGCAACGGTTGAGGAGGTCATGAAAACCTTATGAACATTTTATACATTTCCGCTGATAGAGGCATACCCATTCGAGGTAACAAAGGCGCGTCTGTTCACGTCCGTGCCATTAGCAATGCTTTTGCTCGTGCGGGACATAATGTTAGCATTATGACACCACGTCCTGGTCCTGAAGATGGCCCAGCACCCGACGCTGCCATTATCCATATTCCCTTACCACCTCTGAACGAGAGCTTGCCGGAAAAATTGGCTCGTGAACGACAAACACAGGCCTACGCTGAACCGCTATACCAGGCCGCAAGGGAACAGATGGCGCGAGAATCCTACGATTTTATTTATGAAAGATACTCTTTGTGGAGCGATGTCGGTGCGCGTTTGAGCAGAGCTACCCGGCTACCATTAGTTCTTGAAGTGAACGCACCGCTGCGCCAGGAAGCTGATAGTTATCGTCAGTTACATGATGCTGATCTGGCTGCTCGAATTGAGGAAACTCAATTCAAGAGGGCATTTGCAGTTGCCGTCGTATCTGAACAACTGCAAGATTATGTAATAAGATGTGGCGTGGCTCCCCATCGCGTTCATGTGCTGCCCAATGGTGTAAATCCTATTAAATTCCATCCAGCTGTCAGTGGCATGGCGGTTCGACAACAATATCGGTTGGAAGAGCGAACCATCATCGGCTTTGTTGGTCGCCCGCGTCCCTGGCACGATTTGGGCATTTTAATCAGAGCTGTTTCCCGGCTGCATAGACTTGATCCTTGCTACCATTTGCTTCTGGTTGGTCAAATGCCTGCTGACATTCAGATTCAATTAAGCCAGGTTGGTTTGGAACATGCGACGACTATCACCGGGCCAGTTCCCCATAATCAAGTGCCACAGCATATTGCAGCAATGGATGTGGCGGTTTCGACACATCTTCCGCTAGAAGATTTTTACTTTTCGCCGCTTAAATTGTATGAGTATATGGTCTGTGGTACGCCGACAGTGGCAGCTAATCTGGGGCAGCCTGCCCATTTTGTTCAACGTAACAAGATTGGGTTGCTGTATGAGCCGGGCAAAACACATTCACTAGTGAAACAAATAAAGAAGTTGGTAGATGAGCCACTGCTAGCACGAAAAATGGCCTGGGAAGGAGCAACGGCCGTTTTGAAAAAATATACTTGGGACGACAATGCCCAGACCGTTATCAACTGGCTAATCCCTGCAACGACGATGCGGATTGAGACCAGATCGCCAACACTGCCACTGTTAGACAACAAGTTACGCCTTTGTCTGTATCAGGCTACCCGCCCAGATTTGGTTGGACCGCTGTTAGCGCACCATTTGCCGGCATTAGAAGCAGCTCAAACGGGACGCCTGGACATCAATGTCTTCAAATACAAACCGCGTCGTCGCTGTGTGCTAGGGTATACAATAAGCGATCAGCAGCAGGTTATCGGCAAGGTGTTCCGCGATGATCGGGGACTCCGTTTGCACCATTGGCAAAAGCAACTCTGGCAAAATGGTTTTGGCGACAACGCCTCAGACGGTATTCACGTACCACGATCGCTGGCTTATGTGCCGGAGATGCAGATGCAGGTGCAGGAAATGGTTCCGGGTGAAACATTGAATAGGTTGGCGGCGCGGGGAAATATCAATCATCTGGTCAGTTTAGCCGCTGCCGGTCTAGCAAAATTGCATAATTTTACCGTGCCATCTGTAAACGGTGATAGTTCGTTGGCCATGCGTACCTATTTCTTAGGTGATGAGTTGAATAATTTGCACTCCTTTAAGGAAAATTTGATGGAAGTGCGTCCGGATTTAACAGTAGAAGTTGAGGAACTATATGCAGCGTTGACAACCTGGGCAGCGGACCTGCCTGACTTGCAAATACCCACACCAGTTCATCGGGATTTTTATTACAGCCAGATTTTGATTGACGGCCATCGTCTAACACTTATTGATTTAGATTTATTTGCATTGGGCGATCCAGCGATTGATGTGGCAAATTTTACAGCACATTTGTATTTGTTGGGGCTGAGATTATTTGAAGATATTGATTTCTTTGCGCCAGGAGCAGATTTGTTCCTTTCTGCGTACGCACGGCTTCGACCGGTTGATGCTGCATTCTGGCAACGATTCCTTTTTTATGAGGCGGCAACCTATTTTCGTTTGATTAAGGTGGCTGCACCTCGTCCATCCTGGCAGCATTTTATGAAAACACTTTGTCAGAAAACGGCCGTTAGCTTGAAAAGAGTATGAGTCGCAAAAAATCTACAATAAAAGCAAAACGTATACCTCTAATAGGCATTGATGCCCGTTTCTTGATGTATTTGAAGCCTTATCAGGGGTTTTTAATTGTTTTGATAATCTTGATCGTCATGGTGACAAGCTTAAATGTGCTCGCTCCCTGGCCGCTCAAATATATCATTGACAATGTGATTGGCGGCGAGCCGTTTGAAGGCGTTGTTGGGGAATTTATCACAGCACAGTTGGGCACGGACCAGAGAGTGTTAACGGCCATTCTCGGTTTGACACTCATTATTCTGACTATTCTTCAGGGCATCACTAATTTTGCCTATGAATACTTAACTGGCATCGTTCAGGAACGATCCACCTTCCTGCTTCGTTCTGATGTATTTAATCATGTGCAGCAGCTACCGTTGGAATTTTACGATCAAAACCGGATGGGCGACGTGCTCAAGCGGGTGACAGGCGATTCCAGCCGCATGATGGCTGCTATGGTTAGCAGTCTAGGTGAATTCATACTGAATAGCGTAAAGTTTTTAGGTATTGCACTCATCATGCTGACAGTCAACTGGCGATTTTCTGTGATTGTATTGGCATACGTTCCTTTGCTAATGTTTATGTTTCACATGTTTCGCAAGAATATCAAGACATCGGCAACGGTTGCCCGTGACGAAGAAGGCGAAATGGCGAATATGGCACATGAAACGCTAGGCGCCATTCGTGAAGTCAAATCGTTCGGTCGTGAAGCATACCAGCAAGAGTTATTTGATAAACGTGGCGAAGAACGCATGAAGGCCGGTGTCGAAACCGTTCGTTGGGAATCGGCATTCAGCCCGGTGATCGATTTCATCCAGGCTGCCAGCTCCGCCGCCGTCATTTGGTACGGTGTCGCACAATTGTTGGTGGGTAATTTCACTATCGGGGCACTACTTATTTTCATGACTTATATGAAAGATATGTACCGCCCTTTGCGCAAATTCAGCAAACTATCTTCTCGACTACAAAAAGCGTCTACCAGCGGTGATCGGTTGAGTCATGTGCTAGACGCCAAAATCAGTATTAAAGATGCGCCGAATGCTGTTTCCATGAAGCGAGCGCAGGGAAATGTACGTTTAGAACATGTAAACTTCGCTTATCCCAGCGCGCCCGACCGCCAAATTTTATTTGACGTGAACTTGCAAATCGAACCGGGTCAGGTCGTCGCTTTTGTCGGCGGAACCGGGGCCGGTAAATCAACAATCAATAATTTGGTGATGCGCTTTTATGAGGTGACGGGTGGCTGTATACTTTTGGATGGCGTAGATGTACGCCAGATTAAATTGCAGGATTTGCGGCGGCAGTTTGCCGTTGTGCCCCAGGAATCTGTCTTGATGATGGGAACCCTGCGGGACAATTTGGCGTATGGAAACCCAGAAGCAACAAACGCTCAGATTGAAATGGCTGCTAAAGCAGCCAATGTGGATGAATTTATCACACATTTACCGGAGGGGTACAATACCGTGGTGGGAGAGCGGGGCAGTTCGCTTTCCGGTGGTCAACGACAGCGGATCTCCATTGCCCGAGCCATATTGCGTGACTCACCGATGCTAATTCTAGATGAGCCAACAGCCGCTTTAGACGCTGAATCTGAAGATTTGGTGATGAGTGCGCTGGTTAAATTAATGGTAGGGCGTACCACGTTTATTATTGCCCATCGTCTATCTACCGTTCGCAATGCCGACTTGATTGTAGTGTTTGAACAAGGTCGGGTAATTGAACAGGGAACACATGATGAATTAGTTCAGTACAATGGGCATTACGCTCATTTAGTTTCTCTGCAAATGGGTAATGGAGCTGTCTCGGAGTCGGTGTTATGGAAGGCAGCGTGGTAATAGAAAATCGCTGGCTGATATTGGGTGTGCTAGCCATGCTAATTATCCCCCTAACCGTCACAAGTCTGGCGTTTTATACGCTGGCGGCAACGGATCCGGTAGATTTGGTTGCGGGAACGCCATTGGCGGTGACGCCGACGGCAACCGCGCAACCCACTACAATACCGGTGCCAGATGTGAATGTAATTGTTCAGGCGGGTCTGGATGCGTATGCGGCGGGGTCATATGATGTGGCGGAAGGTTACTTCCGCGAGGCGCTCACGCTGGAACCGTACAATGCGATCCTACACAATAAGTTGGGATTGTCGTTAATCCATCATTCTGAGTGGGAACTGGCAATAGAGTCGCTGGAAACGGCCGTGACTCTTGATCCCATGTTGGCTGAAGCGCAATATAATCTAGGTTTAGCCTACTATGCCGTTGATAGGTGGGATAAGACATTAATCGCTTTTCAGGCCGCTATTGCCGCCGACGCCGAGTTCGCACTGGCATACAATGAGTTGGCGCATCTGTATCAGGATATGGGCCAGCCGCAAGATGCTTTGTTGGCTTATGAACAGGCTGTCATGATAGACCCCCATTTGGTGGCGGCACAGCGCAGTTTGGGCGCAGCTTACGCCAACGCTGGACGGCTGGATGAGGCTATTAAGATATTGAAAACGGCCGTTTCTCTTGAACCCAGTGATGCTGCCACCTATCATAACCTGGGATTGGTTTACGCTTTCCAGGGGAACAACGTCCTGGCACAAGCAGCCTTTGAGCAAGTCATAATCCTGGCTCCAAATACAACATTGGCTCAAGAAGCGCAGCAGCAAATTAATCAATTACCTCCTTAAGCCACAACAGGTTTTTTTAAATTCGTGTATTTTTTTTTGCGATCAGCCACATATATTTGATGAAACCAAAAATTAATCCAATGTTTCAAATACAGGTATAGAGAGTAAATCACTCATTCTTTAAGCGAGGAATATCATGTTCAAAAAAATATCCCAACGGACATTTTTGCCCTTAATAATCCTACCGGCACTGGTTGTTACTGCATTCAGCTTATATGCTCTCTTGTTTGCCATGGCCACTGCCGCCGCTGAGAGCAAACCCGGTGACACCCTCTATTCCTGGCGTGAATCAGGTCTGGAAATTAAACAAACATTGACCTTTGACCCATCCCAACGTGCTGAGATTGATTTGTTGCTCAGCGAGATAGCTGATCAAGACACCGACGGCGTAAATGATGACGGTGACACTTTTCATGGCAATCCCAATGAATGGGCTATCAGCGACAGTGATGACATTGATAACAATGACGACCTGGATGAAGACAATGACGACGTGATTGATAACGATGATGTTTTTCCTGATGGACCCAATGAATGGGCTAACATTGATAGCAACCGCACTGATAATAATTCTGACCTGGATGATGACGATGATGCCTTCCCCAATAACTCAGACGAAAACAGCACCGATAAAAACGATGGTAATGGCAACAACGACGATAACAATGGCGTGATTGATGACGATGATGTTTTTCCTGATAGTTCCAGTGAATGGGCTGACATTGATGGTAACCGCACTGATAATAATTCTGACCTGGATGATGAAGATGATACCTTCTCCAATGACTTGGACGAAGACAGCGACAACGACGATGATGGTATTGGCAACAACGACGATAACGACGGCGTAAATGATGAAGATGATACCTTCCTCAATGACCCGGATGAAGACAGCGACAACGACGACGATGGTATTGGCAACGACAATGATGACAACGCTGGTGTGAATGATGACGATGATGCCTTCCCCGATGACCCAGACGAAGACGGCGACAATAGCAACAACGATAATGATTCTGGCGACCACGGAGATTCCGGCGGTGATGAGAATGACAATGACGGGAGTGATGACAATGACGATGGTGATAGCGGTGATGACGACGATGGCGTCAATGATAGTGACGACGATGACGACGATGATGAATAATCCGGTGAAAGCCAGAAATAACTGATTTTCCCTTTTGGCCAAAATGCAATATTTAGGAAAAATCTATGCTTTTGCCACCTGATATCGAAATCGCCCGGCGTGACTCAGCTATCCCCGGATTGGGTCTGTTGCTGGACCCTGAAGCCTTTTCCATTGCATTGGGAGCGGCATTCCCAGAAGCAAATATAACAACAGTGCGAGCCAGGTATGTGCGCTATAAGCCGGGAACTAACTGCTTGATTGCCTACCGGCTTCAGAGTGATGGAATGGAAATTGACGTGTACGCAAAAGCATTTCGTGTTGATGCTTTTAGTAAGCTTAGAAAGATGGGCGAACAATTCAAAGCCCACACACCTCTGGGAACAGGTGGTGCTATTTTAGATGATGTGCTCATCGCTGTGTTCCCTTTCCCGAATGATTACAAATTGAGTACCATGGCTTCTCTAGTTAACAATAAAACGCGGCGACGTTTGTTTACTACGGTTTTCCCTGATCAACCCGAATGGTGGGACGCGAAATTGCGTACGCTTCGCTATAAACCCGAACGACGTTATGTTGCTCAGATTATTACCAGAGAAGGTAAATTAGCACTCCTCAAAGTTTATACCGAAAGCAACTATGCTGCCGCCAATCGTGGCTCTATAGCCTTTGTCTCGCAGGAACCACTACGAGTGGCACAGCAGCTTGGACACTTCGACAATCATTGCGCTCTTGTCCTGGAATGGTTGCCTGGTTATTCACTCACTGAATCGGCTGTTTCCCGGTTCGCACTAGATAAAGTTCGTGCTGTTGGCGAAGCTCTGGCTTGCGTTCACGCTCAGAACCCAAAAGGATTGGGGTTTATAAGTCGAGAAATGGAAGTTAAGGCATTATCAGCGGCGGCGAATGCAGTAACGGCCGTTTATCCCCTTTTGGCAGATAAGGCTCACAACTTGGCCACGCACGTTGCAGAAAGACTAAAAAGTATACCATTTGATGCGCGTCCTATTCACGGAGATTTTGATACCGACCAGGTGCTTGTTTCTGAAGAGGGAGTCGCTATTCTCGATTTTGACGAAGCTGCGCTAGGGGATCCTGTTGTTGATCTCGGCTTCTTTGCAGCCCGCCTTGAATGGGCAGCTCTACGCGGCGATCTTTCCATGAGCCAGGCAAAAGCACTTACAGAGAATCTGCTTGAAGGTTACTGCTTTAAGGCAGGTTGTGATCTGCCTGCACATTTCAGTTTGTATAAAGCCGTAGGTTTGCTGCGTATTGCGCCACATCCCTTCCGCAATCGTTTTTCTGATTGGCTTGAACAAACGCAAGCCATATTTGATCAGATTGGAGTGATCATGGAGAAGGATGTATAGTTGCTTCGGCTTAACTAGCAACAATGATACGGTCGTAATGCGCTTCCACAATGGCCTTGGAAATGGTCAATCTCAATCCGATACCGCTTCCAGGTGACAATACACCGATATTTAAGCTGCTGATACAGTTGGTTCACCAGGCGATACACCATCAGGATCATTGTAAACAGCACCTTTCGGCAACTGGATAGGACCAGCCAAAAGTGGATCCTTGGTTTGTTCCATCCATAATTCCAGGTGGTTCCTCATCTCTTTGAGAATATCCCGATAATCCAACCTATCAGCAAGATTACAACTCTCGTTTGGATCAACTATTAGATCATACAATTGTTCATCAAAAATCCTCTGCTCCGCCAACCCTCGCGCCATTAAAGCCTCTTTGCTTGGGCTATCGTCAATGTTCGGCAGGACGGGTTTTCTACGGCCGTCAAATCGCACGATATACTTCCAGCGTTTGGTGCGTACAGCACGCTGTGGCTCCGGAGACGCATGCACATTAATTTCAGCAAACACGGCATCATGAATCTCTTTTTTCGTTCCATTGATTAGTGGTAATAATGAGTCACCTTCCAGCCAGTCCGGTTTTTTAACTTTCAGGAGATCACAAATGGTGGGAAACAGATCAAGGTGGGATACCATGGCATCCACCACCAACCCACCCTCAAAGCCATTGGGGCCGCGCATAATCAGAAAAACACCAATGCCACTGTCCGTCAAATTGCACTTCATAGATGGGAAGGCAATGCCGTGATCGGTCGTACAAATAACAAGTGTATTTTCTTTGAAACCCGACGCATCAAGAGTCTCCAACACCATACCCATGCTATCATCCAATACCCGGGCGCTCGCCTTGTAAGCCGCCATATCCTCTCGAATAGCCGGAATATCCGGCAGCGGAGTTGGTGGAGAACAATAACGCGGATCTTCGTCAATATCAGGTTTATGAAATTCCCTATGGGTTTCATAGAAACCAACGGAGAGAAAAAACGGTTCAGCCGGATTGGATCCTAAAAACGTCTTTGCCGTCTCCACAATATCTGCAGCGACAGGAGACACTTGAACTGTTTCTTTACTGTTCGCCACAGCTTGCTTCAGGGGCGCTTCCTGTAACAAAACAGTGTCATAGCCGATTTCCGCAGCATCCGCCGCGATATGCTGTACCCCAATTAATGTAGACGTGTACCCTACTTTTCGCAGGGTACGCACGATATGCGCCCGGTAGTCGTTGATCCCGAAGCCGCGATGAGCGAGACCTAATAGACCATTGCTGTGCGCCGACCGGCCGGTTAACAGCCCAATGCGGCTAGGCGTGCAAGTAGGGGCAACAGCAAAAGCATTGCGGAACAGCACCCCCTCCTCAGCCAACTTCTGCAAATTTGGCGTGTCGATAGCGTGACCAAAAGGCTGAATATATCGCCCGGTATCATGTGAGTGAAGGTATAAAATATTCGGCTTCATAAATTATCCATTATCCGAGGTGGAAAGATTTTTTGAGTACATCCGGTTCGAGCCGCTTTATATGCTGCCAGGATCATTTCTAGAGATTTGCGCCCTTCAACCAAACCGGTAACCGGTTGTTTATCGTTAAGGAGACAGTCGATAAAATGAAGAGGGCCTTGTTGGTGAAACTCACCCCGCAAAAAAGATGGGGTAGTATCCGACTTTTTCCATGTTCCGCGCTTCTCAGACTGACGATATACTTTTAGGAATGGCGGACTGGTGAAATCCATTGAAGCGACATCAATTCCATAGACCAAAGCAGTCCCTTCTGTTCCATAAACTTCCACCGACTCACTTGCCGCCAGGAAACCGCCACCGGTAACAATCTCAGCCAGCAAGCCATTGTCATATCTGTACACGGCCATAGCAGTATCTTCAACATCCAAACCTAAACTTCCCTGAGACAAAAATGCCGTAACAGAGGATGGCTCACCCAGCAGCCAGAACAAGAAATCCGCAGCATGAATTCCTTCGTCTAGTAGCACTCCACCCCCACATAAATATGGATCAATAAACCACTCCTGGCTATCCGCATTCAGAAAGTGGTAGTTAGCATGACGAACCCGAACAGCAGAGATTTTTCCTAGATGTCCACGATGTACCAATTGAACCAATTCGTTGTTAATTGGATCAAATCGCTTGGGGAAATTCTGCATGAACGTTATCCCTGCCCTTTTTATTGATGTTTCAATTCGCTCGCAATCTTCAAGTGTGGCGGCGATTGGTTTTTCGCAAAGGATGTGAACGCCGGCGGCCGCAGCAACTTCGATCAACTCCGCATGTTTGGCCGTTTCGGCCGTAATGCCAACTGCATCACACCTTTTAATCAACTCGCCGATCTTATCGAAGAAACGGGTGTCATATTGTTTGGCAGCTTGTTTGCCGCGCTGTATATTATCATCCCATATCCCAACCAGGCCAGCTTCCTCGGTTTTAATGATCGCACTGGCCCAGTGATTGGCGTGGTGGTGCGCAAAACTGAGAATTCCAAAACGTATGGGCTTATTCATACTGACGGAACCTCCTCCCAATTCCCATGCTCTGCAGAATAATAAATAGCTTCAACCGTTAAGGCTGCTGCCAGGCCATCATATGCGGACGTGTCCGGCGGTATGTGCCCTCGCACCATATCAATAAATTTACGATGTTGAACCTCGCCAAACGGCCGCTCCGGCAGATCGGGTTCAAACCACCCACCGGTTCCCATACGGTCCGGCAAATAGATTGATAAGGCTCCTCGTTCACTTCGCAACCATGCGGTTCCCTTTTCACCGTAGATTTCCAGCCGAAATCGATCGGTCCCGGCGAGTTCATGGGTTATAACTTCCTGTATCGCTTGTGCTCCGGATTCAAACTGGTACATAATGTAGGCGAGATCTTCATTGTCGGGAAATACGATAAGACCGTCTGCCAGCTTACGCTCGGTCTTTACCAGCTTTGTATGAGACAAAACCGCTTTGATGGGGCCAAATAAATGACGCAGCAAATCGATGCCATGGATACCTAATTGAAGCACGGCTCCACCACCAACGGCTTCCTTGTTATAAAACCAGGGATCCGAGTCCGCGCCCGGAATTGCGTTGCGCTGGCGTACGGAGTATACAGGTCCTAACATGCCTTGATGAAGAATGTCTCTCATCTTGCGAACTTCTTCAAAGTGACGATGCATCCAGCTGACACATAAAAGAACATTATATTGTTTAGCAACAGCAATCATCCGCCTGCAGGCGCCAGGTGTCGGCGCCATCGGCTTCTGAACCATCACGCTTTTTTTTGATGTGAGAAGATCAATCGTAATCGCCTCATGGGTTTTATCCGGGGTAGCAACGATAAAAGCATTAATATCATCGCGGTCAAGCAAAGTCTGATAATCCGGCAAGGCTTCCGGTATCCGGTAACGATCAGCCTTCTCGGCAGCTCTCTCAATATCCAGGTCGCAAATCGCCTTAATATTTGCGCCCGCATACTGTAAACCCTTGAGATGGTAATCACTAATAAAGCCTGCACCTACTATGGCAACTCCTACTTCGTTTGAAGACATACCATTATCCTATCTGTTTTGAAAATTCCAGGGGGTATATCTTCATATACCCCCCGACATTCAGGGCAACGACAAACTCTATGGGTTCCAGTTCCCTTCCGTAACGACATATTCCGGTGCCAGTTCTGCGAGAAGGCCTGTATAGAGATAGTCGAGTGGATCGATTGGATCATCCGTTACCCGGCCGGCAGCGACCAAAAAATCGGTATACTGCTGCGTATCATACACATAACCATCATCCAAAGTTGGATCAAATATGAGGTCATCCCAGGCAATTTCGGCCGTTTCCACGTCGATTTCTGAAACGTCAGCGAAAATTTCCAGAGCTTCCTCCCTATTGCCCGGATCAAGCAAGTATTCCTGTGCCCTCAGCATAACCGATAAGAGCGCCTTTACAGTATTTGGATTATTCCGCACAAACTCCTCATTGAAGACCAACGGCGTGCGGGTATGAGAAGCCTCAATCGCCGTCCCACTATCACCTTCAAAGAAACTTGTGTTTTGGTAAACACGAAAAGTTCCGCCACAATCATCTACCCCTTGAAAGTTAAATCGGAAGAAATTAATCATGGCATCGACCTCCCCATTACAAAGCGCAGTGACTTGTTCCGGGGGTGGAAGATTAACAACTTCAATCTCATTTACGTCCAGTCCATAATGGGTGGCAATATTGTTGAGAACGGCCGAAGCGGTGGATCCTTCAAGCAAAGCGACCCGCTTTCCAACCAGGTCTTCACCATTTTCGATGCCTGAATCAGGACCAACAACAAGTGTTTCAGGAAATGTTTTGGCAACATTGCCGAGTACAACCACTGGTATGCCATTGTGGCGCATGGCAATGACCGGGACATTGCCTGGGGTCCACATAAAAATTTCCTCGGCGAGTAATGCCTCGCCGGCCAGGGCGCCTGCTGTGAAATTAACCGTATTAACTTCGGTAAAGCCGGCCTCCTCAAACCATCCTTTTCCTAGCGCGATGGCCTGTGGAGCAAAGGCTACATCACCTGGTTGGAAATGAAGTGGCAGTTCGGTTATTTCCGGGACAACAGATTCTGCTGCTTCCTCACCTGCCGGTTCTTCAGCAGGTTCTTCTTCTACCTCTTCTTCAACAGGTTGCTCGTCTGAAGCCTGATCTTCTTGCTCTGCCGTCGCTTCTTCAGTTACCGGCTCCTCATCAAGGGGCGGTGCGCCACATCCGGACAGCCCCAGCATTACCAGCATCAGAACAAGCAAACCAATAATAATAGTCCCTCGCCTGAGCGATATCTTCATGATCCTCATGCTTGACATAATCTGTCTCCTTTTGTTGATTTTCACACATGCTTTTTCGGTTTATTAGAATGCAGTCTATTGATGAGGGTAATATTGGCTATCTGACTGAAATGATTCTAAAATCAGATAGATGCACAAATGGAAGGGTAGTGTCAATTTCCCTCTATTCTGCATCCTCATGGAGATACCTCGTTCCGCCAGGATGACCGGTATCTCCTTTCCTTATTTTTCTGGTAATTATCCTTTATCGATATAACCTCCTTTGCCTCTCAGGCTATGGTCAAGCATTTTGAATTCCACCAAAATGCCATTTCAATCGGCGCTTTAGGACGAATTCGTTGATTAAGTAATCTGTCAACAAAGTGAGTCCACCAATCAAAATGATTCCGAAAATAATGACCCCGATCTGGCCTAGCTCGCGCGCTTGCATGACCATATAACCTAATCCGCTGTTTGCCCCAATGATTTCAGCCGCAATCATGGTGCCAAAGCTCAAACTCCAACCAATTCGAATACCCGTTGCTATATCAGGTAATGCAGCGGGTAATGCCACGCGAAACAGAAGCTGATCATCACGCAATCCAAGCATCTTTGCGGCATGGATTAAATCAGGATTCGTATTTACCATACCTTTGTAAGTATTGGTGACCACAGGGAAAAAAGCGCCAAGTGCAATAATAAAAAATTTAGACCCATCGCCTAATCCAAACCAGATCAATGCCAGCGGCAGCCAGGCCAGTGGTGGAATAGGCCGAATTAACTCAATTGGAGCACGCAGTAAATTCCCCAACCATTTGTACCAACCGGATAATATGCCAATTAATATGCCCAGTCCTGCACCGATAAGAAAACCAACGACAATACGCATCAAACTGCTAAAAATGTGACCCAGTAGCCGTGGCAATGGAATGGATGTCAAGGCTTCATGAATGGATTCAATGGGACCAGGAAACAACGTTGAGTTTATTAGCCCACCGACAACCAATAATTGCCAGACAAATAATATGGTGAGTATTCCCGTCCATGGGAGCAAGAAATTTCGATATACCCGGCCGTTTTTCATTGATCTGTCTCATTTAGATCTGGGGCCCAGGGAAGAAGGCGTCGTTCGAGCTTATCCAAGGCCACAGCAAGGAACAACCCAAATAGGGCAATGATGAACATTCCAACCATGGCGGCATCACTTCTAAACCACGTGCGAGACTGCATAATAAGCGCCCCCAGGCCCTCAACTGTGCCAATCATTTCCACTGCCACAATCACCGCAAATGCGACCCCTAATGCAATTTTTAAGCCTGCAAAAATGCCGGGAATCGTCGAAGGCAAAACAACGCGCAGGAACATTTGCCGTGAGTCGGCTCCCAGCATGCGAGCAGCACGGATCAAGTTGACATCAACTTGCTTCACGGCGCCAATGACGTTGGTAACAATCACCCAGAAACAGCCATAAGTGATGAGGAGCACCCGGGTAAACTCGCCGACACCGAACCAGGCGACGAATAATGGGAGCAGGCTAATAACAGCGATAGACCGGGCGAATGTAATAATCGGGCCAGTCGCTTGATCCAGTATGCGGCTGCTTCCCATATATAACCCTATGGGAATAGCAAGCACAGCGGCCAGCAAAAATCCCTTCAGAATTCGCCATATCGTTGCCCAGACATGTTGCCAGATCGTTATCCCGGCCGGAAATCCATCCGTGAATAATGCCCACATCGTTTCAGCCAGTTTAGTGGGGCGCGGGAAATTATAAGGATTAAGATAACCGGCTCTCGATAAAATTTCCCAGAATAGAATTAAGGCTACCAAAGTGCCTATTCCGATCAGTTGTTGCGATGACAGTCTATTTTGAGGCCTAATGGCATTAAAAAACTGCATCATGTATCTCCTCGTAATAATGCAACACTTCCTTGGAGAATCGCTGGCGTTCGTGACGCGGTAAAGTGATTTCGATTTGCTGGCGTAAGCGACCCGGATGGGGGCTGAGTACAATGACGCGATCGGAAAGATAGATTGCTTCGGATATACTATGGGTAACAAATATGATTGTTTTCTTGCGGATTTCCCAGATGCGGAGTAGTTCTTTCTGCATTTCCGCGCGGGTAAGCTCATCTAATGCACCAAACGGCTCATCCATTAATAATATCTCCGGATCAAGCGCCAAAGCCCGCGCAATCGCCACTCGCTGCTGCATACCGCCTGACAACTCGCGAGGATAATGATCTTCAAATCCTTGCAATCGGACTAATTCGACAAGCTCCTGCGTGAGCTGCTGACGATCTTCCTTGCCGACTTGTTGATTTTTAGGTCCGAATTCAATATTGCCTTCCACAGTTAACCAGGGAAATAATGATGAGTGTTGAAAAACCATGCCGCGGTCCAGACCAGGTCCATCAACGAGCGCTTCATCTATGAGAATTGTTCCTTCAGTCGGCTTCAGCAAGCCAGCGATGATATTCAGCAAAGTTGTCTTGCCACAGCCACTGCGGCCGACTAAGGAAACGAATTCATTGGCTTCAATGCTTAAATTGATATCCTGCAAAGCCAAAACCTCTTTTTGTTCTTCCGGAGAGACAAAGCGTTTGCTAACCTGGTTGATCGATATCTTGGATGAGGATTGTGGCGTTGATTTCTCCATCACTTTTGAATTGAGCGCCGGTATCGTTTCCGTCTTTTCTTGCATCACGTTGAACCTCTAATGAACATTTTCCATTCACGGCGATGAACTCTTTCTGTTGGCTCATTGGCGCTTTCCAGTCGTTTAAATAACAGGGATGCCATATCAGAGAAATCAAGGGAAACCGGGCCGATACTGGTCAGTGGGGGATGGGAGATATGTCCTTCATGCGTATTGCCGACACCAACGACTGCTAAATCTGCGGGAACTCTCAGCCCAAGGTGTTTAGCCGCCCATAACGCGCTAATTGCCCCAATATCGGACGCTGAAAATACGGCCGTTGGCGGATCATCGATCTGCAGCAATTGTGTAATAACCTGGAAAGATTCCTGGCGGGTAGCCGAACCATTGCGGATTAGCTCTTGATCGATGGCGATATCATATTCTCGCAAAGCTCGCTTGTAGCTATCGAAACGGCCGTAATAGATGCGGTGCTCGAAAAAGTTACCCAAGAAAGCAATCCTGCGATGGCCCCTTTCCAGGAGATGTTTCATGGCTTTATAAGCCGCTTCAGTACGCATTGTGCGGATGATGTCGAAGCCTTCGCCCTGAATGTAATCACTGTCTACAATGACGGCGACGCCCAGTTCCACAAGCGGCTTGAGATTTTCGGCCTGCATGTAGCGTGGTTCAATAATGACCCCATCCGCAAAACGGTGGCGAAGTTGATTT
>JANQGC010000068.1 GCA_028277515.1 Anaerolineae bacterium
ATGCAGGCATCGACGTGGCAGAGCAGGTCGTTTTCCTGGGCCAGGGCTGCTATCTCCGGAACCGGATCAATGATCCCGTGAGAGTAACAGGGGGCTGAAGCCACCAGTAAAATCGTATTTTTGTTGATGGCGGCACGCATTGCCTGAACATCGGCCGTATATTCATCTTCCACGAAGGGGGTGATATTAACCTTTAAGTCCAAATAATGGGCCGCTTTATGGAAGGCGGCATGCGCGGTTCGACACAAGAGAATTTCTGGCCGTTCGATTTGGGGTTTATTCACTCTGGCCCAATCGCGGGCGGTTTTTACGGCCAGGATAATGCTCTCAGTTCCCCCGGTTGTGAAATTTCCGACCACCTGATCGTCGCCACACAGCAGATCAGAGGTAATGCGCACGATCTCTTTTTCCATCTTGAGTGTGCTGGGAAATGTAGTGGGATCGAGGGCATTTTCAGATAAATATTGCATGTAGGCTTGTTTGACAACCTGCTCCGCCTCTTGACCGGCATTGAATACGTAGGCCAGAACACGGCCGTCTCGCCAGGAAAGGTCTTGCTCCCGAAATAACGATAGTTGCTGGTTGATTTCTGCGGGAGACAATCCTTTTTGAGGCTGTTTCATGTATTTTTCCTTTGCCGTCAAGTGACTGTCACTTATGCTTGAAAAATGAATATCCCTTCTATCAGTTGGAAGTGGGTTCTCCGGTCGGCAACGGCCGGTTTTAGGAACTCTTGCACACCAGCGTTTCCCTGAGTGAGCATGGATTTCAAGTAGCGAAGGCCGTTTTCGTCATGGCGCTGTGCCCAGAAGTCGAAGTCCATCTGCTTGGCTATTGTTTCCTGGTGTACGAGAGACAACCCGGCCGCCTCCGCTATTTCCAGCCACTCTAGTATGCTCAAGCAACGGCCGTGGCTGGGATCGTGCAGTTTTCCAAAAGCATTGATGTAATCTCCCACCGGACCATCGGGAACGATATTGTCAACGATTGCCAATTGACCACCCGGTTTCAACACGCGAGTAGACTCCTGAACAAATCCTGGGATGTCGCTAAAATGGTGGGCGGCGATGCGACAGGTCACCAGGTGAAAGGAGTGCTCGGGGTAGGGCAGATCTTGGGCATCGGCCGTCTCGATGAGCACATTATCCAGGTCCTGTTCTTCGACCAACAACTCTACCTGTTCAAGCATTTCAGGGGTGATATCCGTGGCTAGGACCTGGGCCACATGAGGCGCAAAGGTCAGAGCAGTATGTCCGGCCCCAGTGGCAATGTCAAGGACCCGCCAATCCGGCTGCGGCCCCAACAGTTCAACCAGGCGGTTGAGGCTGCCCCCTTGAGCATGGACTTTACTGACCGCATAGGATGGGGCATTATCCCCAAACTGCTTTAAGATGCTTTTCTTGCTCATGCTCTGATCGTCCGTTCAATACGCTGTAAGGCTTCCTCCAGAATAGAACGAGGGCAGGCGATGTTGATTCGTTGAAAGCCATTCCCTTCCGGCCCAAACACATAGCCATCATTTAAACAGACCTGGGCCTTATCCAAAAACAGGTTGCGCAGTTCTTTGGGACGCAAACCCAGGCCATTGCAATCCAACCAGGCTAGGTAGGTACCCTCCAGGGGAATCAGTTTGATTTCAGGTATTTTTTCTTCCAGGAACTCTTTCAAATAGAGATAATTCCCCTCAATATATTGCAAAACCTGGTTCAACCAGGGTAGCCCTTCATTATAAGCGGCAATGAGGGCTTCCATACCAAAGGGGCTAAGGCCGAATAGACCTGTTTTTTCCAGCTCATTTTGGAAATTCTCACGCTTGTGGGGGTCAGGGATGATGATATTAGAGGTTTTCAGCCCGGCAAGATTGAACGTTTTGCTGGGAGCAGTGCAGGTGACGCTATTTTGGGCAAAACGCTCATTAATGCGCGCGAAGGGCGTGAATGATTGGCCAAAAAGGGTTAAGTCCTGGTGGATCTCGTCAGAGACAACGAGCACATCATTGTCCAGGCAAATATTACCCAGGGTCGTTAGCTCTTCTTCCGTCCAAACACGGCCGACCGGGTTGTGCGGGCTGCAAAGGATAAGCATAACAACCTGGGGATCGGCGGCCATTTCCGCTAACCCTCGAAAATCAATCTTATACCTATTGTTTTCGTATAGCAATTGATTTTTAGCGATTTTCACGCCATTATTCTTGATTACCGAATAAAATGGATGGTAAACCGGGGGTTGGATGATTACCTTTTGCCCTGGTTGAACAAATGCGCGAACGAGCATATTTAGGGCCGGAACGACACCAGGGGTGGGGGAAATCCACTCGGATTTGATTGGCCAATTATGGCGAGACTGCACCCAGTCAATAACGGCACGGTTATAATTGTCACCGGGAAGCGTGTAGCCAAAAATGCCGTGCCGGGCGCGGGCGGTTAAGGCATCAATGACCGGTTGAGGTGAACGGAAATCCATATCGGCGACCCACAAGGGCAGCGTGCGCTGTTCCCCAAAAAAACGGTCCGTGATGACAGCCTGATGAGGATCGTCACCATCGACAAGCAGCAACCACTTTACAGAATTTGTATCACGACGAGAAATTTCAACATCTAAGTTGTGTGGATTAATCAACTTGACCTCCAAATCTGCTTATTCGTATAGCCATTACGAAAAGCAAACCACATATAAGGATTTAAATGGGTGGGGAATTCTAACTGATTCGTTCCTGCTCCATGACAATGTTTGTGATTTCATCACTGTTTTCTGCTGACCAGATGTATAAATCAGCCTCTGTCCTATCAGGAAAGCGGTTGAGCAAATCATTTTGCTTTATTACCTTGAGAGCAGGACCATAAATCTCTTCATGCCAATCCTTAAAAGCGCGTTCATAAGTATAATTTACTCGACCCTTTTGTTCATATCCAAAGCGGTACATTTCAACTTGTTTGTTAATTTTCTGGTAACATCCGGCAGACGTAAATTGGATAGATCGGCCAAGCTTGGCATTAGAACGGCCAATTTTCTTTAAGAAATCACTTTTTTCAATGGCAATTATCTGAGTTTGAGTATCTTCTTGGGCGCTCTCGTCAATATTTCTAAAGTTTGTGACATAGGCTTCGATTATTTCAAACCCTTTAAGCCGGGCTACAGATACACGATGGTTGCCATCGACAACAAAGTAATCTTCCCCAACTTTATAAAGTTCAATAGGGGGCGTTTTGCCTTCCAACATAGCAACCTCCACATTTTTCCAGCGATCTTCCAAGTTATCATTGCGGGGCATGAAGGCTGAGTTGAAATCTTTGAATCGGCCGACACTCCCCTTAATTTTCCCCAAAGGCACATTTTGCAAGCCAAGATATAAATGTTTGACCAGACGGTTCTTTTTTTGAACGGTAGAAAATGACAGCAGATCAACGGAGCAACCTTTGACCAAGCATACAATATCTTTGTAAATGACCTTGCGGCGGGCCTTCTTCCAATCATCATGGGCATCAGCATGATGAAGATTATGTAGAGTGTCATGTCTCATCTTAGGCATCCTTTTCTTTATCATTGGGTACAAGGATTTGAACAGCATTTGGAATGACAGAGATTGTCAAAGGCGTTGGTTCCCAGATCTCACCGTCACCGGTAACAGCCATAGGAGGATCAGCTTCAATTAAGGCTTCTTTCACCTTCCAATGGGGAAGAGGTTTACCAAACTCTTTTTTAGCAATACTGCCCGCGACAGAAAGCAGTGAATCCAGGTCTCGTTGGCCGATTACAATGACGTCAAGCAGACCATCACCAACATCGACGCTTTGGGCGATTTCCACATTTGGAATGCCAAGGCTCGCCGAATTGGCCACCATACACCATAAACCTTCAAGTTCTTCAACTTGCCCGTCAAGAGTCAGTCGGTAATTAGCAATGGGCGGGTTTTTCAACGATTTCAGGCCGGCTAAGGTGTAAGCGAGACCACCAAAACGGTCTTTCATTTCACGATCGGCCAGTTCATTGATTTGAGCCTCATAGCCGACACCAACGCGTAAAATGAATAATTGATCATTGGAACGACCCATATCAATTGAACGTAGTTCAGCAGGCAGGACAGCTATTAAGCCGGCCGCCTGGATCAAATCCTTTGGAATCCCAAGTTCAACTGACAACACATTATTGGTGCCGCCTGGTAAAATGGCCAGAGGCATATTTGTGCCTATTAAGCCACTGGCAACTTCCATCACGGTGCCGTCACCACCATAAACAGCAACAATATCGACTACATTCGCTTCGGCCGCTTCTTTGGCCAGCCTGGCAGCGTCGCCAGATTTTTTCGTGATAGCCAGGTCCCAGTCGATATTCGCCGCGTAAAAGACGGAATTTAAATTGTTTAAAATCGTAGCATCCTGGCCTGAGGCCGGGTTGACGATGACGAAGACGCTTTTTATAGCAGGTCCTTTTCGCCTGGTACCCTGGCTCAAGATCTCCTGGAATTCCTGCGGTAGGTCTCCAGCTTTGGCTGCTGCTGCCTCCTGTCCTTTTTGCTGAACCTCAATTAACTGGTTCAATGCATCGTCACTTAACACCTGGCGGTAGGTACGCCCGCCGAAGGGTTGGAGGTTTTCGATTATATTATCAGCTTGTTCCGTCTCACTTAAGATCACCAGGGCGGAGCTACCGCCAGGCATATCTTTAAGGATATTATGAAGGAAATCCTGGGTGAAATTCTTGGTGGGTTTCCTGGAAACGTTGCGGCCGATGATGCCTCCACCAAGAACGCCTAACAAAACTCCGGCAACGCCAATTGGCGGCGCGACGATGGTTAATAATCCACCGGCGACCGCGCCAATACGGGTCCCTTTTTTACGCGCTACGTCCAAAGTGGCCTCGGTAGATGTTTTACCTTGCAAATCCTTAACAAGGACGGCCGCCGTAAGAACCTGATAAGTTTGGTCTTTCTGAAGCTTCTGAAGTTCCTTAAAAGCCTCTCCCGCTTTTTGGTCGCTATTGTAGGCGGTAACAACAATCTCAACATTATGATTTGCCGACATGGAAACTAATCCCTTTTCAGATTTCGCTAATTCCTTAATTATCTTCTTTTTGCCTCAACCGACGTTCACGAATTCGTTTTCGTGTATGTTTCAGATATTTTAAACGTTCCCGTAAATTTTCAACAACTAGCACATCTTCCCGGGCAGGCCAATCATAAATGACGCAGGTATTGGCCAGCTTGTCATGCCACCCCTGACGTGTGTCCGATACTAGAATCCAGAGCACTCCCACTGCTAAAAGTATGACTGAAAACCAAAATGTTATGTAACGCCAAACAGCGGTCAAAAGTGTAATGCGTGAGCCGTCCATGGGTACAATTCGCAGGCCGAGCAACCCTTTACCGATAGATTTTCCGGAGGTTACTGTCCAGGCAATTACAGTATAAAGAAAGGCAATAGCACTGACACCCCAAAATGCTGTGAAGGCCCGCAATATGCTTCCTTGAATGGAAGTGCTTTGCTCCAGTTGGTCTATCACATCCGTGAGTCCAAAGAAGGATATGAGTAGGGTTGTGATTCCACCAACAACGGAAACTGTGATGATCACAACAATGGCATCAATCAGAAATGCAAGAAATCGACTGATGAATCCGGCGTATTGCCCTTGTAATGTATTATTTGTCGGATTCGTCTGGGAGGGACTCAATTTTGTATTCATCTAAGGTCAAATTTGCCCACCGTTGGACCTCCGGAGGGGGAATAGGCAACTCCCTGCGCGGTGGACGTCGTAGAATGCGGCGTACAATCCCTTCCATCAGGTTATCGGCCGTCACTGTGCGCTCCCGAACCTCGTCTCGCGCTTCCCCGGCCAGACTGATGCCTTGTTGGGCAACGAGATCTTGAAGCTCAGGATTTTCAGCAAGTTGATTGATGAATTCATCAACAATTTGTCTATAGGTCATTTTAGCTAGTTGGCGATTGTGAGGTTCCGCTTTACGGCCTTCTGCAATCCAATGGGCCAGGCTTTCTTCTCCTTTTCGCGCCAGACGGTCGATGCGACGCTGAATGGGCGCCAGCAGAAAGCTGTTGGTGACGGGACGGGTGACCTGGTTGGTCACGGAGACCGATTTATCAAAGGCACGCGCCCAGAGGGACAGGTTACGGCGGAAGGTGGATTGGGCATCAAGGATCAGGCCGAACATGGCGTAGCGCAGGCGATCCAGTTCATCTTCCTGTTCCGGGGCTTTCGACGGCCGTCCGGCCGTCTCTTCCCGCATCTGTTCTTCGTAAATCCGCAAACGAGAGACAAGCTGGCTCGTACCTTCAATGGCGCCTCCTAGTAGCAATCCTGTTAAGGCGCGCAGCGAATCAAAATCATCTTCATCCGCATCCACCGGTTGACCAGGCAGCTCATCGGGTTCAGAGGGAACAGCTTCTTCAATAAGATCAGATTCTTCAACGTGACCGACATCGCCACCATCGGTTGGCTCAGGAGAGGAAGCGGCGGCCGGTTCTTGGCCAGCCCCCAACGGGTTTGGAGATTCGCTTTCAATGTGAGTGGTTATTAGCTGTCCCTCAACGATAACGGGATCGTTCTCGGACTCTTGTATATCCATAAAGATTATTGTTGATGATAAATTTTTCCGACAATCGGCATTTCCTGTATAAAGATTGAGGCATCCTTATTGTCTATGAACAAGGAGGATAAGTCAACGCGAAGAACGTGGAAGAGCTTTACGCTTCGACCCTGCCTGAATTGGCAATTCACGATCCGGAATGGCGTATATTTATGCCAATGTCCCAGAGGTAGTTGAGTAAAAAAGAATTCTTGGAGATGTCGCGTCAAAGGAAGCCTTTGCCAAGGCTTTCCTTGTCTGATCTCGCCTTTGACAAAGAGTGATGATATTAATGTTGTTAATGCTCATATGCCGAGAATTTGAGCCTTTTTCGATTTGAATTCTTCATCTGTGATGATACCGGCTTCATGTAGCTCGGCCAGGTTCTTCAATTCCTCTATGTAATCTGCCGATGAGGCAGTAGTGCTGATTTTTGTTGAATCCTCTTTTTGCTGAGCCGGTTTTTGAGAAGCATCTGGAACCGGAGATTTTTCTTTTTCCGCAGCTTGCTGGTCTTCTTTTTCAGCCTTATCAATGGCCAACTCATCTTCTTCTGTCAATTCCAGGCTTTGAATACCTTGCTCTTTCATGGCTGCTTTAAGCTCTTCCTCACTCAGTTCTTCAGCCTTCTTGCCGGTGCTTTTCTCAATCTTATCAACGTCTTTCTTGTTTAGTTTATAAGCGGCAGCAGCACCACCAATACACAATATAATGGCTGAACCAACGATTAGACGCCGTGTGAAACGCCATCTCCACCGTCTGCGCCTTCTCCTGTGTCTTCTCATACGTCTCCGTCTCACTGCTGGTGCTCGTCCTCGTCGTCTCATAATTATTTACCTCCATATATCGATCCCATTATATTCACATAACTAAATTGTACAATACACCGTATTTAGCCACACAGACTTGGCCGAAATTTCAACTGAGGAACTGTTTGTAATTATTGTTTAATTGCTCAATTTTGGGAAATTGCAGCCCAGCATATAATTGTTATAGTTAAGCTAAGATTGCTTAAATTAAGTATACGGCTATTTAACAAGGGGTAGTACCTTGAGATTATCCACTACCCTTTAAAAAATTCCTAGAGAGAAAAATGATGGCCTCATCTCAGGAAAATATATACCCCTTACCTCTTTGGTTAAGTCAGAAAAGAATCTAATTAAGTCGAAATAAATGTTGCCTGGCTGTGGCCTGTATCTTCACCTTACCATCAACGAATGCGGTCGGGAGACCGGCCCAGGCAAAATGGATTGAACTCTCTTCTGTTTAAATAGTTGAGTTCACCAAATACGTGCTAATCGAGAATTGGTAATCAACTTTCAACTCAAGCCCTTGACAAATTAGAGTATTTACTCTATATTTAGAGTAAATACTCTAATTTGGAGCTATCAATGTCAAATAAGGAATCAATTCTTATTGCCGCAACCAATCTTTTTAATAAACATGGAACGGCAAAGGTATCAACAAACCATATTGCTAAAGAAGCCGGAATTAGCCCGGGCAACCTTTATTATCACTACAAAGACAAATCCCACATTATTCGGGAAATCTATGAGCGGATGATCAAAGAGTGGGATCCTTCTTATCAACGAGCCGAATCACAGGAGATTTCCTTGAATGTGTTGAAAAGATTTATCACTGACAATTTTGAACTGCTATGGCGGTATCGTTTCTTCAATCGTGAAATCGCCGCCTTGTTAAATGCCGATGCTGCTTTAGCCGAACGCCATTTTACAGTCATAAATGCACGATTTGCACAACAGCGTTTAATTTTGCAGCCGCTCTTGCACTTTCCAGAGAGTGGTATTCAACTAAATGAAGCGCTGACGATCGTCTGGATTATTGCCAACCACTACTTGATTCACTTGGAGTACATGGGGCAGCAAGTCGAACAAAAAGATTTCAGTGATGGTGCAGAACTGGTCTTGAAGTTCTTTCACCCTTATTTGAAATAAAAATAATTAATGTGATAGGTGTTGAAAATGAACCAAAAACATACAAAGAAAAAAAATAGAAAAAGGATGGCAACCAGGATGTTAACAGGTTTAGCTTTTCTAATGATTGTGATCGTTGCTACTTTATTTATAACCAGCGGCTTTTTCTTGAAGCCAAGCTATTTAGAACCTTGGCAAAAATCGTATGCGCAGCAATTTGATGATCCCCGCATCCAATTGGCAGCACATGGGCTGTTGGCGGCCAATGGGCACAACATGCAACCTTGGAAAATCAGGTTGGTTGACAACAAAGATGTTTTTTATCTTTATGCAGATAATGAGCGGCTGACCCCTGAGGTTGACCCATTTGCGCGGCAAGCGATGGTTTCTCAGGGTACGTTCCTTGAATATGTGCGTGTTGCAGGGGAACAGCTGGGATACAAAACGGAAATCAAGCTTTTCCCAGATGGTATCTATGATGAAAAACATCTTGTTGAGAGCATGAAAATGAAGCCCGTTGCCAGCATTGCCCTTTTTAGGCAAGACCCTGTAGAAACACCCCTCTACGATTTCATGTTTATGGCGGATACGAATCGAGCGGTATATGAAGATACGCCATTGACAAATGAGCAGGTGCAACAACTACAGGCAGCTAATAACGAATTCGACCTGGCGTTGACATTGTTTCTGGATGATGAAAACAGGGTACGTCTCGGCAATTATGCGCTTGAAGGGGCTGAGATTGAGGCAGGTGTTCATCGAATTTATGAGGAATCGGCCGTTATATTTCGCCCTAACGAATATCAAAAAAACGAGTATCGATATGGCTACTCGGTTGAAGGGCAGGCCACAACCGGCATGATGAAACATGTGATGCAAGGGTTGATAACGATATTTCCGTCCTTGAACGGGGAAGAAGCCTCGGCCAATATGTTTGTGGAAGGCACTCAAACGGCCGTTGCCCACACACCTGCTTATGGAATGATTGTGACCAATGGAAACGAGCGAATCCAACAAGTCCAAAGTGGCATGCTCTATGCTAGACTCATTTTGACAGCTCACTCACTCGGTCTAGTGATGCACCCACCAAGCCAGGTGTTAGAAGAATATCCTGAAATGAAGGTGCCTTACCAGAGAATCCATAACGAATATGCACCAGTAGGCGGTACGATTCAGATGTTCTTCCGCATCGGTACGGCAACCCAAGAATATCCACCAACAATGAGAAGAGATGTGATGGATTTGGTTGTGAAAGAATCATTTTCAAGCACTGCTGCCGCATCAACAGAAAAATGAGCAAGGAAGATAGAAATGAATAAGAAAGGCTTGCGATCATCACCTGAAGCGTTTTCTATTTGAAAAAAATATTGAGAATTCTTCATGATTCTAAAGGACAAAAAAATGTTACTAACGATTTCAAACCGTCTCCATTCTTGGGCTAAAGGATGGGTGGTCATATCAATCTTCGCATCAATAATCATTTTCATGGCTGTGACCCTGCCTTTACTCGATCGAATTTATCCCGCTGCTGGTGAGATGGAGTCTCTTGATGACCCTGTCTTTCATACAGCAGAAGAGGTCTTCTTAATCATAGAATCCTGGGGCGAGAGTGGACGTACCTATCAGTTGTGGTTCCACTTAACATGGGATTTAATCTTTCCCATCATGGGGTTTCTGTTTGTGGCGCTGTTAATTTCTTGGCTGCTGCAGCGTGGCTTCAAGCCTGACAGCAAAATAAAAAGACTGAATTTGGTAGCACTTGGGTCTGTTTTTGACTTGTTGGAGAATATCTGCCTGGCGATTTTGATAGTGATCTATCCGACTTCGGTCGTAGCAATTGCATGGTTGAAAACACTCTTCACAATCAGCAAATATGCCTATGGGATTCCAATGATTGTGACGCTGCTGATCGGATTGATCCATGCGGCAATGAATCGATTCAAAGTCCAAGAGGCAAGCTCAAACAACAATTGGTATTCAAGCCATCCTGTCCATCATCATTGATTTCCACTAACCAGACTCGTTTATTCAATTACAACCTGGCAGCCTGGCATTACTTTTTTTGATGTTATTGGTTTAATTTTCTTGTGATGCAATTTGGTTAATCACCCGGCCAGGGCTGGTCAGCGAGATGCCCTGGTTGTTGGAAGTGTTGACCATGATTGCTTCAACGACCGGTTCAAACACAGGCTCCTCGGCCACCCACTCAACAATAAATCCGGTTCCCAATCCACCGCTTTGCTCCTCGGCGTCGACAAAGAATTCGGTAGAGGCTAGCGGACCCAGTTGACGCGGTTCAGATAAATATGCTGTCAGCAACTGCCCCTGGGTATCATAATAATTGACAGATGTAATCACAATCGCCTGCTCAATATCCGTATTATGAAACGTAAGGGTGACGGCCAAATCCAATGTCCGGCCGCGGGAAACATATATTTCCGAGTAAGCGGGTACGTATATCGTCTGGCCGGTGGTAATGTCCAGATCGCTAAGCTGGATAGCTGGATCTCCTGTATTTGGAGATTCGGAACTACCATTTTCCCCGGTTGAACAACCGCTAAGGATTATGAGCGTGAACAGCCAAATGAACACTGATATGACACTTCGTTTCTTTTGATTCTGCATAAGCCAACGGTTTCTCCAAGATAGACATGTATATTTTAGGAGATTATACCCTTTTTTGAACCTGAGTGAATCATACTTGTATAAGCTAAACACCACGGCCGTCGTGTATTTGGCCATTCCTTGACAGATTGGTTAATAGATACGCTAGCCCTACTCCAGTGCGTCTATCTAAAAGTAATAGGAGTCTTACCGTGTAACATTGAAATCCCATTCGCGTTTTGAAATACCATCGTTAATTACTGCAAGAAAATTTCCAGGCGTATCTGTGAATACCTCAGATCCACGGCATAAACCTCCCTTAGTGGCAGGTACATCTTTATTGTGAACATTCTCACCATTGTTATTATTGTAAATGCTTATGGTAATCGAATTAGGTATCTCACTTTGAGGTGTTGAATCCTTTGGCTTGCTTTCTATCCAATTTAAACAAATTCTATCGTTTAGTTTAAAATTCTTCTGCCCTTGACCAGTTAACATATTCTGACAAAGATTTGAACATGGCTCTCCTCTAAAGCTTTGAATAAATGTCCATTTACCATGTAGCTGTAAGGTTGAAGGTGCAGGAATTTCAGGGTCCGGGTTAATAATTTGGGCACTTACATTGGGTTGAGGTTCTTCCTCGATCAAAGTTTCAGGCGGTTCTTCTGGAGGTTCCATTGGCTCTGACACTTCTTGTGGTTCAGCAAGCGGCTCCTCAGATTCTGGTGCATCTTGTACGTCAGGCATAGGCTCTATAACTAATTCACTCTCTCCTTCTGGGGGCAACGCGGGTGCCGGTTCAGGAGCAGTTTCGGCCGCAGAAGGCGGTGCTTCATCCGGCATACCTGCCGCCTGGCGGATGAGCGACTCCATCTCACTATCAACCTCTCCACCATTGGCCTGGATAGTGGCCATAAATGCATCCCTTTGCGCGGGATCTATCTGCGTTGTATCAAATTGGGACTCCGCGCAGGCTATGACCAAAAAAGACAGAATGATCAGAAAACCAACAATTTTTACTGGCCTGAGAGTTATATATTTTTTCATGATAAACCTCCATTAAAAAAACTGGAACAAATTAATGAACACAACGAAAACCAACATCCGCGGCAGAGTCGCCAGGACGTAAACTGGAATTTCTAAATGGAACACGGGCCTGTATCCAATCGTTGCAGCAGGACCCTCCACGCACGATACGCCAATCCCCATTTGGCGGGCCAGTGGGATTTTCTCTTACCCCATATTCGTAATAATCATCAGCATACCAATCGGACACCCATTCCCATACGTTTCCGGTCATATCGACCAATCCAACAGCGGTGTCACCATCCGGTGAATAGGATCCGACCGCCAGAGGTGCATTGTCCGAACCGGCAAAAACATGAGCCTTCATTGGATCAATTTCATCCCCCCAGGCATATTGCGGTGTTTTCGTTTCATGGCCAAAACGGGCCGCTTTTTCCCACTCCGCTTCCGTTGGTAAACGTCCCCCGACCCACTCACAATAGGTAACCGCCTGGCCATAGTTCACATCAGTTACCGGAAAAGAGGCGAACTGTGATTGGTGGAAAAGATCATTGCTGGGTGGGCTGCAAATGGTGGAACGCACACATTGGTTATATTCTTTGTTGCTGACCTCATATTTGGCAATATCAAACGAGTCGAGATGGACTTCATGCTGGGGTTGCTCGTTGAACAATATATAGAAGGCCATTTCAGGCAATTCATTTTCTTCAATAGCCCCAGCCCAGGTAACTTCTTCATCAGAGGAGCCTATTAAAAATTCTCCGGCGGGGATTTCTATCCAACCTGGTTCAATCGGCCGATAAATGAGGCGCGGAATCTGGCCGGTGACGGCCAGAGTGGAAATGACGGCAATGATAATTGTAGCAAGGACTATGCTGCCGATATTGCGAACCCGCGCATGGCGGTGCGCTTTGTGGCTGAGATCCAGCAAATGTTGTGCATCACTATTTACTGCCAAGGCGCCTTGCTGCACATTCAGCATGGCCAGTTTGTCTTGCGGGATGCGTAAATGTTTATTTTCTTTCCAGGCTGCAACCTCCCGGTCAAGTATTTCTTGAGCCAGCTTACGCGCCCTGGCGTCAGGATCTACCGCGATCTCTTGCAGTAAATAATCATGGGCCAATTCATAGGTTTTTTCATCATTTTCATCTCGTTCAACGCGTAGAATGCGGTTTTCAACTAGAATTTCCAATACTTTGCTATGCAGCTCACCGGCTAGTTCTCTTTTGGCAGCCAGAACTTTACCGGTTTTAACCGCACGGCGGCCGTCATAAGTGACGAGAGATCCCAATATGGTGAGAGCAATTTTACGCTGTCCGGATGTGAGCCGGCTGTCCAGGACGCGAGTCAGATGACTGGCTAAAATCCCTTCAGCACCTGGTTTGCCTGGCTTTCGACCACGTGGCGATTCATAAAGACGGTGCGAGATGACGTTCTCACCTTTTTCCTGGTCCAATTCTTCAAACAAGGCGTAGCAAACTAACTGGGCCTGAACAGGTGAAATTGTCTCCGCATCGCGGCCGATATCGGCCATGATCTGCTCCACCAACCCATCTTCATAGGTCATACCTTTCAAAGCTGCCGGTTCGATAATTACCTCTTGTGCTTCTTCTATACGAAAAGCAGGCAGGAAATAACGATTATCAAAAGGTTTTAAAGCCTCAAACAGGCGCAACTCTGATAAATACTCCTTGCGCATGGCCATCACCCAACGGACAGGCAGGTCGGACTGGATACACCGGTGAAGTTCATCAGCAAATTTTTGCCGGCTTTGGGGATCAAGCTCGTTAAAGAATTCCTCAAATTGATCCAGGAAAATAGCCAGCTCCCGGCCACCCAAATAAAAAGAGACACGCTCCAAAAATCCATGCAGCCCCATTGAATCGTCCTCGAAAGGATGGAGATCTATTCGCGTGTCATAATCCGGCAGGAATGCTTTTTTAATGGCGACCGTCGGGGATAAATTATACGGCCGGATGTAAAGGCTGAACCCCGCTCCGGCAACAAACCGTGAAGATAAACCGGCTTTAAGAAGAGAAGTTTTTCCTGATCCGGAGTCTGATTCCAGGATTGTTAAGCGGCCACGTCGCATTCTTTCGCGCATCGCTGCAATGGCAGCCGTACGGCCATAGAAGAAAGGTGCATCTTCTACTTCGTAACTTAAGAGTGATTTATATGGATTGTGACGCTCAGCAGCCGTCTCGGACGCATTTAGCCGGGTATAGCCCATAATTTTGCGTTGAATGGCCTGGGCCAATTGTTTCTCAGCGATGGCCAGGCTCTTTTCTAGCTCATCGACCTGAGAAAGCGCCTGCTCAATGTGGTTGACAATAACCTGTGCGCCTTCACCGATGGCGGTATAGCTGTCGCTAATGTTACCGACGGTGATCTTATCGCGGCCGACTTGATCGGCAGCAACTATTCCTACATTTTCCATGATGTTTTTGGAGCCGGCACTGTTTCTATCCGGCTTAATCTAAATCATTTGTGCAGCTTGAGAATACGCTAATTCCATTGTCAAGGATTGGCCGGAAGCAGGCAACATAATGGTTTATGCAATAGGTGTAATTTAGGATACATTTCAAGAGAAGGATAATTGAACGCTGATTTACGCTGATGACGCTGAATTTTTTATTATTTATCGGCGTAAATCTGCTATTGTCGGCGCCCTATTTCCCAACATCCCCCGCCCGCCCGACCTGGCTGCATGAAAATCGCTATCTATTAGAAGCCGCTGTGCGCAGTCTAAAGACGGAAACGACTAATCACAGCGGCTTGCACCTATGGGCTGATTGGTTGCAAACTGTATCATCTCAGTGCTATACGAAATGATTTGATGCCAACTTTTGCCGACAGCCGATCACTGTGCCAAGCCTCAGATCCTTAATTTAACCGCTGCCTTTTATTATGAACGGTCCGAAGGTAAGGCAGGATTGGTATAGGTTAGGTTTACTTCACCGGCTTCGGGCAGAACAAAATCTACATCAACCTGCTCGGTGACAATGACCTTGCGGCCGGCCACGTCAGTTACGCGTACGCTGACTTCAAATGTCTCACTATCGGTCGGGTTGGTTAGCCTCCAGGGATAACGCCATTCACCATCCTTGAGGCCGGCGCGGTCCCACGACCCACCTGCGATACGCACGTCGACTCGGTCCAGGGGCAAATTATCATGCGCACTGCCTGAGAGTTCGACAATGTCCTCACCTATGAGGTGCTCCGAGGTCAGCAAGGTTGTCTTGAAGGTCACAGAAGGTGGTTCAAGGTCAACATAGATGGTTGTTGGTGTGCCGGTATGCAAATCGTTCAAATCTTCTGCTGCTTGCGGCCATATACCGGCCGCAAGGAAGTCAATGGCAGCCGTTCTTTGTTCGGCCGTCACATTCGTGGAACCATGAAGTGGTGCTCCGCCGGTCCCCGTCTCGTTTTCCAGAGCGCTGCCGTTGGTATAGGGCAATAACACCGGAAAGAACACCCAGTATTTCTTGGGCACATTATTCCAATCGCTGATCATAGTATTGAAGGTATAAACGCCCTCCCCCGGCGGTTGCCACTCAAAACCCCATGTGCTGCTGGTGCTCCTGCCATTCTCCCAGTGCTGGGCATGAAGCGATGTGTCGTTGGCCGAAACGATCAAGGCTTGTAATCCTTCTTGGGCATAGACGTCGCCGCTAACCATGACCGTATCGAGCGTGGTGAGTACCGTACCGGAAGAGTGATGCAGCACTTCAGCACCGGCTTGGGCTACGGGGGCAGCAATTAGATTACTCTGCACAGTAGTACAGTGATTGTAGAGATCGCACGCTTGAAGCGATACATCAGTATCGACTGTGCCGGTGTAGACACGTTGAGCGTCGATGGTATAGAGTCGCGATGTATCGGTTATATTTTGCGCATACCATTCATCCACCTGATCGTATGTGGTGGTTGTAATATCGCCGAGGCGGAATTCCGGATCAGTTGCCGGTGCGACAGGTATACAGCTCTGGCTTTGAACCAGATTAAAGTCGCTAACCAGACACTCAAACTTCACCGTCGGCACGCTGCCGCTTTGATCACTGGTAACTGGGAAACTAAGCTGCGGCGGCTTTGTGTCAAGCTCTCCACGCCAGACGCGTTGGTCGCCCTGGCCGGTCACATTCCCAAGAGAATCTGTGCCGCGCACATTAATCTGATAATAGCCCTCAATGCCATTTTCGCCTTCTGGAATCGTGTAGGTCCAGGTGCCGTCAGTGACGGATGCTGCCTCCCACGTTCCTGAACCATAGGCATATAGGTTGGCGGCTTCGTAGGCGGCCAAAGCGCGGTTAAAAATCAGGACCTCATCCAGGGATCCTTTGAAATGATGAGGGGCTTCTATGTCATTACCCGATCCCTGGAAATTGGGTTCAGCGATCTTTAACGTATCGCCCGCATTATCGGCATTGGCCGCATTGTAACTGGTTTCATTGGAGGTCACGTCTTGGCCGTTGACATAGATCTTGCCTATGTTACCGTTGCTGTGATCCCAGGTGACCAGAACATGATGCCACTGGCCGTCATTGACCGGCTGCGTGCTGATGATGTAGCCGTTGCCGAAGCCGACGAAACGCGGTAGACCGGCAGCATCGATGTAGAAGCTCTTTTCGCCATTTTCCCAGACATTGTCACCATCATTCTTAGTGACGATTCCCTGGCTGGTCGCCGTCGTCTTGACCCAGGCAGCAATGCTGAAATCCCCCTTAGCCAATTCGACAACGCCTGCCTGAGTGTCTAATATATCATCTGTGCCATCAAAGGTGAAAGCACCATCTCGTTGGCCATCAGTATCAGGCGCTGGGCAGCTTGCCAAATCGCAAACGGCCGCATTGCCGCTGCCCGATTGATCCTCGAAATATTGGGTGGCTTGCTTTTCGTCAAAAGGTAAATAGAGGACCGCGCCATTCAAGGCATCAATCTGTTCCGATGGGGTGAAGTTGACCTCCACGGACGTGACGGCCGAAGCGTCGCTGACCTCTCCTTGCAGAACCAGCGAACCGCTAATAAGTTCGGTTGCTGAGATTGGGTGGGTCATCGTCACTTGCGGTCCATCTTCGTCAAGAGTAAATTCGGCCGTTGGATAGCTGCCGGAGGGGGTTATATTGCCAATACTGTCTGTGGCGCGAACGGCGGCCGAATAAGCGCCGCTCGGAGAAGGTAAACTATTGCCGTTTTCATCAAAAGATGGCAGGATATAATCAAGCGACCACTGATTGCCGACAACGGCCGCCTGCTGCCAGCCCTGTCCGGTATTCCCTTTGCTGAGCAGCACTTCAACGGTGTCCAGCCCACTGCCCGGTTTACTGCCGGCAGCCGGCTCATTCACAGTGCCCGTCAATGCCACGAACCAGCGTCCCTGATCGTTTCGGTTGGCAAGGCGGTTGCTCGCACCCGGGTCGATTGTTACAACTGGCGCTGTGCGGTCGACGATGATCGCCAGGTTATGGATTGAACTTTGGTGACCGACGCCGTCGGG
>JANQGC010000084.1 GCA_028277515.1 Anaerolineae bacterium
CAAATGTTAGCAGCGAGAAAAAAAGCGCAAGTGAGCAGTGTTGAATGGGTTTAACCAGGTGGCTGTCGCGCCACCTTTTCTTTCTAAGGTAGGGGAGGACCAATCCCATGAGAAGAATTGCATTATTGTTCCTGGTTGGGCTGATGTTGATTGCCCTTATATTACCAGGCATGCTGGCCGCTGAGGATGAACCGGCTGTGGTTCGAGGCGCGGCGTATGCGGCCGGCGACGGCAGTCCCATCGTTTATGAAAACCACAAGGTAGCAAATGTCGAAGAAGCTTTCGCCAATCTGACCCATCGCGGGGAGTGGATGGGCTTTAATCTGGGTTTGCAGCCGGCGGTGCAGCGGCAGCTTGAACTGTTTCCACCACCTTTTGACAGCCATATCCAGGGCATGGCGCGCTCGCCGCGCGTGGGCCAGGCGCCCGTTTTTTACATGGCGGTCAGCGGCACACCGGAAGATGAAGACTCATATGCTGCCTTGCTGGTGGTGCAGATGGGCTCGCGTGCCCAACATGGAGAAAGGTTAGGTTCTAACCGCTTGCAGCAGGGCAAGGAGACGACTTCTACCTTTCCTGATCCAGGACTTGGCCGGGACCGCGTCGTGAAAATCATCGAATATCCCTATCAAAAACATCCTTCCGGTATCTCCATGGTGGGCGACATTCTTGCTGTGCCTAATGGTGGAAACAGTGCAGTGCGTAAGGGAGCCGGAGAAATCCGGGTCATGTTCTATGATTGCAGCGATCCCTTGAATCCGGTGGAAATGCCGGAGGTTGAACTGCTGCTCAAAGCAGGTAATGATGTGCCCAAATTGTTCACGCTGCCCAATGAAGTACAACAATACATGGACTACAACAATACAACGCAGGCGTATATGGCGGATCTTTTTCAGCAATTGGGGGGTATCGATCTTGGTTATGATGCGACAATCACCCAATATGGCGCACGCGTCTGGCTTATTACCGATGGCGAAAAGAAATATGCTTTGCATTTGGAGGAGAAAGACTCCCATTTTTATCTAAATGTGTATCATGCCTGGGAGAAGCCATTGATCCTGGGACTTGAGCATGAAAGCGCCCTCAATAGTCTCAATCTGAGCGAAACGCTGCAAGATGCGCTGGCCACTGTGCATGTTGTTGTCGGCGATGATGCAGTGATCAAGGAAAACGGTGAGGATAGTTGGCTTATTGAGGATACCGTAGGGGCGGACGAGGTCGTGGTGTATACGATTGAGAAGAAGGGCAAGTATTTGCATGTCTACGGCGCGCCGGTCAAGCCCCCATGGTCGGACGGTGCGCAGGGCGTGGGAATTACAAAATTGCCGGCAACGGCCGAATACCCTGACGGCCGTTTCTTACTTGTGCGCAACACAGGCAATAAGGCCCACTACCATTGGTCTAATCAGGGGACTTTTTCTGAGGGACTGATGTGGACGGATTACCAGGAATTGAGCACAGAACGGAGGTATGACTTATCTACAACACCGCCAACGCGCGTACCCGATCTGGAAGTATTACTCACCCAGGGATATTGGCAAGATAGTAAGCCGCGCTTCCAGAATCTGACCTTTGTCGACCAGGCGGACGGCGCTTTGTACTTGATTGGAGCCATCAACACAGAGGGTTTTTCACCGGCGATCACCATGTTTGGCGAGGATGAGCTTTATTTAATTAAGCTGCACAACCAGGATCAACCGGGGAATCTGACGATGACGGCCGCTTTGGATTCGGAAAAGATGCTGCGCAGCCCGGGACAGCGCCGCTACTGGCAGTGGCCCACCAAGCTGTTCGAGGACCGCTGGTATTACTTTGAGGAATATTGGCTGTCGATTCCGTGGCCACCCGACTGGCTGGGCCTGGTTCTGGGCACGACCCTCGATCTTGATGCAGTCAAGCCAATGAGCAAGCGCACCCAGGCCAATTTTAATGCCGGCGCAACCGCTTACGTGACGCCATCGGGAGAGCTGCTCTATTACGGCGTGCATCATTGGGCGGATGGCAATCCCGGCAAGGGCACTGAACCGTGGACGCTGCACGGACCGGACAGCTTCCAATCAAAAGATTATGTGAAAATGGCTGAACTGGCGCATGAAAATGTGGCCGCCAGTGGCACTTGCGGCGACCCGCAGTTCCGCAACAATCATTTAGGCGGTCCTTATATCGTGCAAGATCCCTCCCGTGGCGTGGATATTTATGGCGAGGTTTACAGCGTTGAACCGTGGGTCAGGATGTATGAGGATGATGATTACGCCGGGCACATGGTGCTGGTCGATTATGAGTGGCAAGGGGCGGATGATTACGACATCTTCAAGTATTTGGATGGCGGTTACAATGAGTGCCGCGACCGCTATTATGACGATCCAAGAGGGGGTTGGGATGGTTTTTCAAACTGTATGTCTTCCTTCCGTTGGTGCGGCCCGTCGGGGGCGACTTTGACCTTCTTCGACAACGCCCGCCATAAGCCATGCAGCAAAAGCTCTTGCAAGGATGACCTCGTTCTGACCGGGAACGGTTCTGCATTCTCCCAATCTTTGCAGGATAACTCTTTTAAGGAAGAAGCGGACTCCGTGCTGCTTGATTGGACGCCGCCGGCCGAAAATTATGCGTGGCAAGTCAGTTCCGGTGCGGGATCGTTGGTGGCTGACTGCCGGAATCCGGCGATGACCCATTACTATCCGGGTATAGACAGCACAACCGATACGGTGCAGTTGACGTATACCAGGGATGCGGCCGTGCATGTGTTCACCACAGATATCAAGAACGAGCCGCCGGACCCGGGATTCATCTCTCTCAAGTTTGACAATCGTTGCCCGGAAACCGGGCAGGCGATTAACCTGGATGGCGCCTGGACTATCTCCGCATCGCAGCCGGTCACGCCGACGATTTCAGTCGACTGGGGTGATGGTGTGACGGACACGGGAAGCAGCCCGCGAGCCGAGAGCTTTAACGATCCATATCGCGGCAGCTTCGCCTTCACGCATCATTATACTGCCTATGGCACATATACCGTGCAGGTGTGTGCGGAAGGTGCCTTTGCCGGTTTCTGCGATCAGCATCAGATTGAAGTGGAGCAGGCCCCGTTCCTCCTGGTTCCCATTAATGATCGCGAAATAGATGAGGGCGGCGTGGTGATCGGTCGCCTGGCCCGCTATCTTGAAACTGGCGGAGTCAATATAGAAGAGGCGACCATCAATTGGGGGGACAAAACGGGTGATAAAACGGGGCAGATTACTGATTTAGGCGGCGGTAGGGGCGAAATCCATGGCAGCCATATTTATGCAGATGACGGCGTGTACCGGGTCCTGGTTTGCGTGCAAGGAAATGACGACTCCAACCACTGCGGCACTTTTGTGGTCACGGTGAACAATGTAGATCCCTCCGGCCTTGAGGCGGGGGCTGACCGGGTGGTGGACGAAGGCGCGCTTGTTCAGCTTGGTCCTGTGCGTGTCAGCGATCCGGGATACGATTGCACAAGCTGCGAGCCGGAGACGGTGGAGAGTTTTACAGCAACAATCGATTGGGGAGATGGTAATCAAGAACCAACGGAGGAGATCATTATCGAAAGGACGCCAGGTGGTTTCACCATACCAACTTCGGCGACGATTACGGCAGAGCATCATTACGCTGATAACGGCCGATACGACGTGGAAATATGTGTTATGGACGATGATGAGGGTCAAATTTGCGATGGGTTTGCTGTGGATGTGAACAACGTCCAACCTTCCCTTGATGCAGGACCTGACCAGGTTGTCTATGAAGGGGATGTGGTCAACCTGGACCTGGCAACCTTCAGCGATCCGGGCTTTGACTGTGCGGCTTGCGGGACAGTGGAGGATTTTACGGCAACAATCGATTGGGGGAGCGGCTCGGAGCTGGAAGAGTTGGCGGTGTCGGAAACACCAGGGGGTGAGGCTGTTCTGACGACAGGTGGTTTTATCATGGAGAAGATGGTCCTGGCGCCGCCAGGCCATTATTCGCTGACGCTTTGCGTGGCAGATGATGAGGGCGCGCAAGCGTGCGACGCAGTCAAGGTCCAGGTGTTGCATGGATTCCTGCGCCTATGTGCCTATGGCAACAGTGACCGTTTTTATAAGGACGATGGCATCAGCAGCACACGGGATTATGGCGTTTACTATGGACTGGGGGCTGCTCTGTTCATGGCCAGACAGGCAACGGCCGATTGTGCGCTTTCCTATGCAGGAGTGCCCGGGCAACAGCGGAGCAGCGGCATCGGCGCAAGAGGGCCGGTGCGGATGCAAAGTGAGGTTGTCGTCTCCGGTGAGGTCCTGAGCCTGGGGGGCAATATCTATGTCGGGAAAACGGGGCAGGTCAGCGGACCGGTGACGGCCGACGGCAATGTGACAGTGAGCAAGTATGGATTGGTTGATAATGACATTGCCTCAGGGGGCCGGGTGTATGTGCAGAAGTACGCGACGGTGAACGGAAATATCAGTGCTGCGGGACGGGTCTGGGTTGACCGCCGCGCAGAGGTGGCCGGCCGTATCAGCCGCTATGCGGAGCCGCCAATGATCAATCCCATTACCTGGGTGGAACTGCACGTACAGCCCGGCCGTGAGAATGTCACAGTAGGGCGTGGGGAGCGTGCGCTGCTGAATGAAGGGGCGTATCGGGATTTGAGAGTGAGGCGCGACGGCCAATTGACATTGACATCCGGACATTATAGATTCCGTTCGATCAAGCTGGAGCGAGGGGCAAGGTTGTTAATTGACCTGGCGGCCGATCCGGGCACGATTGTCATTGATGTGGCCGGGCGGGTGGAGATGCAACGGGATGTGCAGATGGCCTTTGTTGCCGCGGGTGAACCGGAAGACATCCTCTTTCGCGTCGCGCGGCGGTCGCTGGAGGACAATTATTGGGGAAGCGCGGTGCGTTTGGACAGGCGAGGACATTATCTGGGCACGTTCCTTGTCCCATATGGAACGATTCGTCTGGGTGAGGAAGCGCGTTTGGAGGGTGCTTTATACGGCCGTCGGGTGAGGATCGGCAGAGAGGCGACAATAATAGGTAAGCCGGCGCGTGATCTGTTTGCGGAGGAATAGTAAAGATTTGGGGAAAATAACCGGTTGTCAGGGGTTGGACGGCCGAATGTTTTACCTTGCAGTCCCAAAACGCAACAAAATGTCACAATAAATGACTTTGATTTCAGAACTCTGTTTTGCGATAGAAATCAGCTTGAAAAAAGTAACAAGCGCGAAGTTGGATTTTGTCTCAAAAGTGGACGTTTTTCGGACGACCGAATTAGCTTCTCTGGAGACTATCGTTGATAACAGATTCACCACCCATCCACGTGATTTGTGAAACTTATTAAGATTAGCTATGATATTGATGTAGAGGCGTGAACAGGTTTTCGAGAGAGTTCGTAACCGTGACGGGTGGTCTATCCGCGACTTATTTACAAGTTAATGCTAACGCCCTGTAATAGAGCAGCCGCACCAGAGGCGACGTTTAGCACCTTTCGGAATACTTCCAATACGGATTCTGTGTCGATGTCCGTGAATGCAAGTCCATTCGAAATGCGAATTATTGACAGCGTCGTTAAACGCCCGTTGTAACTGATTTCTAATTTGATGCCGGCTCATGCCGGGTCTGATGACGATTTTTCTATGCATCAGTACTCTCCTTTACCTATGGCTGGCTGTTGGAGCAGCTAGTCATAGGTGATTGGCGAGATAGACCACCCGCTACGATCACGAAAAACTACAAATTAACAAACAGGATTAGGGAATTCTGGCCCGTGCATGTTTATTGCAACACCCTTGATCCGATCAAGGAATTGAGTACAATAAATATTACGAGACAGTATTAGATTTCCTGTCTAGCCCTGTCATTCGTCCAGTCGCTAGTTGCCCGCTAGCGGCTATTTTATTGCCAAATATCAGCCCATTTGCTAGAAATCACCTTTTTCAATTAGCATCAATCATTACAAAAAACCGTATATATGGGGGTGTATCTTGCTACATCCCCCAGATGTTCCGCAACGAGCAGATTATAGCATGCAGCAAATCAATGATCAAGCGATTTAGAACATTAATTCTACACACCTCTCCCATTGGCGCAGATCTCCCACATGAACCCAGTTCCCGCCATCAACGGCGAAGCCTCTTTGCGATGCTCGCTTTAGAATCCTCCCGTCTGGCTTCACGCTGGTAGGTCGCGGCAATGCTCTCGAGAACTCCCCCGACATAGGGATAGTCGAAGTGCAAGCGCTCAGCCCAGTTACGATATTTCGTTGCGAGCTCGCGTTCCTGATCACCCCCTTCACCCCGCCAGTGAAAGCCACGAGAGTTGTAAACGCCAATTTGAAACCCCCTGCTGATTTCTGGAGATGCTATTCCTTCCATGGCCTCGCAGACCGCTTCAGGGGGCCATATGCCGCTCTCGTCCTCTGGCGCCTTGGTGAGAAGCTGACCAAGGCAGTGATCACCAATATCGGCACGAGCATACTCCCAGCATAGTCGCCGAACCTCGGCAAGCCATCGAGCGAGTGCAGTGGAGTTAATCGTCCCATTTTCCTCTGTGCCGGGAATCTTCTTCATCTGGCCGAGAAGGCGGTGAGCTGCCAAGGCCACCGCCGCTCGCTGCTCGGGATCCTCGAGCAGCCATTCTGGCGGGTCCTCTCCATCGTCACTGCGTTTATAGGCGAGTGCTACTGCCTGTACGAATAATGCGGGTGATTCCGCGATCTGACTTTCAAGGTTTGGAATTCCATGTTCACTATCATCAAGAGCGTTGATATAGAGGAACTCTAGGTGGGCCATTTCATTACGTGTGACACCCGCTCGGCCATCAAGTGAATTCAGTGCCTCGGAAATATAATAGCGGTCGAGTTCGTATTGACCAGTTGGTTCGGCATTTACCGTGGCAACGTCGCGCAACAATCGTTTGAGGCGAGAAGTCTCGATATTCTTAAAATCCATGTGAACTGAGTGAAAAGCCGCGCGCGGCCGCTGCGCCTCTAGAAGGCGATCGATTATTTCGGTAAGCTCAGCAGCCGTGTGCCGACTCCAAGACGGGAGCACTTCTTCCCAGTATCCAGAGCGAAAATCGTCACCAAAATGATCTAGAAGATGCCAAGTTGATGCCTGGAACGGCGCGCATATAAACAACCGTTTACGTTCTACTTTAGATAGCTCATCAGCGGCGACCTGCAGTGTCTCGGTGCGCAAATCGTCCTCGATCGCTACCAGGAAACCGTGCAGACACCCCTCGAGCTTGTTCTGGAGGTCTCCGTTAATGGCAAGACAGCGCTGAATAAAATCGACACGAGGTTTAATACCAGTAATACACGAAGCTGCATAACGGCCGACTGTGCCTGCGGCGCTGCTGACAGTCAGCAATTCCTTAACACCATCGAACCCGCGCACGGTCCAGATTTCAAGCATCGCATCGCGGCGTAACTGGTCAATCCGCTCTTCACGCTTCCGATAGTCGAGGTCTTCCTCTTCGATCTCTTCAGCTGATTCCTGCACCCACTGATCGGCAAATAACCAACCATGACGGATTACTGGATCGCGAGGCCGAAGACTTTTATAAGCTTCGTGGGCACGATCGCGTGTCGATCCACCCAGATTTCGGCGGCGGCCATGCCGGGTGAAGGCAAACCTCCGGATGCGCTCGCGCAGTTCCGCTCTAGCGGCTTCATCTGCATGATGGGACCATTCATCGATCAGATCCCAAACCTTGGTTTGGTCCCCCTCAAGCATGCCCTGCAGAGACTCGACTAGATCGCCCAGCGTATTCTCGTCGTGGGACGGCCAAGCGAGCATGAGATCAAGAGCTTTTCTGGTGAAGTCGTAGCTTTCCTTGCGAGTAACGACCTGCCCAGCCCCGGATGCGTCGCTGCGCCAGCGGGGCTTGTAGCTATAGTGCCCGATCCTGGTGCCTGGCCTGATTTGCTCGATACAGATCTTCCAGCCGATATCTGGGAAGCGTTGGATAAGCATCTCCAATGCTTTGACCCTCTGCTCCACAGAGGCCGCTGTTTGCGGTACCCATGACCTGAAGATAGCCTGAATACTGGCAATTGGCTTATTCATCCAGTTGTCGTCGATCTTCGGTCCGGAGAGTTTGGCAAGGATAGCCGACACGCGTAGGAGGTTTTGCGGTTTCCAGACAAGGCATTCCAGCGCCCAGAGAAGCCCCGTCCGGGAAGGCGATGCCAACAGTAAGCCGCTGTCCACTGGCTTGAGAAGACCGAAAACGACAGGAGCGTCACTCTTCAGGTCCGCTTCAATAATACTTAGGAACTCATTGGGCGCAGCTTCTGCGTAGCGTGGCAAGTCTCCGTCGTGGGAGAGCATCCTCTCCAGTGTCAATGGCGTTAAGAGTCTATGGATCAGAGCTGTAATGCGACCTTCGATATCAATGCCGAGATGCTCTTGGAACAGATTGTTGCCGTGAACGGATAGGATGACGAGTGACTCACAGATACCCTCGCGCAACGCGCCTGAGTAATCACGCTTTTTGCCGTATGCGGCCGCGGCCCACCTGTCCTCTTCCGGCAGTTCAAGCGCCGGGTCGGACTCTGAAAGGACGTATTCGGCAGAGTAGAAGAACCGGTCGAGGTTCGCCCTTGTGACCATCCCTGCAACTCCAAACAAGGCGTCGATCTTAGAGGCGACACCCCTGTACTGTCCAGCAGACCATACTGGACTGTCATCGACTCTCAACAGACGCGAGATATCATCTTCGATAACTTCATGCTTTCGATCCGCTATGTAGGAGACGATCTCGCGATCTGCTTCCGACTCGACATGCCAAGCACCGATGAGAGCCAATGGCACGAGATTCTTTGCGGCGTCGTTATCGCCGGCCCAAGACGGCGTTCTTATCGCTAAATTCTGCGAGAGCCGGCGGCGCAGGATCGTTGGCGAACGACCCGACTCCAATGCAAGTCGCTCGATTTCGCCGTTCTCGAGTCCCATGGCTGTGAGCCCCTCTTTGAAGTCTTCGTAGCCGAGTAGATCGAGCGCAATGTCAGCATTTGTATCGACCGCATTGCGTGGGCGGAAAACGATGCAGTGAAGTCGGTGATGGGCATCGGCGAGTTCGCGTTCGGCGTCTTCGGAAAGGACAACAGGGATGAAAGGCACGGAGGATGCGAGAAGCATCCTTAGCGTCGCCGGATCTGTGAAGATCGCAGCGAGGTCTTTAAATTGGCGGAGTTCCTCGTCATCGAACAGACAGGCGAGAAAGGCGAGAGCCTCATCTCGCGAGTCCGCTGCGACGACAAATGGCCGTTCGCTCGGCTTGTCGAGCCACGCTTTGAACTTGCCTTGGTAAGAGGTAATTGAAGGAGCAAAAATATCGGGCGTCAGATTGGGATCGCTGGCATTCGCCCAACGGCGCCATGCCTGTTCCAGCGTCTCATAGCCACTGATTGGTAGGTCGAGCTGTTCGGCAAGCCAGATCTGCGCTGGCACCGACTGCTCCAGCCATTGCTCGAGATCACTTGCATCGAAGGCCCTTACGCCCTTCCAGTCGCCGACCTCATTTTTCTGTTTTTCCCACGCGATCTTGCCCGGCCAGTTGCGCGGTGTCACAAAAACGAACGTGCTGTTTGCTCGCGCAGGTGGATCGACCGACTTCAGCCTGGCGGCATAATCCTTGTTCGCTTTGGTACCAGGATTCTGATTGGTGCCGAACTCCCAATATGATGTGCCCTTGGGAACCCAAGGTGTGGCTGCACCTGCTTGGACGAAACCGTCAGAGCCCTTACGCTGTGCGTTGTCGTAGCCAGGAAAGTCAACGTGGCTGAGAGAGTTGCAGGTCGAGTGCACCAGCTTTCTTAGTAAGACCGGGAAAAGAGAGCGGGCGTCAATTTGGGAGACCCATCCATCAATTTGCCATGCTTTGATAGTCAGAAAATTCGGGACGAATGCGCGAACCGTGAACTCCCTTTCATCAATTAGCCGCTTTTGCTGATTATAGGTAGCCTGCATATCGAGCAACTGTTTTTGATCAGCACTGAATGCTTTCTCCAACCTGACCGCCATTTCAGGGGATAAGGAAGAGTTCCCATTTAGGAAGTTTGATAGGGCTGGTCTGCCAATGCCCAGTCGCTTGGCAGCCTCTGTTACTGACATATTTGCAGGGATGATAGTTTTGCGAACATACGTACCAGGATGCATGGGTTTGTTGGATGAGTTTGTCATAAATTGTTCTCCAAGTTGATGATTGTAGCGTGTAACGCTACACAATGCAAGTATTATTGGGAGGAACTTTGGATCGAGATTACCGGGAATTCTAGTCGCCGGATTTGGCGGTCACAAATGCAATGAAGAAACGTCAAATTTTGGAACGGAAAATTTTGTAATCTTGGCTGTTGGCATAAACTTGGATAATAGATTATTGGCTCTTTCCTATTCGGTGGGCGTTTAGCTAAAGATTAGGTTGGAAAACCGTAACAACAAACCAGGGATTGGAGAATAATCTATTAATGGTCAGACTAGCTCAAATTGTTTTAACTATAATCAGCATTCTTCAAGATACTCGGTTAATACAAGACAAAAAATTCGTTTTATCCACACTTAAGCTAAAATAATTTTAGCTCATGTAACCAACCTGGTTGATAAATTTCTGCTTGCTACCTTTTCTAACTGGTGTTCTACCTGAAAACAGTGTCAGTGTAACAAATAATATCCGATTTGAAAATGGAAATGATAGGTCGCCTTCTTAGATGCCTGGCATACCATCCGCGGCCGTTCAAGGGTCCAACAGGCCGGGCAAGACATGCTGTCCTGGCTGACGATTCACAAAAATGACGGCCTTCTCCACCCTGCACCTTCCTCCAACCCCTTTTTCTCGCTCGACAGGAACATGCGTTCTATGTATCATAACCCTTAAATCAACAATAAAAAAACAATATCACACTTCCCCATCACCAAAATCTTGTAGGTTGTTAAATACAATCAGATTTGACATTTCGCCCATTTTACTTTATTATTTTGTTAATTAATTAATAAGTTAAGTAAATTAATAGGTGACTTATGCAGACCCAAAATGATGCGCTCAGCCTGACCTTCGCCGCTTTGGCAGACCCCACCCGCCGGGGGATGCTGGGGCGGCTTGCGCAGGGCCCGGCGACCGTGAAGGAGCTGGCCGAACCATTCATGATCAGTATGCCGGCGATCTCCAATCATCTAAAGGTATTGGAGCGCGCCGGATTAATCGAGCGCGGACGTGAAGCCCAGTATCGGCCGGCGCAGCTGCGAGCCGAGCCGCTGAAAGATGCCTCACAATGGCTGGAACAGTATCGCCGGAACTGGGAAGAGAATTTCAATCGCCTGGAAGAGTATTTGCGTAAGCTGCAAGAGGAATCGAAAGGTTAGTTTAGAGATTATTAAAAGGAAAATGAATCATGGCCAATAAAACAAAAGATCGAGAAATTGTCGTTACACGCCTGATCGACGCCCCGCGCGAACTCGTCTTCGCCGCATTTACGGAACCGGAGCATATTGAACAATGGTGGGCTTCCAAAGGCTCCAAGACACATGAGATAGATGTAAAACCCGGTGGTGTCTGGCGCTACAGCCAGCCAGGGCACAATGGCGCTTTGATGCCATTCAAGGTCAAGTTCATCGAACTGGATAAGCCGGCGCGGCTTGTCTATGAGTATGGCGCTGATGCGGTAAACGGGCCTGATCCTGTGCGCACCACGGTGACCTTTGAGGAACAGGATGGGAAAACCAATGTCACCTTACAACTGATGTTTATGACCGCGGCCGAGCGCAAGCAGGCAGTAAAATATGGTGCAATTGTCGGCGCTATGCAGGCCTTAGAAACGCTGGCCGATTATCTGGAAAAAGCGTGAGCGCGATGCAGGAATATATCGAGATCCGCGGCGCCCGCGAAAACAATCTGAAAAATGTGACACTGCGCATTCCTAAACGCAAGATTACCGTCTTCACCGGCGTATCCGGTTCCGGCAAGACATCCATTGTATTTGATACCATCGCCACCGAAGCGCAGCGCCAACTTTACGAGAACTTCAGCATGATGGTGCGCACCTTCCTGCCGCGCTACTCCAGGCCGGACGCGGATGCGATCCACAACCTGGGCATGGCCATCGTGGTCGACCAGAAGCGCCTGGGCGGCGGTTCCCATTCAACCATGGGCACCATTACGGATACCTACACCTTGCTGCGCCAGTTATTCGCGCTGGTTGGTGAACCATTTATCGGTTATGCCAACGTCTTTTCTTTCAACGAACCCATCGGCATGTGCCCGGAATGTAAGGGCCTCGGCCGCAAGCTGCAGCCCATCGTCGAAAAATTCTACGATCTTGCCAAATCGCTGAACGAAGGTGCGCTCCAGGGTCCTATCTTCGACGAAAGTATATACCCGACCAGCGGCTTCTTTGACAACGACAAAAAGCTCGCAGAGTTTAGCGAGGAAGAATTAGATCTACTCCTCTACGGCCAGGAACAAAAATTTGAATATGAGGGCATGAACCGCACCTACCGGGGCGTGATCACCAATTTCAGCCGCTCCTATATTGAGCGCGACCTGAAAACACGCTCCAAGAAAACGCAAGAAAAGATAAGGCAATATCTAACCGAAGGTCCCTGTCCGGCCTGCAGGGGCGCGCGCCTCAACAAGTCCGTGCTGAGCTGCAAGATCAACGGTTTCAATATCGCCGAACTTTCCTCGATGGAAGTGGGGCAACTGATCGTCGTCATCAAGGAGATTAAAGACCCGGCCGCCAAACAGATTGTGGACGACCTGCTGCGCCGGCTAAACAACCTGGTTGATATCGGTCTGGAATATTTAACGCTCAATCGTGAGACCGATACGCTCTCCGGTGGGGAAGGTCAGCGCGTCAAGCTGGTGAAACACCTGGGCAGCAGCCTGCTCGACGTGATGTACATTTTCGACGAGCCTAGCGTAGGGCTGCACCCGCGAGACATCCACCGGCTCAATGAAAAGTTACAGAAGCTGCGCGACAAGGGCAACACGGTATTGGTAGTCGAGCACGATCCCATTGTGATCGAGGTAGCCGATCATATCGTGGATCTCGGCCCGCATGCCGGCCGCCGCGGCGGGGAGATCGTCTACGAAGGGGGCTATGACGGACTGCTCAAGGCGGATACGCTGACCGGCAAGTTCATGAAAGAGGCCATACCCATTAAGAACGAGTTCCGTCAGGCCAAAGAGCACCTGAAATTGAGCAAGGTGAGCGTGAACAACCTGAAGCATGTGAGCGTGAGCATTCCGGCAGGCGTACTCACGCTAGTAACCGGTGTCGCCGGCTCAGGCAAGAGTTCGTTGATCAGTGAGGCCTTCGTCTCGCAGTTTCCTGGCGCTATCGTGGTTGATCAATCCCCAGTGGGCACATCTCCGCGCTCTAACCCGGCTACTTACACGGGCGTCATGGACGATGTACGCAAGGCTTTCGCCAGGGCCAACAAGGTCAACGCCGGCTTGTTCAGCTTCAACTCCAAGGGGGCCTGCGACAATTGTAATGGCCTGGGTGTCGTCTACACCGACCTCTCCTTCTTCGAAAGTGTGAAATCACCTTGCGAGGTCTGCGGCAGCAAGCGTTTTAAGGACGAAGTGCTGGATTATAAACTGGCCGGTAAATCCATTGTCGATGTGCTGAATATGACCGTGCGCCTGGCGCTGGAGCATTTTGACCAACCTGAAATTCAGAACAAACTGCAAGCGTTGGATGACGTGGGGCTTGATTATATGACCCTGGGCCAGCCATTGAACACACTCTCGGGGGGCGAGTGCCAGCGCATTAAGCTAGTTAGCGAGCTGCACAAAAAAGGCAGCATTTATGTGTTGGACGAGCCTACCACCGGCTTACACAAGTCGGATATTGCAAACCTGCTGGGGATCTTGAACAAGCTGGTGGAAGACAGCAACACCGTGATCGTGATTGAGCATAACATGGATGTGGTGCGTAACGCCGATTGGGTCATAGATCTGGGGCCGGAAGGCGGCAGCAAGGGCGGTGAGGTGATGTTTGAAGGCACGCCGGCCGACTTGAAGGAGGCTGAGGGATCGATCACAAGCCAATATGTATAATCAAAGCACCCTTTGTAAAGACTTGGCCATAACCAACCATCTTAAGCATAGTAAAGGTTAGTAAATCCATTAAATCGACGTGAGATATTTTCACTTAAGCAACGGTACTGTCCCTGGGTTAACTTATCCATCAACTTAAGGTATCGCTTCAGCCTAGGCAGCCAGGAGGCTAAAAAAAACGACAAATAATACAAAGCCGATCGCAAGTCTTATCAAACACCCACCAAGGCCTGCACTACTCGATTCGTTAGCAGGTGTACAAGGCGATTGAATGAGATCTTTCACCATCTTGATGATGCTCTCGTAAAACCAAAGACGAATCTGCAGCATTAACGCATAGATTAGAAGGATGCCAAACGCCAAGACAAATAGCAAAATGAGCAAAAACTGTATTTCGTGTGACATGTTCGCTACCTCCATATTCCAAGAACAATATATCTTGCTTACATTGTGCTTTAGGAACAGAGTTAGTGAACTGGCAAATAGAATATGATTTGCTTGCGATTGGAACACGTAAGGTCAAAGTAGAGGAGAAGAAAGCAGATTATTTCGCACAGAAAACGCTCGAATTACACATTATCAGCGCATATAGCTTATAGAAACCTCACACAATTAATTTGTAGCCTCGACTGCGAACAGTCATAAGAAATTGCGGTTTTTTACGGGTGACTTCAATCTTATCGCGCACCCGTCCAACCAAAGTGTCCAGGGCGCTCTTGCTCCAAACCATTTCTGCCTCGTCGCCCCACAATTGGCGTACGATATCATCCCGTGTGCATAGTTGATTTTTATTCTTGTAGAGATATTCAAGAAGCGCATATTCCTGCGGCGCCAGGTTGATTTCTTGACCTTTTACCCACACACATTTGTTACGCTCATCTAGCCAAAGTGCCCTTTGGGCCTGCGGTGGCAGTTGCTGACCAGGATTAGTTTGAGGATCTAACCTGTCACACAACATCGCAATCGAGAGCAAGGCATGTACAAAGCGCTCCAATTCGCGTGCCATGTAGCGAATACCAGTATCAAAGGTGCAAAAGTATTGCAATGTATAGGCACACAGACCAAGTCGATAGGACTGTAGGTCAGGCCCAAGGCGTTCCGCTGCAATTTGTCGGAGATGGGAGATGATGCTCAAGGCTTTGGCGACTTCCTCAGGCAAGCCATTGGTATCGATGGACTCCCCTAATCGCTTGGTATCTATGAGATGTTGCTCTAATAGATGGCGTTCGGCTATTGAGACTGTCCGTAACCAGTAGAATTTAATATGAGTCTCCAGTCCTGCAAAATCTCGCAGTAGCTCACCTTCGTCGGCCTGGGTAAAGTCGATCAACCAGGTTGACCCTTCACGATCAAGACGTACTGTGTGACCGTTGATTTTGCCGTGGATCGTGCCGCAGACGATTTGTTGTTTTGGGAGGGTTGTCAGTAAATTGTGCGTTGGTAGTGGGTAAGAAACAGTAGGCTGAGCGGCAATTTGTAATAATAACTGGTTGCCTGATCGTTCCAGGTGCCCCACACCTGCAATTTCGGCTTGTCTAAACAGGGCATCAATACGTTGCTCAAGCTGTTCTGGATGATCCATATCGCACTCTAAGGCTGATACGAAGTCAGGCAGGCTGTATGATTTTCGTTCCAACCCATCCTTGTGCCAAGGAGCCAATGTCGTTTGATACAGGTGGTTTAGAGATTTAACAATTTCAGCAGTTGCATTGTGTCGGAAGAACCTGGAAAAGGAAGTCATCTTCGATAAGTCACCCGCGTCCAATCGATAACCGCTGGCCGCAAAACGCAATGTCTCAACCGAAGCGATTTCATCAGCCCGGCTCGTCCCCCCTTTCCCTTGACCCCCGGGAACCATTTTGCTGCGTTCATTTTCATCAATGATTGTCTGGGGACGACCACAGGAGAGAATATATGGATTTTCTTTGCCACTTTCACCATAAGCGAAGATTTCCAGGATGACGTGACCGGGGGTTGTCGTCAGGATACGGCCGAATGTCACCTGCACAAAATCATAAAATTGCTTGCGCAGCATATCTTGAAATTCTTTGCCCCGCTCCTCCAACAAAGCCGGCTGCAAATCGGCTTCGATCAGGCTGAGTAAGTGGTGAACTGAGTACTTCGGATTCCAACGAAGAACCAAATCCCAATTGCATCTGACGTCCTTGACAAACGCTTTGGCAACTGCAACAAGAAGCGCCTGTGGTCCGTCCTTTTTGGCGACAAAATCAACGATATTGGCCTTGTAATCTAAGACCACTTGGAGCACATCATGGACATACTGTTTTGAGTAGGCAGTGAGCATTATTTTCGGTATTGGCTGATAGGTCCCCCGCTGCACCCAGTTCAACCCCTCCATATCATCTGCGTCATCCTCTTCCATGCGAATATCGGAAACAATGAGATGAACTGTGTTTTCTCGCAACAATCGATCCGCCTCTGCCAATGAAGGAGCCTTGAGCACCCGATACCCTTCATCTTCCAGATGAGGAGCGATAGAATCCAGATAGGACGGTATATCGTCCAGCATTAGTATCGTTTTTCTGACCATTTTTTGCTTCCTTCAACCGTCTCTTGGACGCTTTTTCGATGATGGCGCTAACCAGATTGTAGCGACCGTTTTGATCATTTCTTGCGTGCATGCAATTTCCCTCACATGGGGCAGTCGTTCGCATGTGGACAGAAGCACCTGGAACCAGTGAATTTGCCATCGTTCCCGATGGTATGCGTAATGCAATTCAGTTATTTTGTCAAGACGTGAGTAAAATAGCACGGCGGGTGCCTCTAACGCAACGCTGCTCACAAAACCTGCAATACTCACGGAGACATTACCCTTCAATGCCTCACTCACACTGAAGATAATCAACCCCAAACCTAAGATCGCACTGCTCAGAGCGGCATATTGATAAAAGTTCACCTGTTTGCGTGCTGTGGCATGATCCTGATCTATTTGCTGCTTGACTCCGCTCAATTGCCACATCCACTGTTGATGTCGATACCATTGGGTAAATCCAGTCCTGATCGCTTGAATAAGCGCTTCCGGTCCCTCACGTTTGTCAACGAAGGCAATAACTGAGGGCAGGTCATCCTGACCGAATCCCGTTAATTCTCGCAAATCACCTAAGCGGACAGGATGACCAGTCAAAACTATTTTGGGAATGTGGCGCAGATCAAAATTGCTCGCCAATTTTAGCCCGCTGAAATCTCTTTTGTTATCATTATCTTTGAGCCTCATATCGATCAGTGCCATATCAACATACAGCTCTGAATCTGACAGCTTCTCAAGGGCTTCTTCAGGGGTCTTGACTTCTATGAGCGTAAATCCTGCCTTCTCCAAATGCGATCTGTACGACTCCCGAAATGAATCTTCATCTTCAACCCAAAGCAATACGTATTTATCGCTCACCATTTCCTCCCTAATTTAATTACTTTTTTGTTCAATGGGTAATTGCACGATAAATCTTGCTCCATCGGGATAGGCTGCATCGCAATCAATCATGCCCCCAGAAGCTTGTACAATTGCATCGGCCTGCATTAAGCCCACACCTGCGCCTTTTTCACCTACCTTCTTCTCTGTTCTCTTTTTGAACATGTGCTGCTGGACGTTTTCAGGAACACCGCAGCCATTATCTTCAAAGGAGATGAGCACGTGTTGATCTTCAATGACCGTGCTCACTTTGAAATAGCCACTCTGCTTTCGTTTGCGCCGTATGGCTTCGATGCTGTTTTCGCTGAGGATCGTGAACAGGGTACGTAACCAATAGCGACTCGCACGAACAGTTACATCTTCGTTGGCTTTCAGTTCCAGTTGGAGGGCAATCTTATCTCTTTTTGCGTGTGTTTTGTTTTCCCAATTTTTGAAGTGTTTGCGCAACTCATCGTTAATTTTCAGCGATATAACACCTTTGTCAGAAGAGAGGAGCTCTGTGGGGGAAAGAGCCTCCACCTCGTGAACAACTTCTTCTAATCTTTCTAAAGGTTGCATTGCCTTATGCTCGCCTGCGGACTCTATTGCATTACGCAGTGTTAAGAGATCGGCTTTTGCAATACCAACGATACGGCCGATTTTGTGTCTCCATCCGCTGAAAACCATCTCCATCCAATCGAGTGCATTTTGTGAGCCGACATATCCCTTGATTTGCTTCATCTCCGCAACATGCTGGGCATTGCGAATCGCTACGGCGGCTTGGGCAGCCAATGCTTTGAGAGCGTCGTCGTGGTGTTCGGTAAAGGCATCAATTAATTCGTGTTCGACCACAATAAACCCAATTATTTCCTCTTGGGATTTGATGCAAATCGTCATGGCGGAACGGGTTTCGGCATGTGTCGGTAGATAGTCAGTGTCTTCTTGCACATCGGCTACCCGTTGGCTCTTGCCCTCTCTAAAGGCACGTCCTGTAATACCATAGCGGCCGTTGTGCTTATCGCTGCCATTTTCCCAATCAATATGTTTGCCTAATCTGTCATATATCTCACTCAATTTTTGTGGGGGATAGGCAGATACGATTTTCCCTACGCTGCCATCGGTAAGCAGAATGTCTGCGAATAAAGCGTCTTTTTCTTGTGCTTTTGCCAATCGCCAAGCCTGTTTTGCTATCGTGTCCAAAACCTCCTTGAGTTCCAGAGAACCCATGACAGCTACACCGGCTTGCCTGAGCGCTCGCAGCGTTTCTGTTGTCCATTTCTCCCGTTCGTAGAGACGTGCATCGTGGATGGCAACGGCCGCTTGATCGGCAAATAGTTGGATATTGTCAACATCTTCACCCGAAAAGTCACGCTTGTGGCGAAAGTTGATAAACAAGACGCCCACAGATTCACCATAAGCTTTGAGCGGTATGGCGATCAGCGACTTGATCTGCTCATCTCTGCAAAATCGCCGCTCTCGAAAGTAGGGGTCTGTGGCTGTGTCAGGGCAGATGTAAGGTTCCTCACGTTCGAGCATCTCGAAAACAATAGAATCGTTGCCGTCGTCCTCTGAGCGGCTCACAAGTTCTTCATGCCAAACCCCGCGCATTCTGGGTGGATGATCAAAGCGTTCATTCTCGGCATCATAAGCATCAAGCACAACGGCATCACAGCCAAGAACGTCGATTGCACCATCGACGACAGCCGTGAGGGTCTTTTCCAACCCCTCCTCGACGCTCAAACGGGCGATGCGTTTGGTCGTTCCCAGAGCGTGTTGCACCTGCTCCAACAAGCGCGCTTTCTTGAGAGCGACAGCCGCATGGTTGGCAAAGGTGATAATATTTTGTCTTTCATCACGGTTAAAGTCGCGTGGATTTTCATAGTTGACAAACAAAACGCCCAGCTTTTCATCGCCGACATGCAGGCAAATGCCTTGAAAGCTGCCCACACCGGTCTCTGTCAGCAGATCACTGGTGACCCGACCCAGGAATTTGTATGCTTCGTGGTCAGTTGCATCTTCAACCTCGACATAGCCCTCTTTAAGTACCTCAAAAGTCGTCTGACCGGGTTGGGGATCATTTCTGCGGAATTTTTCCCAATCGTCGATCCCTACGGAAACGGACTCACTTGGAACGAATTCGCCGCGCATATCGTCATAGGCCCAGATTGCGGCCGATTTTGCATAGAGAACGATGCGGGCACTCTCCACAATCTGCCGCAGCACTGCATCAACACTGTCAGTACTGGAGATGGCATCAGCCGCTTTTTGCATGTGCTCCAAAGTTTGGATTTTGCGGGCTTGATCATAAGCTACAGCGGCTTGAGCAGCGAAAAGTTGCAAGGTAACAACTTCTGCGTCCTTTAAGACATGTGGTTGTGCGTAATGTACCCACATGACGCCGATTCGCTCTTCGCGCACCGTGAACGGTAGGCAAATGGCCGCTTTCGCACTCCGCTCGCGCATGAGTGGATTGATATCTGGGTCACCAGCGGTATTTTCGCAAATATAGGGTTCACCAGTTTGCTTGACACGTGCGGAGACTCCATTCTTACGGACTATTTTATCGACATCTGCCGTCCAATCTTCACCTATGAAATGAAGAGCCTTGGCTCGATTCTGATTGTCCAATAAAATTACCCCAGCATTGAGCGCCTCATTGAGTGCACGAGCATGCTCAATAGCTGTCTCAAGGACTGTTTGCGGATTCTCAGCGACTGCGAGCGCAGTACTGGCCTCAAATGATTCTCGGAGTTTTTGCCATGCTAGTTGCTCGCCTTCGATCAATCTTGAATTCTTGAGGGCAATGGCAGCATGATCTGCAAACATACATAGGAGGCGGACATCATCTACTGAAAATTGCCGCCCTACTTCGTCCTCTACATATAGCACTCCAATAACTTCATTGCGCCATTTCAATGGTACTTCAAGGATCGCCTCAAATGGGCGTCTATCATCGTACTTCTTATTCCGCTCCTCCCAATTCGCATAATCGTCCACGGTCATATACGGAAGCCCAGACAGTATTAATTTTCCTGCCATACCTTCACCCAGTTGCAGGGTAAAATCAACTATGGATGCATACTTCTTTGAGCGATCGGCAATCACTGTAAGCGTTTCTTGCAAGGTATCGTATTCGTAAATGCCCCCGCTGTGTGCACCTAATAAGTTGGTGGCGCGTTCAATTATCCTCTCAATCAGCGCTTGCCCCTCAGCTTTTGCCAGTTCTTTGGCTTCTCTATCGATCTTCTGCAGTTGCTGCGCTTGCTGCTGCGTTTGTTCCAGCAACTGTGCCTTGTTGAGCGCAATGGCGGCTGTGTTGGACAATGTGATCAGGGATTGCACAGTTTCATCATCAATTGGGGCAGTGGTGAATTTGTTGTCGGCAACCAATATGCCGATAACCTCTCCCTCTGAACGCAAAGTCGTGATGATGAAGGGAGCCTGCGGCTCAAATTTTTCGCGAAAGATGGCAGGCAGCCACTGCATCTCAGCCGCAGAGTGCAAGATAAAGTGGTCGTCCAGTCGGACAGCTTTGGAGAAGAAATCATGAGATTGGGCGTCGATTGGTATGCTCAGTTCGCGTATGCGCTCTCCAATTGGTGTGAGAGGAAAATCACGTTCTTTTACTCGTTCGCGAAAGGCTTTGATGTCAGTGAGTTGCTGCTCTTCGATCTCCTGCCATACTTTCTGATTTTTTTGCGGTTCAAGGTCACCGACGCCCATAGCACCGACCAACACATTTTTTTCCGTATCACGCGTAAATAATGCGGCGCGGTTGAAACCAAGTCCGAAACCGGCTGTGATAGCTGTCAAAATCAAGTAGATCGTCTCGTCTTTGTTATCGGCCGATTGAATTGCGTCAGTAATGCTCTGCTGCAGACGCGATTGACTGAACAGACGTTTCTGAACAGTAATGTCCTCAAAATGACCCAGCGCGCCGCGATGTTTACCCCAATGGTCGTAAAGCCAACTGCTGGATAAGCGCACTGGAATTATCTGTCCAGCCTTGGTGCGCAGGTATGTTTCGTGCTCAGTAAGGCGGTTATTGGGCGATTCCCGCAAACGACTGCCGATGATGCTAGCCTCTTTGGGATTTTCAAATAGTCGGGTGACCTTTTGACCGATTATGTCTTTTGCTGTGTAGTCCAATAACTCTTCGGCACGCCTGTTAAATGCAGTGATGTACCCTTCGCGATCATTAGCCACGATGGCGACCGGTGAGTAGGTTGTCAAGCGCTGTGTCTCTTCAAATTGCAGCGCGTTGTCGATGGCAGAGGCCGCTTGTGTCGTCAATATGCGGCATAATGCAATATCGTCTTGATCGAAGTGTCGTGTGTTGCCGATAGAATCCAGACTAAAGGAGCCTAATGTTTTACCCTGGAAGACGGCCGGCATGATCACTAATGATCGAATATCAAACGCTAATAATAGCTCACGAACTTCACCCAAGGGTGTATAGCTACCGACATCAGCTACCTCAATATATTTTTGACTCCGAATAAGCTCCTGTTCTGCTGGTACGCTCAATGAAATAGATTGTCCCTTGAGACCTATTTCAGGAAACTCAGCAGCAACACGACCATGCTGATAACTCTCGTCAAAAAGCACAAAACCACTGTGATCCACCTCAAACAAATCCACGACAGACTGACAAAGTATGTCCAAGGTCTCCTGTAGAACGAGTTTTTCGTTCAAATTCTCGGAAACCTGGCGAATGATGTCCAGTTTGTGTTTTTCGCGCGCGACCTTTTTCAGGCGTCCCATCTCGGCCGCCTGCCGTATCAGGTGGCCTATCTCATCAGGATCAAACGAGGCCTTGCTCAGAAAACGGAATGCCCCTTGTTCTATCGCCTGCCAATCTTTTTCCAGGCCCCAGCCGGTTAACAGGATAAACTCTGTATAGCGGCTGATGTCTTGAATGGCTCGCATCAGGTCGAGACCTAGGCTTTCGGGTTGGGCATCTTCAGATTTAGCCTCCGCAGAACGTAGTAGCAAATTGTCGATCAAAGCCACATCAAACGGCCTTTGACTGTTATGTACCGCCTCCAGCGCCGCATCGTATGTTGCTTCTGCAATTACGGTATAACCAAAATTATCGTGCAAATAGTCTGCGAGTGGACTACGCATACTAGCTTCATCATCAACCAGCAAAACCAAAAGGGGTTGTTCGGTCATTTGCTTCTTCTCCCTATGTCACAATCAGCAATTCAATCTGAAATGTCGTTCCCAACTGGATTGGGCTGCTTTCAATATAGAGTCGCCCCCCAAAAGCTTCAACCAGACTGCGGGCAATGTAAAGTCCTTGCCCCGATCCTTCATCACGGGTTGTGTAGCCCAGCTTGAACACATCATCCCACAAACTACGATGAATCCCCGGGCCGTTGTCCATCACTTCAATACGCAGAAACGATTGCCCCTCAACGTGCACCGGCTCTGTCCCAATACGGATCACGCCATTGCTGGGTCGGATCGTCGAGATGTGCTGCACAGCGTTGAGCATCAGATTAAGCAGCACCTGGTGTAAGGCGATCGTATCCCCTCTGACGCGCGGCAAATCGCCTGATTCGTCGATCATGATGGTGACATTGTGATGGGCAGCCAGCGCCGCGATCACGGCTTCGGTACGCCACAACGCCTCGCCCACATCGGCCAAACCCATTCCGTCGAGATGCATCAACTCCTGGAACAACTCCGTCGTTTTACGCAAATCCCTTACCGTCTCCATCACATTGGTCAACGTCTCCTGCATTTGCTGATAAGCCTCTGAGACAGCCAACCCAGGAACATCTGCCGGCAAATTGCCACAGTCCGTGTGGAGGTTGCGTAGCTTCAGGCTAATGATCGACAATTTGTTATTGACTTCATGGCGTAAACCGGCCGCCACTTGCCCGCCCAACAATAACGAGTTGAGTTGTTGCATCCGCTGCGCAAAGTGATCCTGCTCGACAATCGTAGCTGCCAGGGCTGCTGACGCTTGTGCATCACGAACGCGATAGCGATGAAAGGCTCCGGGGTCATTGTGAAACAGGAAAAGGGAGTAATCAGGATTGGTCTGCAAGGGCAGTGGCGCGCCGATACATGAACAAAAATGCAACAGCGGCGACAACTTCTCAAACTGTTTTCTCTTTTCGGGTGTATGGGCGTGATTTTCCAGTATCGGCCGCTGCTCGCGAATGACATCGCCCACCGGACTTTGCAGTAATCCGTTGAGTGCCCCAGAGTTAAATGTTTGACGGCCAGCATCAGCGATGATAGAAACCTTGTTTGATATCGGGTCGAGGTGGAAAATAATAGCTTTGTGCGCCTGAGTCGTATCAAGCAGAGCGTGCAACACGTGGACCAGGCGTTTGTCCAGCGTGCCGCTGGCCGGTAGGTAAGGCACCATCAATGTTTCGTCCTCCGATACGCTTTCTGGAGGAGCCTCGGCACGCCACGGGATTAGCTCACCGGTCTCGATCTGGCGCAACACGCTCACAACATCGGCTGCATCGAATGGCTTGGGCACAACTGCGATAGCCCCAACCCGCTCGATATCAGCCGATCGGGCTGCCAATATATCAGGGCTGCTCATCACCACAACGGCCGTATCTTCCAGTTGTGCCGCCATTTCAGTTACAAAATCTAATCCGTCTGTCCGGTCCACTTGAATATCCACCACCAAAACCGCGTAAGACCGTTGCCCCAACGCTTCACGTGCCATATTAAAGTCAATTGCCCCCAGGGCTGTATACCCCACATGGTTCAAGTGACGGACCAATGGCTCACAGATTTCGACTTCATTCTCCAGTATTAAGACGGGGCCGAGGGTGGGTGTCAAGACCGGAACAGGCGTTGGTACAGGCTCGTGTGGCGGATCAGTCAAACTCGCTTGACTTTCTGGTTGTATCCGCTGCCAGACGTCAGTGGCGGTATCGATCTGCTGGATCCGCTGCCGCATGCTCAAACGAACATGACGTTCCTTGTGGTTGATCCGCGTGATAACGGCCTCGACCTGGTCGCCCACCCACACAATATCTTCAGGTTTATCTATAGGGCGATTGGTGAGTTGATCGCATGTTATAAGCCCATCTACTCCGGGCAGGATTTCGACAAACGCCCCAAACGGCTCCAAGCTTTTGACGACACCATGTACGAGCTGCCCGATGGTCTTTTCCTTAACAAACGAATCCCATGGATCGGGCGTGGTATCTTTGAGACTCAAGCGCAGGGAGCGTTCGCTAGTGGGCAACTCCATTACAATTGCCGGAACCACCTGGCCTGCATGCACCACCTCCCGCGGATCGCGGATGCCGCCCCAGGCTACATCTCGACGGTGGATATATCCAGTGGAACCATCTTCCAACCGGACAAACACAGCGTATGGCAGAACATTCTCAATAACAACTTCTAGCTGCTGCCCAATTGCGTATGGGGCGTTTTTCTGTGTCATAATAACGAAGCTTTGACTATTACCTTAGATAAATCAGTGCATGCGAATGTAATCCTTAGCTTAACATGAAAACAAGTAATAAAACTCACAATAAATGAGCAATTAACTCACAATAAGGAGACCAGTCCAACCCACTTCCTAAATCATAACTCAACATCATTCTCCTTCCTGAGCCGCCACGTTATCTTTAATTTGTCAAGGTTGGAGGTTCCCCAGCTTACGGCCGTGCTGCCACAGGTAAGAACACGACAAATTCAGTTTTTTCCTGGACGATCATCTCCAGCGAGATATTGCTAACCGGCTGAACAGGATCGTTGCTGACCAGGCAAAGTTCCCCTTTGTACTCATCAGGAGTCAGGCCGGCAGAATCAAATATAAGCGGTATATCCTCTTTGCTGTCGCTATTTATTGTGCCATTTACTTTGGGCAGCGTAATCCAACTGATATTTTGCGGCCGGCAATCGTCGCGGCTGCCGGCAAGGCGAAAGCCGAGATCTGGGTGTTCAAAGCCACAACTGCTGCTGGAGTCCCAATCCAAACAACCCCTATCGAATGCGCCACCGGGATTGCGCCAGGCAAACTCGCTGCCTGTCTGGGCGGTTCGTTCATACCAGAACCATTGGCCACCTGCACCCGCATCCATATCTGCCTGAATCGAGAACCAGTATGTGCCGGGAACAAGCAAAGCAGGCATGGGTAAGTCGACTATGAACGAGCCATCATTATCAAAGGTTGGTGGCAATCCTTCGGCCGTATAAACGGCCGTTCCCGGCAATCCCTTGTCATCCGCATAAAAATATACATTGACCGCCGGGGCAAATCCTTCCGGCCCATTATTGTTTTCATATTCGCCAAATGCTTCGACCGCATACACGGTCCATGAACCATCTTCCTCAGGAACAATGAAATCATCGGCCGCCTGGCTGTCAAAGTCGGAATTGGCAGCTTCATATTCTTGTGAATTGGCCCCTCTAAGCGTAGTCACGGAATCACTTTGGTCATAAAGCAAATCATTGCGAGGGCTAACAACCGGTGAGGAGGTCTCATCTTGCAGGAGTTCACCCTTTTCCGGCCTGGCAGACGGCACAGCGCCATCAAGCTGGGCTGCGGTCCTTTCCTCGTGCAGTGGCCCCTGTATCTTAACGGCCGTTCCCGCTTCAAAAAGCTGCCAGGTGAGCGGGCCCCCACCGTTGTTATTGAGGGTTAACGGGAGCTGCTTTTGTGTGTTCGGCGTTTGGGTTGCGCTTAAATGAGCTGGCTCGACCGTCAATTCCGGTTGATTGAGCCGCTGCACACAGATATCATCAAATGAAAAACCACGCAAATCGATCATGTTATTATTGAAGGATTGGAACTTGATCAGAAAACCCTCGTTCAAGGTCAACCCGGCATCCGCTGCTGCCTGGCTCAAATTGATGGTGACGTTTTGATAACGTGGCTGCAAAGCGCTGAAATCATAAATTTTGCTATAGGTCAAGCCGCTGTCGTCGCTGATAAAGACCCCATCTTGGAGATAATTATCACTGCCATGATTGAGCACCTGGAAATTTAGCTCTACCTGGCGTTGGCCGGCCAAATCGGCCGCTAAAATGGCTGCCTGTGTTGTGAAGGTATTGACACTACACAGACCTCCACAATCCGTGTCCAGGTTCAAGCCATATTGACCGGAGTAGGGGAAAGCGGCCGTCACCGCTACGCGTCCGGTAGCTGTTGTGCCCTGGGTTGTCACCTCGGCAACCATGGTGGTAGGCAGCGACCCGGAACCTTCTTCAAAGCCTTCACACATAGGATACCGGGCGGCAGCAGCGACTTGCGTTTCGGCTGTCAAAACAACTGCTTCGCTTAACGAGGCATCGTTGATCGTGGCCATATTGGTCAAGTTTCCGGCCGAATTGCTCGTTATTTGAAATGAGATATCGACCGTTTGGCCTGCCGGAACGTTCCCTGTCCATTCAATTTCATGAGTTGTTGAATTATAAGTGGCCCCATTGCTGACGCTGCCGGGGACATAGGTTGTGCCTTGCGGTAAGGAATTGATTAAATTGGTATCTGGCGAGTCCTGGGCACCACTGTTAAAAAGATGGACCGTGTAATTGATGGGCACACCGGCAACGGCCGTTGTCGGCGCGCTCAACCGGGAAAATTGCAAATCAGGCGTGGGCGTGGGCGCGCAGGTTTGCAAGGCCACATCATCGAGATACCAACCCGGCCCGCCCTCACCGCTGGGATAGGAAAAGTGTTCAAAGACGATATCGACCGTTCGACCCTGCCAGGGTGTCAGGTCAATGGCATGTTCGGTCCAGGCCGCTTGATCCTGATCGACAAAGTAAACCTCCTGGCCATTGATCAGGACTCGGCCTTGATCCGTGCCATCTTCATCCCACCAATCCCACCATTGCAATTGGCCGGCAGAGAATGTGGGCAGGGTAACTGTTTTTGTCAACCGGTGGCGGCTTGGTTCTTTGGTAATATTGCCTGAGAGATTCGTCGCCCATACATTAATGCCGGAATGGGCCGTCGGCGGGGGCGTTGGCGCACCCCACTGCCACTCACCGGGTGGTGTATTGGCGATAAATCCGCCGTCTTCCGCTTCAAAATCATACAGCACCTCGTCATCCCAGCTATCGACGCCGCAGACCAATGCGGTGGGCTGAAAATTTTGTTCCGTGCCGGCAGCGGCCGTGATAAAAGTGGCGGGCAAAATAAGCAATGTGATGAGAATGAAAAGTTGGTGACGTTTTTTCATGTGACTATTCCTTTACTTTTCCCCCTCTTGACAAGAACATGCGTTCTATTTATGATGCCCTTAGTTCATAATCCTCTGACGATCGGCCGCGGGAGCAGCCCATCCTCAGACCATAAAATCATCGACTATCGACTCGCCACTTGCAACTCACTACTATGCCTACACTAGCCCAACCCACCAAATGCACCGCCACAGCCAGGCTTGCTCTACTGTCGACTGATCGCTGCTTACTGACAACTCGCAACTCGCCACTCAATCGATATTGTTTCCCAAATATAAAAAAAACAACATCGACCTTCCCTCAGCAAAAACGGGCCAAACGCATCCAGGGTTCCCGCTGCCGCAGCGCCCAACCAAAATGCCGCGGGTCCAGAACATCAATAATCGTAGGCGCGTAAAGCTGGCGATAGCCATCCTCCGTCAGCCGGTCGGCCGATCCATTCAACACCAGCACATAACCCCAATCCGGACCATTAGTCAAGCCCCAGCCGGGCAGGCCGCTGGCCATGTCCCAGTAGCCATCGCCATACCAAAGCGGTCGCCCGCTTCCGCCCGTTCCGGCACACCGGGCGTATCCTGGTGCCATTCGCTCCAATCATCGGGGTTGATGCCCAGGTGCGAACCGGGGAAAACGTAAACGGCCCCGGCGTTGGGCTCGCCATCGACCAGCTGGCCGGGTGCGGCCACGGCCAGGTCGGCACAGCCATCGCCGTTGAAATCAGCCTGATCCTCACCTGCTGCACCTCGTGGCGGGTCACCAGCCGGACCAATATCGACCCCCAGCACATGAGGTAGGAAGGTATCGTAGGGTAAAAGACAGCGGGCTTTGGGTTCGGCCGGCTGGGCAAGTACGGCTGTTGGCAGAGTTAGGATCAGAACAATGGCAAGGATGCCAAGGTGACGGGTCATAGAAGGTTACTCCATATGTTTATCGGACTAATCTTCAGTTTTCAGACTTTTATTAAATGCCTCATACGTCTCCACTTGCTGCCGGACGGCAGCGACCGGATCGTCGGGATAGGGCACGATATCGAGATCCCCTTCCCGCAAAATTGCCTGGTATTCCTCGCTGTTAAAGGCTTCCCGCAGCGCACGCTCTAAGAAATCGAGACGCGCTTGCGGTGTCTCATTATGCGCGGCCAGGCCACGGAAGCGCAACAAGGGGGTGAAATCAACATCTAACTCTCCTACCGCCGGCACATCTTCAGAATCCCTGATCCGCTCATCCCACAGCGTCAGGACGGGTTGCAGTTCACCGGCATTGACCAGGTCCTTGACATCACTCGTTTGCTCAATTAAAAGGTCGGTTCTGCCGGTGAGCGGGGCCGTGAAACGTTCCTGCGCATCATTTAAAATCACACGTTCCAACACTATGTCAAAAGCCTGCCCCAGGTTCATGATGCTGATGTCTTCCAGGTCAAGAGGCGTTCCGCCGCTGGACACGGTTAAACCGGGATTCTCTTGGGCATAAGCGACAACTTCGTCCCAGGAATTAAAACGTTCATCATCCGCAGCGATATAGATCTGGGAGACGGCAATGCTGCCAACGAGCAGGGGCGTCAGGTCTTCGCCCGGATTGACATCGGTTTCACCGGCAGCATAGGCGGCAGCGTAGGTGTCCAGCAGGCTGAACAAGGTGTAGCCATCGGCCGGAGCCTCCTGAAACGTACGCAGCGCCTCCAGGCCGCCATCACCCTCCACATTGACCACTTCCACGGGCACGCCCAAAGACGCTTTGGCCGCCTGGCCAATGCTCCGCGCCCAGCGGTCCGATCCGCCCCCTTCTCCGAAGCCGACGATGATCTTGATCGGCTGAGTGGGAAAATCGGACGCGGCATCCGGCGGCGCTTCCATAATGCCACAGCCGGAAAGGACACTCGCCAGGGCAAAGAAGACGGATGTGATGATAGCGAAGACCTGTAGAGTTTTCACATTCGATTGGCCAGGATCGTTCATTTTCTCTCCTTATCGCTTACCTGTCATGTGCCGTTTTTGTGACGTTAAAATGTTAGCATAACGGTATGTAAAATAATTATCAAGAGGCGATTACGATTATGATTAACCCTCCACGCGAACATCCTACCCAAATCGGGGATTCCTAACTGACCTCATTCGATACGCGATTGCGATAGCCAAAACAACGACAACGACAGGCAACTGCATACTGCTCACTGAAAACTCGCCCACCAGCCCTCTTCGCCTAGGCGACCATCACGGTTAATTCAACAGCTGACACGGTCATCGCCGGTGATGACGATACAGCCGGTATCCAGGTCGACAACCAGGCTGTGCTCATCAATGAAGGGGGCCAGGTCACCTTTGAAGTCGTCCTGACCAGCCAGCCACAGGACAAGGTCTTCGTGCCCTTCAACGGGGCAGAAGGGCTGGCGTTCAACAAGGAGTTCGTCGAGTTCACAGCCACCAACTGGGACCAACCGCAGACAATCACGGCCACGGCCGTCGGTGCGGATAGATAAGGTAGGGGCGGGGCCGGTGGGCTGAGATCTGCGAGAATAACTCAAACGAACCCAACCACCGGCCTCGCCCTATACATCTAAACCATCAGGGCGAGGTCACGCGGAGCCAATGTCATTAGCTCCCTTGAAAACCTGCCGCGCGACCCCGCCCCTACCCGTGGTTCGGTCATTATTTGGGCGAGATGGCGCGGATACAACGTCTGTAGGCTCCTCCACAATCGTACCGCGCGAGCTTGTGCTGAGCTTGCCGAAGTATCCCACCCCTACCTGATCCTCTGCGGTTTGGGAAATCGAGTGGCGACTGCGACAACGATTAACTCGCCACTCTACCATCCAGTGCCAATCTGCTCCTTGACCGCGGGTACAATCTCATTGGCAAAGATCTCAATTTGTTGGGCAACGTCTCTAGCGCTCCAGAGAATGAATGTATCCATTCCATAGTCGTTATAGAAGTGCAGAATTTGCTCGACCCAGTAAGCGGCCGTTCCTTCAATGCTCCCTTTTTCGTTAATCCTGCCCGAATTTCCCGCACCTGGGATGATGACACCATTTATATTGTAGCCTCGGCGAATCGCTTCCGGCGAACGCTCCGCTTGCGCAGCCCCTTCATCAATCGAGGCGTTGATGCGCTCTAATTGCTCCGGAGGGATGAAGGGCATGGAAACGAAGACGCCATCAGCCATCCGTCCCGTTAAGCGCAGCATGCGCGGGCCAGAAGCGCCAACCCAGATAGGAATTTTCTTCAGCGGAAAGGGTCCTGGGCGGGCACCTTTGACGCGGTAGATTTCGCCCTCATAACTGAATGAGCGCCCCGTGTCGTTCCATAAGCCACGCAGAATATGTAGGGCATCATGAAATGCGGCATAAGCTTCGGCCGGGGTGCGTCTTGGCCCGCCATAAGCGACGATGGCGTCCCAGAACCCGCCGGCCCCCAGACCAAGTTCAACCCGTCCACCGGTCAGAATATCCAATGTTGCCGCTTGTTTGGCGAGAAGGGAGGGCAGCCGCAGCGGCAGATTGGCGACATTAGGCGTGACGTGAATCTGCTCCGTGGCCATAGCCAGGGCTGTCATCAATGTCCATGTCTCGTAAAAGCGGCGCTGGTAGGGATGATCCTGAATAGTGAGCAGGTCCAGGCCATTATTGTCGGCTGTCATTGCCAGGCGAAATGGTTCTTGCGGATCATTAACAGATGGATCAAGAAAAATGCCAAAACGTGGTTTTAAGCTCATGTGCTTGTCTCCTCTTGGCTTCATGTCAGAAGCGGGCAAAGCAAGTAAGGTGTCAAATGGTTACAGGGACATTTTAGACTTCTTAGGCCAGGAGGACAATGACCCTTTAAGTAGAGGTTATAAAGATGGCTGTTGCTTGCGGTGGCTTGCAATTTGGTGTGGGGCAGCATTAACAGAAAAGGCAGAGATGTATTGCGGGCTGCGACCGGACAACGGGCTACGATGAGAGAATGGCTAAAATGCGGTTGATGAGCATGGCGCTGTTGGGGTCGATATCAGCGGTCAGGGTTGCTGCATCCCGTTCGCCGGCCCAGATACGCCGCACGGCCGTTGCGATTTGCCAGCCTCTTTCGGCCAACTGGGGTAATAACGCTTCGATATCTTCCTGGCCGATTTCCCCTTCGATCTGCTGAGCCACTGCTGCTATAGATTGTAACAATGGTTCCCATTGTGCCAGCACCTCTTGCATATCGGGGACTGTTGATTCTTCTGGAAGACGAAGGCCAGCCTCTTCAGCCAGTTCTGACATTTGAGCCATTAATGCTTGTTGTTGATCTGGTGAAAGTGACGCAATTATCTCCTTTACTTTCGTCTCATCCCCGGATTCAAAAGCGGCCAGAAGCTCAGGGGGAAACATTGATTCAACCGTGGATTTGATCCTTTCTCGTTCGGCCTTTTCTTCCTCGACCAACCCCCACACGGCGGCAATAGCGGCATCGCCGGAAGGGTAGGTTTGCGGCAGGCGGTCAAAGAGGGCGCGGAACTGCACCCCGGGGATCTGCTCCACTTCTGCTGCCACCGCCGCAAATGAGGGTGGCGAAGGGGGCAGGTCCGATTTGGCCAGGTTGGCCAGGTTGGTGCGCAGGCCGCCGGAGCCAGTTTGAATGCGAATAACTGCCGCCGCTAACCTGTGGGCCAGGACGAGCGCGGACGGCGCGTCACCGGGGTCTAAATAATTGGCCAGATTGTTATGGCTGATAACGCAACCTTCCGAATTATTGGCCTGGTACTTGTAGCGCAGGGCGGTTTTTTCAAAGTTAACGGCCGTTTCCCTACTCCCCACCTCATTTTCCAATCTAGCCAACGCAGAGTACACTCTGCCCAAATCATCCGCGTGCCGCCCTCCTTCAAAAACGATACGGCAGGCGTGCAAAAGAGCGCGTGCTTCGCCGAAGCGATCCAGCTCGATCAAGGGACCATAATCATTGAAGCGGGTGCGGGCCAATTCAAATGCATCCGCTCCCCGCGCTTCTTTGTATTGCACCTGGTCGGCATTGAGCGCCAGCGCCTCGGCCCACTGTTCCGAGCGCATGGCCGCAGAACGGCCGGTGTCCAGCAGCGCTTCGCGTATATTCCACGGATTGACCGACTCCTGCGCCTCGCTTTGCTCCGGCAGGAGGTCTAACTGCGGGCGCAGTTCCGCCACCCGCGCCAATACTTCCTCGTATTGGCCCATTTTGTTCAGCACCTGCAAACGTCTCGTCTCGTCCCCCAACTGCGTCCACGGACCCAGCTCAGCAAGGTGGCTGTAGCCGGCCATTTCCCCGGCGATGGCCAACGCTTCGCTGAAACGGCTGCTGAGCATCAGCAAATTGAGCAAATCTCCAGCAAATGATGAGGCCAGCCGGTAATTGCCCTGCTTTATACTCTCCTCAACTCCATCCTGAAATATCTGTTCTGCTTCAACGATACGGCCGCTTTCCATTAAAGCATTCGCCAGGATCCCTTTTGCCTGTATCCGTTCTGTGGCCTCGATAATCCGTCGCAGGAGGGGAATCGCCAATGCCAATGTCGCCGGACTGCTGTCTCGATGAATCATTTTTTCCAGCAAATTAGAAGCATCTACCCATCGTTCCCGCCGCAGCAGGTAGGGGGCGGCGCGCCGGCCGCTTTGCGCCACCAGCCGCCCGCCACCCTGCATCTCCGTCCGCAAGCCGTGTTGGGCACCGGCAATCCAGTAATCTCCCAATTCTTCATCGGCAGCGGACAGCAGGTCCGGGTCGGCGGCCGCGCGAGTCGCTTCAGCCACGCCTGGATGGATGGTGATGAGAGATATTTGCTTCTGGCCTGGGCTTGTCGATGAGCTGGAAATTTGAGCTTGCAAGTCGGCGATTAGAGTTTGCAATTGGTCGGGATCGAGGTTGGCGATTTGGTCGCCAAACTGTTCCGTCAGTATGGCCAGCAGTTGTTCAGCATCAGGCGGGTTATCATTGGATGGGGATTGGCGATTGGACTCTTGGGTTTGAAGAGTTTCCACGGCGATCAGCCCCACTTGCTGCAACTCGTCTAATGCCGGGGGTAGTCCCAACTGCGGCAGGTCACGCACGGTGGGGGCGGCCGGGTGGCCGTCGCCTAATCGCTGGAGAAAATCCTGCCAGTTGGCGTCTAAGATGTTGGTCATACGGTCTGGCGGCTCAAGGCGGCAGAGGAAGGTGAAAAGGAGTGCAGCGGCCGGGGAGAGCCGCCTGCTCACGCCGCGCGTCCAGGCCCCCAGCGCGGCCACAAAATCACGCTCGGTCTGCCTTGTCTCCCCTTGATCGCTATCCCTGGGACGGGGAGCAAAAAAGCTGTCCAGGGCCCCGGCATCACTGGTCATTGCCCTTTCCGCCTGTTCCAGTAGAGCGAGCAACTCGGCGCGATCGGCCGCCAGGCCGTCGGCCAGCTCCAGCAGCTTGGGGTGACCCTGCGCCAGTCGCAGCGTACGCTTCAGTAAATCGCGCCCCTCCTCATCGGCAAAGAGATCTTGCAGATGGGGCAGTTCCCGCGCCAATAAGACGCTTTCGGCGAAGCTCAAGGCGTGAATCGCTTCCCGTTGCAGCGCGGGATGGTTGGCCAGGCTGGTCGGCAGGCGGCGGCTGGTCAAAACGATGCGGGACAGGCCGTTGTGCTCTATGAGAGCGGCCAGCAGTTCTTCCCACCGTGGATTGCGCCAGCGGCCACTGCTGGTCAGCAAACTTTCCAGGTTGTCCAGCACCAGCAGCAGGCTGTTCTGGCTCAAAAACCCGCTCAGGCGGGGCAGGGTATAAGCGCGCCACTGCTGTGGATCGTCGAGATTTGCGGTCAAGGCCAATTGAGGCGCGTTTAACTGTCGCTCTATCTCAAACATCAGGTTAAACAATTCTTGCCCGATGTCGGGCGCCTGCCCGCTGGCCCCTTCCTCCGGCGCGCGGTACCAAATTAGACCCACAAATCGTTGGCGTTCGTGGCGATAGGCCAATTCCAAAGCGCAGGCGGTTTTGCCCGCACCGGGCATGCCGTAAAAAAGGACGCCGCGCAGCGGGCTGTCGGGGGCCAGGGCGCTGCTGGCGCGGCGCAGGGGCTGCACCCGTCCCACCAATCGGGGCGGTTCATCGGGAAAGGCGATGCCCAGGCCGGTTTGTAGCGGTTCAAAACTGACCGGGCGCGGCGGCAAACTCAAGCGCAAATTGGCGGCGCGGGCGCCAAAGAGCAGGGGGGTGGCGGGAGAAAGCGAGGGGCGGGCTCTTTCAGACGCCAGGGCGCTATCCAGGGCCAGTTGCAGGGCGGCGGGCAGAGGCTGTCCTTTATCCAGCAGTTTGTCATACAGCGCCAGCATTAAATCGGTGGCGAAGCTGTCGCCGACCGGATAACGCATGGCCAGCGCAGCGCAATCTAAATGTTGCACCAGTTGTTGGGCCAGGCTGGGCAGTACGGTGGGATGCTGTTGGTATTCGGCCGTTGATCCCTGGTTTCGGGTGGGGTCGCTGAGACCAATGGCGCGGCGGGCGGCGGCGTGGCTGGCTCCGGTGTAGCAGGCATCTAAAATGAGCAGTTTGAGCCGTTGTTGGCTGGGACGCAGCAGGCCGGCCAGATCATCAGCGGAGATTAAGTCCTCTTGCCCTTGTTCATCTTCCAGCAGTAACGCGCCACGCAAGCCATGCCCGGATAGATGCACCACATCCCAGCCCTCTCCCGCTTCTAAAGCCTCTTTGAGCGTTTGGCGGGTGGCCCCATATTGTAAGATGCGAAGTTCGATGGCGACATTGCGGGTTTGGGAGAGTTGGCGCACAAAGCGGGCCAGTTGGTATCGTTCGCGGCGCAGGTTGAGTGGGTTCGATTGATCCGGCAGGCTGAAAACAGTCAGCAGGCGCAACGCGGATTGGGACGGACGCCTGGTCGAGCGGCGCGCAGGGCTGGTATCACCGGTGATCTGGTAGATGAAGCGCAATCCGGCCTCGGTGAAGGGTTGGCCGTCTATAAAGTGGGCTAATTCTAATGGGCGGAAGAGGATTTGCTGCGCTTCCGGCGGCACGTGGATGTGGATCGGGGTGGCCGGCGGGATGAAGCTGCCGGCCAGTTTGGGGCGCATGTCGCCAAAAATATGCTCCCCGATCCAGGCGCCCAACTGGGCTAAGGAGTCAGCTTCGTTGCGGTAGGCTGAGTGATAATTAAGGTAGGCGGCCGGATCGCGAAAACCGCCATATTCGGAGTCATCGGGCAGGCTGACGTCATTGTCTGCAATAAAATTGCCGCGCTCATCTTGCAGCAACCAGCGCCACCGGCGGTCGGATTGGTAATCGGTGAGGGTGAGATGTAATTCGGTCATGGTAAGGTCCTTGGGCGAAACAACATAGTAGTTTTTGCCGGTCCGGTTGATTCATGGCATATCCCTCCTGTTTCAGGATCGCATGGGTTGGGGAAATTATACAATAGAATGACTCTTAAACCATAAATTATCAAAACAAACCATCCCCATATACACAATTTATAACTGCGCCCAAAATGCAGCCGGCACTTGACAGGATGAGTCTTGCTGCATATAATGACCGGGAACGTTCCCAGGGATTATGATGACTAAACGGCCGACTATCAAAGATGTTGCCCGCCAGGCGGGGGTTTCTAAGAGCACCGTCTCGCGTGTGATCGCGGGAAATGGGCAGCATGTCAGCGAGCAAAACCGGCTGCGTGTGGAACAGGCGATTGAGGAACTGCAATATGTGCGCAATACGGTGGCCAGCAGTATGCGCACGCAGCGGACGAACACAATCATGCTGGCTATTCCCGATATCACCAACCCATTTTGGCCGGCCGTCGCCCGGGGCGTGCAGGATGTGATGGATCAAGAAGGTATCGCCGTTGTTTTTGCCAACAGCGACTGGAATGTCAACCGCGAGGCCCGTTTCCTGGAGACGACGCGCAGCAACCTACTGGATGGCTTGCTGATCAATCCCGTGGGGGTCACGGAAAAGGAACTAAAAGCATTGCGAATCCCCACCGTCCTGCTCGGCGTCCGGGCCAATATGAATATGGATATGGTCGGAACCGATAACAGGGAGGGCATCAAACAGGCGTTGAACCACCTGGTCTCTCTAGGACATCGCCAAATCGGCTTTATTTTGGGCAAGCGGGAAGGGCAGCATCGCAATTCCCGGCTGCCCTTTTACCTGGAGGTCTTAGGGCAGGCAGGCGTCAAACTGCCGGAGGAGATGATCCTCATGGTTCCCTTCAGGCAGCAAGCGGGCCAGGAAGCGATGCAACAATTACTTGCCCTGCGCCGGCCGCCGACGGCCGTCTTCTGTGAAAATGATCTGCTGGCCATCGGCGCCATCCAGGCCACCCACGCCTGCGGTCTGAGCGTGCCTGGTGACGTCTCGGTGATTGGGGTGGACGACATTTTTGCCGCCTCCACCACCATGCCGGCCCTGTCCACCGTGGCCAAACCGAAGTATGAATATGGAACCCAAGCCGCGCGACTACTAATAGAACGGATGCAGTCGAGCGATTCCGGCTCGCCGCGCACGATAAGGATCGCTTGCAAACTGCTGCTCCGCGATTCGACCGGCCCGCCAAGAAGTTAAAAATTTTTGGTGTAGCCTGGGAACGTTCCCAAAAATAATTGATGAGGAGAGACCCGTATGGGACGCAAAAAAATAAATCTGAACCCCGTAAAGGGCTGGCGCAGCATGAGTGCCAGCCGGCGCAGCGAGGCGCGCGCCGGTTACCTATTTATCGCTCCCTGGTTGATTGGTTTTGCCATTTTCTGGGCTGGCCCAATTCTTGCGTCCCTCTTTGTTAGCTTCACGCGCTGGAATATTGTCAGAAGCCCGGTTTGGATAGGACTCAATAATTATATTTCCATCTTCACCCGCGATCCGGAGTTTTTAAACGCGCTCAGGGTGACGGCAAAGTATGCCATTTTGTACATCCCGATCACGACGGCCGTTGCCCTCCTGGTTGCCCTGGCGCTCAACCAGAAAGTGCGCGGCGTGGGTATTTTCCGCACCTTGTTCTATCTCCCTTACATGGTTCCGGCCGTTGCCGCCGCCATGATCTTTTTGTGGATTCTGCATCCCACCTATGGCATCGTCAACCTGGCGATAGAATTCCTGGGCGGTTCCAGCATCAACTGGTTTGAAGATCCCCGGTATGCGCTGTGGGGTATCATGTTCATCTCCCTTTGGGGAGTGGGCGGCGGGGCGATCATCTATCTGGCCGGCCTGCAAAACATTCCCAGGCATCTCTATGAAGCCGCAGAGGTTGACGGCGCCAATGCTATACAGCAGTTCCGCCACATCACCATCCCCATGTTGTCCCCCGTCATATTTTTCATGGTTGTGGTCGAGCTGATCGGCGTTTTTCAAACCTTCACCACGCCCTTTGTCGTTTCGGCGACAAAATGGAATGCCGGACCGATCCGCGAACTGACTTTTTATCTCTACTATCTCTATATCAAAGGTTGGAGTTCCTTCCGCATGGGCTATGCCTCGGCGCTGTCCTGGATCCTGACTCTGATCATTCTTGGCATCACACTTTTAGTCTTCCGCAGTTCACCCTATTGGGTGCACTACGAAGCGGAACGGGATTAGGGGATTAACATGGCTACAGCCAGGAAAGAAATCCAGCCCAAAGAGGCTAAGACATCCAATATCAGCAAGCCGCTCATTCATCCCCAATTGTTTAAGACCATTCGTGGATATGCATTTTTGCTGTTGATTGGCGTGTTCTTGATCACACCTTTTTATTGGATGATCGCCACCTCCTTCAAAACGACATCCCAATTGTTTGAACTACCGCCGACATGGATTCCAAATCCGATTGCCTTTGAAAACTATTTGCGCGTATTCGATCAGATTCCCTTCCATCTTTTTATTCGCAACAGTTTCGTCCTGGCCTTTTTCAACATCGTAGGCCATGTATTTTCCTGCACACTGGTTGCCTACGGCTTTTCCCGCTTTCGGTTTCCCGGTCGAAAAATATTGTTCCTGGTCTTATTGGGCACGCTCATGATTCCGCCAACTGTGACCCTGGTGCCCCGTTACTTCATGTTTGCCAAGCTGCAATTGATCAATACCTATTGGCCGTTGATACTGCCCTCCTTTGGCGGCAACGCTTACCTGATTTTTTTGATGCGCCAGTACATGATGACGATTCCTATGGATCTGGATGAAGCGGCGTTGATTGATGGCGCCAATCGCTGGCAGATTCTCCGTTACATCATTGCCCCTTTATCCAAACCGGCGATTGTCCTGGTGGTTGTGTTCACCTTTGTTTGGACCTGGAATGATTTTATGGACCCGCTCATATTCATCAACGATTTTGAAAAATTCCCTGTCTCTGTTGGATTAAGTTTTTTCCGCAGCACGAACTATACAAGCTGGGAGTTGTTAATGGCCGGCTCTTTGATGGCTTTGCTCCCACCGGCGATCTTATTTCTGATTTTCCAACGACGCCTGATTGGCGGCATCGCTGTGACCGGATCGAAAGGTTGAGATCGCAGGCAAAGGAGGTGGAAATGGTAAATAAGCATGCATAAAGGATCTTTGTGTACTCAACATAATGATGCATTAGATTCCTCGCTTCGCGTCGGAATGACAATTTGAGACGGTTTGTTTCTTAGCAAATTAGGCAATTTGTTCTACAGTACCGCTCGACTATTTGCTTAAAAAATTATAGATTTTGGAGAGAAAAATGAAGAAAAAATTCGGATTATTATTTAGTTTAATCGTTATTCTGATCGTCCTCACCGCCTGTGCAGCGCCACAGACGGTCGAAGTGACCCGCGTGGTCACCGAAACCGAGGTGGTCACGGAACAGGTAGAGGTCACTCGAATCGTGGAAGGTGAAGTGGTCACCGAAGTGCAGGAAGTTGAAGTCACGCGCATTGTCGAACAGGTCGTAGAAGTGGAACCTGAACAGGAGGAAGCCGGTGAAGATGAGGTTGTGACGATCACCTGGTGGGGTGATGAACGGGGGCGGGACACGGCCGCCACCCGGCAGCTCCATTTTGACCTGGCTCGCGCCTATGAAGAAGCGAATCCCAACACAAAAGTAGCGGTTTCTATTTTCCCCAGCAGGGGGTTCGGCAGCCGGGTATTAACCGCGATTGCCTCCGGAACAGGACCTGATGTCTGGTATCATTATTACGCGACCGATGTAGCCACCCAGGGTTTCCTGGAAAATCTAAGCCCATACATTGATGAAGCAGGCTTTGATCCCGAAGAACGCTGGTTTGAGATGGGCAATATCCGCGGCCAATATGATGGCGATTATTATGGTGTTCCGCGAGACGTCACTGCGGCCGTCATTGGCTACAATAAAGAAATCTTCGATGCCGCCGGTGTGCCCTATCCCGAAGACGGCTGGACTATGGAGGATTTCCGCCAGGCAGCGATTGACATCACCGATGCCGATGCCGGCGTGTATGGTTTGCAGAGCTTTGACTCCGGCTGGTTCCAATGGTTCCCCTATCCGTATAACATTGGCTTTGATCCGCCGGGATTTATGAGTCTGGACGGAAGAACGATTGAGGGTATCATGGACACGCCGGAAGCGCTGGAGGCTTACCGCTGGATCATGAACCTGGCTGTTGAAGACCAGGTCACGGCTCCCATCGGCATAGGAGAAGGGTTTGGCCTGGAAGCATTATCCGGCAAAATCGGCATGTTCATTCTAACGACCTGGGATAGAGATCTGTTCATGCAGGAAGCGGGCTTTGATTATGGCATCGTGGGCTTGCCAAGCTGGGAAGAAGGCGGCGAGCAACTGGCCTGGGCTGATTCCTATATCTACTACCTGAGTTCCGAAAGCCAGAACAAACAACGCACCTGGGAGTTTATTGAATGGCTCTCTGGTCCTGAAGCCGGCGCCATCATCGCTGAGTCCGGCGTATGGACGCCGGCGCTGCCCACTGTCTGGGACGAGATGGGCTGGCAGGATGATGAGTATCTTGGTCCAATCTACGAGGAACTGCAAGAAGATACGGTCGTGCTCAATTACGAGCGTTCCCAATACTATTGGGACTGCGTAGGTGGCATCTGGGACGAGATGGTTGGCGCTTATATTGACGGCGGCGATACGGACCTGGAAAGCTATGTGCCGGAACTGGTTGAAGCCGGGCAGATTTGTCTTGATGATAATTATGCTTCTTTAGAGTAACAAACTTCTTGTTGTAACATTGTCTGGGGCGCGAATCGTAACCGAGGATTCTATTCCTCGCTGTGAGAGCGCGAAATGGATTTCGCGGTTACGAATTTTGAATTAATGTAGGCCGATTTGGTAAATCGGCCGGCATGATTTGCCAATACCCGAAGGGCACGCTGATCGCGCTACATAATCTGCTCAAATGAAACACACTCATTTTGAAATCGCGTCCCAGGCTAAATATCAATCTAAAAATTGTGAGTGAATCGCGTATGTCAAAACTGCCCCCTGATTACGATCAGCGCGTGTATGCCGGTTGGTTGGGTAAGTGCACCGGCGTGCGCTTTGGCGCGCCGCTGGAAAACTGGACGTATGATGAAATCCGGCTCAACCTGGGTGAGGTGACAGATTATTTCCCCTTAGAACCGGGAAAAATATTCAAGCCTGATGATGATACGGCGCTTCCTCTGATCTTGATTCGAGCGATTGAAGATTTCGGACCGGAGGTCACGGCCGAACAATTCGGCGATACCTGGCTGAACTATTTAGGAGACGAACGGGGCACGCTGTGGTGGGGTGGGTATGGCGTCTCGGCCGAACATACGGCCTATGTCAATCTGAAGAACGGCATCCCGGCCCCGCAATCCGGCTCGGCCGACATGAACGGCGCAGTGCTTTGCCAGGAAATCGGCGGGCAAATCTTCAGCGACATCTGGGGTCTGCTGGTTCCCAACAATCCCGCGCTGGCGGCCGATTATGCAGCCAAAGCGGCTTCCGTCTCTCATGATCTAAACGGTATTCACGGCGCGCGGTTCATTGCCGCCCTGACCAGCGCCGCTTTTTCAGAAAATAAGCCGCAACAATTGCTGGAAGCCGGCCTGAGCGTCATCCCGGAAGCATGTACCTACGCGGAGATGGTGCGGTCAGTTCGGCAATATTATCGCCTGGAGCCGCACGATTGGCGGGCAGCTTATCAATCCATAAATGAGAACTTTGGTTACGAGCGTTTTCCCGGTTTTGTGCCGATTATCCCCAATGCGGCCGTGATCGTGCTGGCCTTGTTATATGGCGAGGGCCGCTTTTCGCGCAGCATTCAAATCGCCAATATGGCCGGCTGGGATACGGATTGCAATGTGGGCAATGTTGGGGCGATCATGGGTGTGGCGGTGGGCCTTGCGGGCATCGCGGATCACTGGCGGGCAGCGCACGAGGATCAACTGGTTGCCGCCGGCATTATCGGCACACGCAATTTGATCGATCTGCCGGCCTGCGCAGCGCTGATCGCAGCATCAGGTCGCAAAGTTGCCGGAGAGGAGAGCGGCCGGCCACCCCCGCGCTATCATATCAGTTTGCCGGGAGCCACACATGGTTTTCAAAAAGCGGGTAAGCCGTCTCAGCCCGATCAAAAAATTCTGCACATGACGCAGGAAGATTTGCCGGAGGGTGGGGCACTTAAGGTGCTGCTGCGCGGGTTCAAGAAGAAGGAAGAGGTCCTTTTTTTTGTCGATACTTATCTGCGGCCTGCGCGATTAAGCGCTAATTATTATGGCGCAACATTTTCGCCCAAGGTTTATCCGGGGCAAACGATGCGCGCCCGTTTACACCTGCCGCCTGAGGCTGCGGCCGATCTGCACGCCTCTCTTTTTGTTCATGATGACAACCAGGATCAGCGACACGCCGGCGGCCATACGCCGCTCGTTCCCGGCCAATGGCAGGACATCGAATATAAGATCCCGCCACTGGACGATGTTTGCCTCTCCCAAGCCGGGGTTGCGCTGCGCAATGGTGGCCAACCTTACACGGGACCGCTGTATTTGGACTATTTGGATTGGAGCGGCAGCCCACATATGCGCTTCGACTTCACCCAAGAGCGCAATGAGCAAGGGGCGATCAGCCAGTGGACGTTCCTGCGCGGTTTTTGGCGGCTGGAAAACGGCCGTTTTCATGGCAGCGGCACAGGCATCAACGAATCGTATACCGGCGATATTGATTGGCAAGATTACCAGTTGACCGTACGTTTGACGCCGCTGCTAGGTGATTTTCACAATATCCTGGTGCGGGTGAAAGGCTCACTTTATGCTTATGCGCTTGGCTTGGCGGCTGGGAACCGGCTAGTGCTGTACAAAAATGACAAGGGCTATCAGACGGTTAGTGAAGCGCCATTTGCCTGGGACCATCATAACAGTTATGAGTTAAATCTCAAGGTAAAGGGATCGCATTTGTCGGCCTGGGTAAGCGGCGGTCCCGGTCTTGAGTGGCGGGATGATGAACGGCCGCATTTGAATGGGCAGATTGGTCTCTCCAATTTTCCCGGTTGCCATACCCGTTATGAACAGGTTTCTATCTTTCCTGGATAATACAGAGTGGATTCACCTATTATTAAAAATTTGACAACTTTTATTAAATGGTTTTCGCTCATATATCAAGTGAAAAGTTGTCAAATTTCTGTTTAGAAACTTGGTTTATTTTCCAAATTCGTAAACATGTGACAGTCACTTTAGCTGATATATTTCCTCAAGTAAGCACTTGAAAAGTGATTGTCACTTTATCGTACGGATATTGATGCGACTGGTCGTGAACGGATCACATGGAGTCAATATGATAGATTTTAACGATAGTCTCTTACTCAAAAAGGTTCAGGGTTGCCTTTACGGTGGCGCTGTGGGGGATGCGATGGGCGCGCCGGCTGAATGGCATTTCCCGCATGAGATCCGCGAACGATATGGCTTTATCACCGGGTTCGTGGAAGCGTGGGATGGGCCGTCTGATATTGGCAAGGGAGACGGCCGATACACCGACGACAGCCATATGGTCCAGCTTTTATGCCGGGCATATATCGAACATGGTGGCCATTTGGATGCGTTTGAGTTCAGTAAACGGATCGTACCCATGATCGCCGAAGAAGCGCGCTGGATTCCGGAACGGGGCCAGGAAATGCCCCTGGTGGAGCGCCTTTTTTACCCGGAAAAATGGATTTATATGCGTTACCTGGCCAATGCCGATCCGCGCCAGGCCGGGGTGGGTAATATGGTCAACTGTGGGGCGGCGATGTATGCCGCGCCCGTGGGTATTGTCAATGCCGGGGACCCGGCTGGCGCCTACCGGGAGGCGATAGATGTTTTCAGCGCGCACCAGCACAGCTATGGCCTGGAAGCGGCTGCGGTTATGGCGGCTTGCGTAGCCGAAGCCTTTAA
>JANQGC010000090.1 GCA_028277515.1 Anaerolineae bacterium
AGCCTGATTGTGATACCGCTTTTAGACGTCGATCCCGAGACCGGCCGGCCCCTCGGTTACCAGAAACTATCCGAGAGATTGGAAACCCTGGTGCGAGCAAAGTACGAAAGTGACAAAATTAATATCTACATCACCGGGTTCGCCAAAATAGTCGGCGACCTCATTGATGGTTCCACCCGGGTCTTTTATTTCTTTCTGATCGCTTTTGTGATTCTACTTCTCATTTTGTTCTATAACTCACGGTGCTGGAGAAGCACACTGACACGGGCATGTTCCTCGCTGGTGGCCGTGGCCTGGCAACTGGGGTTTTTACGCTTGCTCGGCTATGGGCTCAACCCCTACTCCATGTTGGTTCCTTTCCTGATGTTTGCCCTGGGCGTCAGTCATGGCATACAGATGTTCAATGCCATGGCCAGGGAGATGCTCGATGGAACAGACAAGTTGACGGCGGCACGAAGAGCATACAGGACTGTATATATCCCGGGCCTTGCCGCATTATTGACCGACTGCCTGGGATTTGCCACCCTATTCATAATTATGATCGGTGTTATTCAGGACATTGCCATCGGTGCGAGCATCGGGGTGGCCGTCGTGGCATTTACCGACTTGATGCTGCTGCCGGTCCTGATGTCCTACTCGGGAATCAGCAGGCGAACCATTCGGTTGATCCACGATCGGGAACAAAAGAATGTCCTTCCTTTTTGGAAAATCTTGACTAATTTCACCCGCCCGCGGGTGGCGATGGTATGTATACTCGTGGGGTGCATGGGGCTGGGACTTGGATTTTACATTCGCCAGGATCTGAAAATCGGTGATTTGGATGCCGGAGCACCAGAGCTCAGACCCGATTCGCGTTATAATCTGGACAATGCGTACATCAACGCCCATTACGCCGCCAGCAGCGATGTCCTGGTGGTGATGCTGAAAACCCCTGAACTTTGCAATAGCAAATACGGCACGGTCATTGCGACGGACCGACTGGCGTGGAAACTCAAACAACTCCCCGGTGTATTAAACGTGACGTCTTATGTGGATCAATTGAAGCTTCTGAATGCCGCCTTCAATGAAGGCAATATGCGCTGGATGGCCCTGCCGCGCAGCAGCATAGCACTGGATAACATGGTGTGCAAAGTGCCGATGGACATGGGGAGTACGGATGGTAGGCTGTCGCCGATTATCGTATATCTTCTCGACCATAAGGCCGAAACCCTGGAGCGCGTCGTGACTGCCGTGGAAGCATTTGCCGCAGAGAATAATACGGCAGAGGCCCAATTCCTTCTTGCAGCCGGTAACGCCGGAATTGAGGCCGCCACAAACATAGAAATTAAAAAAGCGCAACTGCTCATGACCGTACTTGTATACAGTGTGGTCTTCTTGGTCTGTTTATTTACCTACCGAAGCCTGCGTGCCGCCGTTTGTGTGGTGGCACCGCTTTATATCACCTCTATTCTCTGTGAAGCCATGATGGCGAAGATGGGAATCGGCGTAAAAGTGGCGACCCTGCCGGTAATTGCCGTCGGCGTGGGGATCGGCGTCGACTACGGAATTTATATTTTCAACAAACTCCGCACACTGCTCGATGAAGGATATGATTTAAGCAAGGCATATTTCATTACCTTGCGTACCACCGGGCGGGCGG
>JANQGC010000156.1 GCA_028277515.1 Anaerolineae bacterium
CGGCCCGGTGCTCGCGACCAACAGTCAGGTTCTAACTGATACGCTTGCTGAAATTCGCTTTTAAGCGTTTCGATTCGCTCTGTTTTACCAGGTAAAGGATTTAGCACAAGAATAACTTTAAATCACTGCAACGTCTTAAAAGCATCTAACATGGCTGAAACGTTGGCCATTGGAATGTCGGTCATCATCCTGTGTGATGGCGCGATTAGAAGACCGGTATTATCCAAAGACAACTTTTCAACGCAGTCATAAACAGCAGCTTGAACTTCCTGGGGAGAACCAAAAGGCAGAACCGTCTGAGTTGATACCCCGCCATAAAAAGCCAGCTTGCCGGCAAAATTATCGCTCAGCCAGACATGATCTAAGGCCTCCGGCTGAACAGGGTTGAGGGTGGTCAGACCGATTTCTACAAGATCAGGAAGGATATCCATGATTTGGCCATCGGAGTGCATCAAAATGGGAAGCCCATTTTCTTTGAATGGAGCAAACAGCCGTGCCAGGCGAGGTTTGATGTATTTACGCCACATGCGCGGGGAAAACAACAGATTCTTTTGCGCCCCATAATCATCGCCGAAATAACCACCGTCAACGCCTAAATCAATAAAACGGCGGATGACCGCGAGTTGAATTTCCGTGATGCGGTCGAGCAACGCCTCGGTAAAACCCGGATCAAGCGCCATATCCATGAAAAAATTTTCAAAACCACGCATCGTCCAGGCTCGCTCAAATAAAACGAACCCAAAATTGGGCGTGATAAAGTATTCATCCCCATATTTCTTGATGGTTTTTTCAGCTTCATCAACGAGGTGGGGATCATTGGGGTCCGGCCAGGGGTAATTATCCAGATCAGGATTGTCTTTCAGGGGACTAACGGCCGCAAAATACCCTTCTTCCTTCGTATCAAAGCCAACACCCCACCAATCAAACTTCACCTCACCGTCATCACTGAACCTATCATCATAACTGAGATCCACACGAATCATGTGGTTGCCTAACAAAGCCGGTAGTTCCTCCACCGGTACGGCAAAATGCGCCGACAATTTCCGGCCCATCCCCGACGTATAATTTATCTGTGTTGGCATGCGGTCGACCGGTTCATAAGTGACAGCCCGCCGCATCCGTTCTTTACGTGACATTTCCATGATCTTTTTCTACCTTTGTTTATTTCGCTACCGATGTGGTTGATTGGCGAATGACAAGCTTTGATTCAACGGTGCGATGAACGGTTTTTGTTGCCTGATCGTCAGAAGGGGCGAGCAGATCGAACAGCATTTCCATAGCTAATTGGCCGATCTCATACCGCGGCAGCGAAACCGTGGTCAGCGGCGGGTCTACCTGCTCTGCTAACCAGATGTTGTCCAGGCCAATGACGGATATATCCTGTGGCACAGATAAGCCGTGCGCCCGGGCGCCGGCAATGATCCCTAAGGCTGTCAGATCATTCGCGGTAAATACGGCCGTTGGTTTTTGGGGCAGGGCCATCATCTGCTCAAATGCGCGCTTGCCGCCATCAATTTGCAAATTACCTTCAATGACAGGGATCCCTTCTGTGGAGATTCCATGCTTGTTCATACCGTGGAGAAACGCATCCCGCCGATCGCGCGCCGTTCTTAGATTCAAAGGGCCTGATACATGAACGACATGGCGGTGACCCAGGCTCACCAGATGATCGGCTGCTTCCTGAATGCCCAGGGCAAAATCAACCCCTATGGTGCTCACAATACTCCCTGGAGCGTTAACCTCCCAATCAAGCACCACCACCGGCACATTATTGCGCCGCATTTCTTCCAGCCACAGATCGGAGACGCTGCTTGACATGAACAAAATACCGTCAACGCGTTTATCGATGAGCGACCGAATGAATGTCAATCCACGATCAGTATCATATTTTGTGTTGCATAAAAAGACATCATAATTGCCATCGAAAGCAACGTCCTCAACGCCATGAATAACATCGGAATAGAATGGATTGCCTACATCTGAGATCAAGATCGCTGCGGTGTTTGTGCGGTTTGAGGTCAGGCTACGGGCAATTTTGTTAGGCCTGTATCCTAATTTTTCAATTGCCTCTTCCACATTCAAGCGCGTATCTTCCCGCATGTATTCGTAATTTCCACTGAGTACGCGGCTGACAGTGGCCTTGGATACCCCTGCCACTTTAGCAACATCCGCAATTGTTGTCCGGGCCATAATTCTTATCCTTTAGATATTGTTTCCGAATTTTTCAGAAACCGATTTCAGAAACCGGTATATAGAATAACATGATGGGGTAGGCGCTGTCAAGATCGAATTGAACATTAGGATCATCGAACGGCCGATATTCAGCCATCCGCCACCTCTTCTCTCAAATTTTCCGACCAGAATAGCGAATTTTTGCCATGTATCAGCCTGAAACAACCCTTTCTGCCACCATAAATCGCGTGGAAGCTATTGCAGCCCACCCGCATTCTCGATCTCATTTTGGGTAATTTTTCCAAAAAGACTTGACAAATATTGCAGATTTATGATAACCTAAATCAAATTTTCTGAAAACGGTTTCCGAAATCGGTTTCTCATAAATTTATGAGTTGGAGAGGTAGAAAAAGCTGACCCTATGTCTGAAAATGCTTATCAATCATGCGACTGAGTCGCTAAAAGGGAGGTGCGAATGAGAAAGATTCCGCACATGTACACCGTTTTACCCCATTTGAATTGATGGAGAGGAAAAATCGCAATGCGAGAACCTTTTAAAGGAGAGAAAATTATGAAACGTATGTCCAAATCCAGTCTAATGTTGCTATCAACCATTCTTGTGTTGGCTCTACTGGTTGCCTGTGGTGGTCAAACGGCCGAACCTGTGACAGAATCGGAACCGGCGGCCGAGGAAGAAACACCTGCTGAAGAAGTAGAAGTGGAAGCTGACGAGCCGGCCGAAGAAATGGAAGAGGCATCTGATGAAAGTGCAGCAGCCGGAGACGAAATCGTTCTACAGCATTGGTATCACCAATATGGTGAAGAAGGCACATTTGAAGCGGCCGTTGCCTATGCTGAAAAATACAGTGAAATGACTCCTGGCGTCACTGTTGAGGTCAACTGGGTGCCCGGTGATTATTTCACAGCTCTCAATTCCGCTTTGTTGACAGATGAAGGGCCGGATGTGTTCGAGCTGCAAACCGTCACTCAGGACAGAGTCGAAGCCGGACAGCTTGAACCATTAGATGATCTGTTTGAAGGGGTATTGGATGACTTCAACCAGGCAGCCATGCAGCGCGTCATCATTGATGATGTCATTTATGGCGTGCCCATGATTGTTGATCCGCAATTTGTATATTACCGCAAGAGCATGCTTGAAGAAGCCGGCGTTGAGCCACCTACGACCATGGACGAACTGATAACCGCCTGTCAGGCCTTGGACACGGGTCGTGTTAAGGGCTTATATCTGAGTAACGATATGGGCGCAACAAGCTACCTGCTTTATATGGCCACCTGGGCAGCAAACACCGACTTCATTGACGGCGATCAAATTGTCTTCAACACCCCTGAAAACGTTCAGATGTGGCAGAAAAAGAGAGAGCTGGTCGATTCCGACTGCCTACTTGTCGGTGCGACAACCGAGTGGTGGGATCCGGGCGCATTCAACGATGGCCTGACGGCGATGCAATGGGTTGGTTTATGGGCCATGCCCGGCATAATTGACGCTCTCGGAGCGGATGATGTTGGCGTGATGCCCTGGCCGGCTCTGGACGAAAACGCGGAGCCAAGTGTGTGGGTCGGTGGCTGGAACCAATCGGTTAATGCCAACAGCCCTCATGTCCAGGCGGCAAAAGATTATGTGAAATGGTTGTGGATTGAAGATACAGAAACGCAGCTTGATTGGAATTTGGCCTACGGATTCCATGTGCCACCGCGGGCCAGCACAGCAGCACAAGCCGAGGTTCTTTCCAGTGGTCCCGCCGCTGAAGTCCTTGAAATAATGGCTGAATATGGCCAGACAACCCCTGTCACCTGGACGGGTGCTATGGATTCTATCTACCAGGACGCGCACAGTGAAGTTCTCTTGAATGATGCCTCGCCAGCCGATCAACTCTCTACTGCGGCAGAGGCGGCTCAACAAGAATTAGACACCTTGCTCGGTAATTAAGTCCGATTTGGTAACTGTTAACTGCTGAGGGTGCCATCCCCTTCATACATGATGGCGCCCTCAAAACTGGATAAATCTTAAACCGTCGGCATGAGGCAGGAATCCAACATGACAAAAACAACGAATAGGAGGAAACGAAAATCAACCATTGAGTTCTGGCTCTTTGTAGGACCATTAGTGCTTGGGCTTCTCATTTTCGTCTATATTCCAATCGTTTGGGGTTTCATCTTAAGCTTCTTTCGTGCTCGAAACACGGTTACACCAACTGAATTCATTGCTTTTGAAAATTATATCGAGCTGTTTGGCGACCCACGGTTTATCGATTCCTTGCAAACCGTGATCTTGTTTGCTTTTTTTATCGTTCCGGTGACCTTTGCTCTCGCCTTGGGGCTGGCATTACTGGTCAATAGTGCCGGCTGGAATTCTGGCTTTTTCCGCACCGTCATATTTATTCCCACGGCCTGTTCTTATGTCGTGGCCTCTCTGGTTTGGAAAACCTCATTGTTCAACGGTCTTCCGTCAGGTTTTGTCAATAACATCCTTTGGGTAATAGGTGAATATAACCCGGTCGCCTGGATTAACACGACCGATCCGCCCTTGTATTGGCTGGTCCTGGTAACTGTTCGCCTTTGGCTGCAAGCCGGATTCTATATGATCATCTTTTTGGCCGGCTTGCAGGAAATACCCCGTTCGCTATATGAGGCTGCTGCTGTTGATGGGGCTAAACGAGGCTGGCAGACGTTTCGCAATATTACCTTCCCGCTTTTACGTCTGACGTCTGTTTCAGTTTTGCTTTTGCTGTTTATTGAAGCCTTCCAGGCCTTTGATGAGTTCCGGAATATATTGGCCACCGGCGGATCATCAGGGACGCAAATTCTAGCCCGCCCTCCGCTTGTGTATCTGTATAATGTCGCCTTTCAAGACCAAAATTACGGCCGTGGCGCTGCCGGAGCCTTTATCGTGACCCTGCTGATCATGACCGTTACCGTGGTTCAGGGACGGCTGTTTGGCTTTGGGGGTCGAAGCGATACCTGATAGAAGGGATGAGGATCAACGATTATGGTGACTCAAAGTAGATTTTCAAAGATAATTTTGTACATGGTCCTGGTGATCATTGCGATCATTTTTTTGATTCCCTTCTACATCATTGCCCGAAATGCCCTGATGACGCAGAAAGAGATCGCCGCTTTTGATTGGATTTTTTGGGCGGAAACAGCTCAATGGTCCAATCTGACCAACCTGCTTAATGACCCCATCGCCAATATCACCGTAGGTCTAAGGAACTCAGCACTGGTGAGTATCCTACAGGTCATCGGCCGATTGATCATCACTTCCCTGGCCGGCTACGGCCTGGCCCGAATCAAATATAAATATGCCAACCAGGTTTTTTACTTCGTTTTGATCGCCTTGATGGTTCCCAGCGCCGCTATCTTCGTTCAAACATTCCTGGTTGTGTCTTACATAGGGTGGGTGAGCACTCTACCTGGCCTGGTGGTTCCCGGTATCTTCGATGTGTTCTCCGTCTTTATATTCCGCCAGTTTTTCCTGGAATTTCCCAAGGAGTTGGAAGAGGCGGCCGAAGTAGATGGTTTGAGCACCTTTGGCACCTTCTGGCATATCGTGGTTCCCAATTCCAAGGGTGTATTCATTTCCCTGGGCACCCTGGGCTTGATTCGCAGTTGGAACGCCTTTCTTTGGCCGCTGGTTGTTGGCCAGAGCCGGGACACCTGGACGGTGCAGGTTGTGTTATCAACTTTTCTCACGGCTCAAACGATCAATCTTCCGGCTCTATTTATGGGCGCAGCAGTCGGCATTGTTCCCGTATTAATCATTTTTTTCTTCGTCCAGCGCTACATCGTTGAGGGTGTAAAAGTTTCAGGCATCAAATAATAGGCGGCCACTCATCACATCCCCGGGGGAAAGCCGGCGCTTTATGTCGAGGTCATGACCCGCAGCATGCAGCGTCATCAAAAAGGCATTCGGGAGGCAATTCAGGAGGGGGAGGGAGACTTGAAGGCTCAGCTACACCATATCGCCGCCTGGCTGATCAATCAGCCGCCGCTGGATATCGTGCGCCTGACCAACAGCGATTTTCCGGCTATTCCTCCTGAAGACGCCGCAAGGCTAAGCTTTTTGGCCCATGACTCCACATTAATGCCCATCATGTTGGTCCTCGAAGCTGCTCAAGCGCGCGGCGAGATCGATCATCCCCACCTGGGCAACATCGCCGGAGGCATCTTCTCAGCCATTGAAGGGTTACACTCCATCCCGGATGAGTATGTCATCGAAAGCCGCCAGGCTATGGCCGATGAGCTGATTGATATTTTTATTCGGGGCTTGACCCCAGATTAACCCATTATTTAGTGTAAAATCGAATCCAATAATCCACCGCCAATCCATCGCTCGTTCATAGTTAAATAGTGAAGATCAAATGCAGGACTGGATGGCTCGCAAAAACAGCACCTATGTAGCCATGCTGGACCGATTTGGGCCTGACCATGCCCACCCGTGTCAGCCTGCGTGAATGTTCTTTTGTTGCCCCACTACGGTATTTGGTCAGCCAGGACAGCATTTTGGCCGGCGGCATTACGCATTTCCAACCTGCTGCCGTCCAATTGGAAAGTAACTGCGGATTGTAGAGCGCGCAAGAAATCAGCTTCCTGCTCCATGACACCTTCCGGCTCATCACAGAATATTTGACTTCTTCCGGCCGGGCCAATATCAATGCTGCCGCCATTTACGCTGTAAGAGGCAAAGTAATTATTACATCCGGCGTTTCCAGTGACCTGGCCATCGGCCGAAAATTCCATCGTAATTCGCGAATCAGGAATTAAGGAAACAAAGCCATCC
>JANQGC010000188.1 GCA_028277515.1 Anaerolineae bacterium
AAAATAATAATAGCTGATGGCGAAGCCGGATAACCAGGGGTCGAGCGGCGGAAAGGGGGTTTCTCGGCCGACGGAATTGAGGAATGCAAATTCCATTGGCTTTTCCGTGGCGGCGATGGTCGGATTTTGCGCGCGCACCCAGATCCAGGCAATGAACAGCAGGGCAAATATGAGTTCCGTTAAAAGGATTTGCTTGCGGTTTTGACTAGCCCATTGACGCAAGCTGAGGCGGTCATCCGGAGCGGACGCGCTAGATGTTTGATGTTGGCGGTAGATAAATAGTGAGAGAACCAGGAGTAAAGCCAGAGAGAAAAGGATGCCCCCGCTGTTATTGCCCAGAAATCCCAGGCTGCCCATGATCCAGAAAACATAACTTGCCAATAACAGCCCCAGCGTTTTCACAAAGGCATAACCGCGATCGGGCAGTTTTTGGAACAGCACATAGGCCAGTGGTGTGGCTGCTAAGCCTATGATCATGATCGCAAGCCACCAACGAAAAGCGGCGAAAATTTCGGATAAGGGCATTTAAGATGGTTCCTTAATTTTGCGGGGCAGACGAGATCGCCTGCTCGTTCATTTTATAAATCGTAACAGCATCATCCTGGTAGACAATTTGTAACAAACCGGCATCGGCCATTTGCTGGAATTTAGCGATCCCTTCAGGTGTGTAATAGGCACGCTCTAATTCTCCGACGTAGATATAGCTGACATTATATTGGCGCAGAATATCCAGGGCTTCCTGGATGTCTGTTGTGTTATAAAGCATATTAACGTCTTGAATGCGACTGCTGACCATGCTGCCGGGCACAACTGCCCTTTGCTGGCGCTGATGCCAATCCCAGCCGACGATGGCCGGAAGCCCGGTGTACATGGCCACCCGGTTGGCAATGGAGCGGTAAGGGCTTTGGGTGCCACTGGTAGCTTCGGCGACAACCGGCGAGCCTTCAATATGCCGCTGCATCCAGAGCAGGGCATCATAATCATTCGCTAAAGAGATGTTGACGCTCTGCCCGGCGTAATTGGTGTCGCCATATTCCACGTAAGGCATGAAGGCCATCCCGTCTAAGGTGTTGGGGGCGTCTTTGTTCATGCGAACCTGCCACTTGGCTTGCGTGGCCAGCAGAGGGTAGAGGGCGGCTAAGAAAAATAAAAACAGAAGGGATGCCTGCCAAACTTTGCGCGTCGTTTGGCGTGAGCGAATCTTTTCCCAGCTCCAGACGGCCGCGACGCCAGCAGCAACGCTGAGCATGATCCAGACCTGCATATAGAATTTAAATACGGTATTCATACGGCCGATATCCCCGTCCAGGACAACAATTTCAACCATCAGCGTCAGGCCTAAGGCAGCGGAAATTAAGATCAACACGACACGCCGCGCCGGACCGATACCCGGACGCAATCCCAGCAGTCCGGCGCTAATGATCAACGTCAAAACGATGGGGGCAATCCAATAACCGCGCACAAATAGCAGAACCAGCAGAACGACATAGAGGATCAAAGCGATGAGCAACGGTCTGGCCAAAGGCTCAAATCTTTGTAGGCTATCCTGGGTCCAGGTTTGGGTCCAGGAGCGGAATTCCAGGATCAGAAATGTGATCACGAAAAATAGAAACAAACCATAAATCGTTAAATAGTTGCGCACATAGGTGAATGAACCAGACCAAAGGGCAAGGGATGAATAACCGACGCCGTAATTTTCGGCAAAAGGCCAAAATGTGAGCGTCGCCAGGGCGATTAGAAGCAATATTTTCAGAAGGGCCTGGCCTAGTACGCGTAAATCAAAATGGTCTGCCTGCCTAATCTCATGAAATGCGACGGCTAATGATCCGATGAACAGGTAAGTCGGCCAATCCCAGGTATTGGTGGCCCGCAAAACACCGATAGCCAGGCCACCGACCAGCCATTGCAACCCCGTCAGCCACCAACGGGCAGATTTGCCTTTCGATTGCGGAGCTTGTAAGACCAAAGCTACCGACCAGCCCAGGGCCAGAACCTGTAGAGGCAGGCTGATCATGTGCGCATGCAGATCACCATAAAGAAAGGTGAAAAAGGGGAATTCGGTGATGGGTGCGGTTTCACCCTCAAGGATGTTGATAGCCCGTGTCGCCGTCCAAAACCAATCTCCAGGGTAAATGGGAGCCGGCTCACCACCGATTATTTTTATGCCGCCATCCAGGGTGCGGGCAACAGCCCCGACCAAGGGTAAATTTTCTAGTGAAGCGGAGCCGGCGCCATACCATGCGCCAAGCAGAACCCCAATTTGGGCCAGGTTGCCGACCAATATGGCCAACACAATAGCCAGGAGACCGGCCAATAATGGTTTTTTGTGGGCAGCCCACCAATCCTGTCCTTCTTTTTGCTCATTGGCTAGCTGACTGTTTTGTCGGTAGACGACCAGGTTATAGGTGATACTGAAGACACCCAATCCGGTGAAGCTGTAAAGCATGGGCAGAATCAGGTTGTAGGCCACCGCGGGTACAATCCCTAGCAGCTTAGCAAGAACACCGGCGAATACGAAGCCGTAGTAATAATAGTTAATATAACCGCCTGCAAACCAGGGATCGTAGGGAGGAAAAACGGTCGATTTCATGACGGCCGTGAAGTAGGATAGGTCCATCGGTTTTTCGCCACCCCAAATCACATCCCAGACATCGGGATTGCCCAACCGGATGCCGATCATCAATAGATAAAGAAAAATACCAACTCCTTCAATGAAGATAAGGGTGCGCCAGTTATGCTTTACGAAGGCGACAATCTCACCCCGGCGCCAAAACAGCAGACCGATCGCGACAATGGCCAGAAGCAGTGTTCCAAACCATAAGGTTGAGCGGGTAAAAGGCAGCAGGTTTACGCTGGCCGGCAGCCAGGCCAGGTAAGAGATCACCAGGAGTGACAAAATGCGAGATAGAGCATAACCGCGATCCGGAAGGCCGGATAAGGTGACGAAAGCCAATGGAAAAGCCAGCCAGCCAAGCAAGATAACGGCGAGCCACCAGACGGCCGCAGCCAGCGCAGGCTGTTGGGAGAGCAGGCCATCCACATTAAATACCGTGCTAAAGGTGCCGTTGGCCTGCTGTACCCTTTGGGCGATAGGGGACAACATCAAACCGTTTGGGGCCAGGGTCGCTTCTTCCGGATTCATGTGTACGACCTGACTTAAGTCCACTGCATTTAATAATTGAGCCGCATCTTGCCGGTTGAAATCGTCCGTTTTCTGAAAAATCCAAACCGGGGGGTGATCGTAGACACTGAACGCTTCTTCAGCGGCCAAATCGCCCGGCGGAGGCCAGCCAATTTCTGGTGGTTCTCCCCAACTCACCTGCCCTGTCGTATCGCTGATATACAGTGGGCCGATCTGATGGGTTGCATGTTCCTGGTGAACCAACTCAAAACCTAGTTCGCCGCTGAACAAGGCTTCGTAATAACGCATCATGAGCGGGTAAGAAAGGGGAAGGCGTGGCAGGTGCCAGATGGCGCGCTGGCTGCTGATCATGATGTAATCCGCTTCATCCAGCCAGGTGACGATTTCCTGTCGTTTTTCGGGACTATCCGGATGGGTGACCGGGCGTTGGCCACCGGTCACTTCCGTGTAGTAGAGACCATAAGCATTGCGGCCGACCGGTAATAAATCATCCCAATGCTCGTTGGCCAGGATGCTTGTTCCGGCTTTGACCATTCCCTGTTCAGGGTCAACTATAATTTGTTGGCTTTCTCCTTCTTGAACCGGGGTGTGTGGCAGATCAAAGGTAACAGATTGTTTCCGGTCAGTTAAGTCCAGATTTAGCAGGCTGGCTTCCTGGCCGTTGAATCGCAAAAGCAGCGTCTCGCCGCCATCTTGCTCATTGGAGTTGAAATCGGGATCGGTGAGGTAATTAAAGCGCACGGCCGTTACCGTCCCTGTTTCGGGCATTGTGAAATCAAGGGTTAGAGGGATACCGCCGGGTTGGAAAACAAACTCTTTTAGCGGCAGTTGGAATTCCTGGCTGCCTTGTTCGGTTTCATAAATGAGCGTAGCGCCGCTGGGTACATTGTCAAAAATCCAATCCGATGCGGCCATGCGTGTAATCGGCTGTTGGTAGATGCTGCTGAAAGCGTTGGCCCAAAGGAAAGTTGGCACAATAACGATAACCATCAGCAGAACGACGGCCGTACGCTTCATTCCTCGCCAATGGGTTTCCTTTTCACTGGCGCGATCCCACAAGGCAAATAAAGCCCATGCACCAAGAAGCAGCAGCATAGGATAAATGGGCAGGAAGTAACGCACAGATTTGACCCAGCGCGTGCCCATGAACAAAAAATAAGCGCCGGACCAGATAACCGGAATGGCATGGATCATCCAGTCGCTGCGGAAGCGAATGATGCGCCATAAAGCCCAAAAGAATCCCAGCCAGGCGGCGATGCCGGCGGTCAGACCCATACCGTAAAGCACCATATTGGTTAACGGGAAAAGAATGGGTGCACGGTCAGTCCACTGCAAGGCGGGTGGAAAAGAGGCATCCGGCGCTTGCAGGCGTTGGATCTCTTCCATGTTGGATAACCATTGGCTGTTAAATCCGATGAGGGAGCGCAGGGCCAGTTCCAATGTACCCGGTTCCTGCCCGGTAGTAGCGATGACCTGCTCCTGGGCCAATGCGGCATCGGTAAAGGCGTAAGGTTGGGCCAGCCGGAAAGTGATGATTGACAGGACGGCGGCAACCGCTATCCCATTGATAACATGCTGTAAATCAGGGCCGCGCAGATTTTTGATGTCTTGCCAGTCGGGTAGGCTGATCTGTTTGCGCCGCAGCAGCCAGATGAAGCTGCTGACGACGATCATGAAGGCTAAAGGAGCGACATTGATGCGCGAGGCGGTTGCCAGACCAGCACCAAGGCCAAATAAAACATACCAGCGCATCTGCCAGGCGGGCTGTTCATCACCTAGTGAGGCAGCCCGAACAGCAGCATAAAGCGTTAAGGTGGTCAAGGCGGCCGACCAATTGTCCATCGTGAAAAAATGTGAAGATTGGATGGGCATGACCGCCAGGGCCAGCAGTAAGGCTCCGAGAAGCCCCACGCGCCAATCATACAGACGCCGGCCGATGAGGAATGTGAAGATAATGGAAACGAGATCTAATAGGCCGGATAGAAAACGACCTAACAGATGGATGCCATCGTAAGCCGTAAAATTGTAGGCGCAAAGCTCTACATCAATGTAGGATAAAAAGCCACAAACTGATTCTGTCCATTCAGCCACATAGCGAGTGACCGTCATAGGGAAGTTGCCGTAGACGTAAAAGCTTTGGTCGATGTTATAAGGGTTGAGCGTTGATTCTGAGGTTCTCAGATAGTCCAGGGGATCAGAAACAGAAGAAAGTGAACTGGCTACCATGGTCAGGAAACGTTCGTCCGGGTGCAAATGATGGTTAGCATCCCAGTTGAGACCTGAAAAGCGAAAATAGGCAGCCAACAGCAGGACCAGTAGCAAGATGACGAGTGACAGGGACTCCCATTTAAAGCGCGAGTCAGCAGCTATTTCCTCACTTGGCTGCCTTTGGCCGGATTGATCGGTAAGAGCATCAGGCTCTTGATTTTCTTGAACTTCCTCGATCATATATGGAGAAAATCGATTTTTAGAAATTTACAATCCCAAAAGGTCTAGTTTAAGCATAATTCTTAAAAACAAAAATCGAGTTTCGTCGATCAATAGTTATACACCCCAAAGATGAGCCAGGCGTAATAAATTCATTTAAATGTTGTGAACAGATGGCAATTTTGGGGTGTTATGGATAAAGAAAACCGCCGGAAATCTGGATCAGGTTTTCTAAAGCGGCCGAGTCCATTATGGTGAAGCGACGCCCCTTGGCCTTCACCCAGCCTGAGCGGCGAAAGCGACCCAGGGTTTTGTTGATGCTGACGCGCGTTGCCCCCGTCATTTCGGCCAGGTCGGTTTGGGTGAGGGTTAAATCGATCAAGATACCCTCGTCAACTACACGGCCATGCTGGTCGGCCAGGCGCAACATGGTGCGAGCCAGTCTGCCGGGCAAATCCAGGAAGAAAATATCGCTAAGCTGGCTATTGAGGCGGCGAATATGGCGAGCCATGGTTTGCAAGACATGCATGGCGAACGCTGGATTGTCCTTTAAGAATCGACGGAAATCACTACGATGCAGGGTTAATGTTTCGGTCGGCTCCAATGCTTCGGCCGTTGCCGATCGTGGCGAATCATCAAGCAAGGCTAATTCACCGAAAAAATCACCTTCGCCCAATATAGCCAGCATTGCCTCTTGCCCTTCCGGTGTGGAATGTGTGATTTTCACTTTGCCTTTGCTGATGATATACAGCAGCCCGCCCGGATCGCCATGATGGAATATCACTTGCCCGTCATTAAAGTAACGCAGGACCAGTTGATTCGCCAATTGGCTCATTTCCTCTTCTTTGAGGTTGGTGAAGAATGGTACAGTCAGCAGCGCTTGCTCAGCCTGGTTGTTTTGTTGTCTCATTTTTCTACTTCCTCTCAGGAGAGCCTCTTCTACCTCCTAAGTGATCCTAAGTCTATTTTAGCGCATGAGGTCTAATTTACGAATGATTTGATTTTCGGCCGCCTGTAAGGCTCTCCGCAACTGGTCCGGGTCTGATGCTGGGCCAACGCCTTGAGCGACCATTTCGCTGCCGCCGCCCGATTTTGACCCCAGTTCTTGCAGGCCGGCGGAAAGAGCTTCTTGCATACTGCCTGGGGTATTTCCGGATTTGTTGAAGATGAGCGCCGATCGCGCACCGGATATTCCCAGGAGAGCAATTGTTTGACCGTGAGCGGCGATCTCTTTGCCGAGCGCCCGGATTTCTCCCTGATCGCGGTCTTCAAATACGTGGGCGACCAGGGTAAGATCACCATACTGCTGACCGTCACGCCAGAGTTGCTGCGCTTCCATCTGGTTTAGTTGGGTTTGTTGTTTTTTTAATTGCCGTCTGGCTTCTTTGAATTCATCTTGCAGTTTGCTTACTGAAGAGGGTAGTTGATCGATGCCCGTTGTTAGTTGGTTGGAAAGCCGGCCGGCTACCTGGTGTTTTAGATCGTAATCGGCCAATGCGCGGCCACCGCAGCAGAAGGTAATGCGCTGTTTAGAGCCTCTCCGTTCATGCTTCAGGATTTTTAACAAGCCGACTTCGGCCGTTTGCTTCACATGCGTACCGCCGCAGGCGGTCAGGTCGAATCCACCGATGTCAATCAGGCGCAGTTGCCCATTGTTAACCGGGGGGATTTTGCGCAGGGGGAGGGAGCGCGCTTTTTCAAGTGAAACTTCCATGATTTTTACCGGCAGATTTTGCCATATGACCTCATTTGTCATTTGTTCAACCGCCTCGATTTCCTTTTCATTGATCGTTTTTTGATCGAGATCGATCGTGACCGATGCATCACTCAAGTGGAAGCCGATAGTTTCTGCCCCAGCCACCCGGATAAAGGCCTGGGACAATATATGCTGCCCAGTGTGTTGCTGCATGTGATCGAAACGACGTGGCCAATCGATCGCGGCGGAAACCGGTCCGCTGGGGATCACATTGGCCAATAGGTGAATGATCGCTTCGTCATTTTCCCATATCTGCACATCAATCACGGGGACATCTTCAATAACCCCCAGGTCATGCGGCTGTCCTCCAGATGTGGGATAAAAGAAGGTGTGGTCAAGAATGACCGCCGGTTTTTCGCCAATGGAAAGCTGCTTGATTACTTGTGCCTGAAATTCAGTTGTGTAAGAATCCTGGTAATAACTTCGTCCGTTCATAATGAGAATTCTAACATAACGTCAGAAGACGCTGCTAATCATATTGTAGGGCGAGTTTTCCAGCTTGCGGCTGTAACGCAAAAAGCCCTTTTTGCGCCTGAACAAATTAGGCAATTTGTTCTACAGGACTTCAAATTGATGAATAAAAGTGATAGCGAACCCATATTATTTCAAACTAATACGCAAGGTGTTGCTGTGCTGCAAGTCAACCGCCCTAAGGCAAGAAATGCTCTCAATTGGGCGGCGCAGGATCGTTTTGCTGAACTTGTGGAGCAGGCCGGCAACGATAGGGGTTTACGCGTTTTAATCATCACCGGCAGTGGTGACCGGGCCTTTGTTTCCGGTGGAGACTTGAAAGAGTTACACCATCACCTGGAAAAGGAAGCCGGGGAACGATTGAACCGGGTGATGAGTAGCGCCCTGGCAAATTTAAGGAAGCTGCCTGTCCCGGTCATCGCTGCAATTAATGGCGATGCGTTTGGTGGTGGGTGTGAAATCATGGCCGCATGTGATCTACGTGTCGCTGCGCCGGAAGCTCGCTTCAGTTTCGCCCAGGTGCGCAATGGATTAATAACCGGATGGGGCGGCACAGCTCAACTGGTGCGTTTGGTAGGGCAGAGCCGTGCCCTGGATTTGCTTTTAACGGGGCGCATGTTTTCAGCCCAAGATGCCGAACGATGGGGATTGATCCAACGCATTGCCGCTGAAGGTGAAAATGTTCTCAATGCAGCGATGGAATGGGCGGCCGAGTTGATAGCGCTGCCTCAAGATGCGCTGGCGGCGACAAAACGGTTGGTCCAGGCGACCGCAACGTTATCTCAAGTGGAATTGGCGGAGTTGGAATCCAGACTGTTCGTTGATTTGTGGCAGACGGCGAATCATTTGGAAGCTTTGCAGGCTTTCAGCGAGAAACGACGGCCGAGATTCAATCAAGATAGTCATGATTAGAAAAGAGTTGAGCGCCGGAACCTGGCGTTTATCTTCTGGACAATAAGTCATGTATAGCTTACTAGCGCGATATTATGACCAGATCCACGCCCAGCTTCAAGATGACCTTGATTTTATCTTACACCTTGCCAGGCAATTTGGGGGACCTGTCCTGGAAATGGGTTGTGGCACAGGTCGGGTGCTGCTGCCATTGTTAAGAGAGGGCTTTGAAGTGACCGGCCTGGACAATGAAGAAGCGATGCTGGAGCGGGCAGAAAGACGGCTGCGGCAAGAAGCCGACGCCGTGCGCAGGAGGGCGCGATTGGTCCGGGCTGATCTGCGCCAACTAATATTGCCTGAAGACCAACAAAAAGCCGGCCTGGCATTGTTCACGTATAATACGGCGCTTCATTTTCCGCAGAGAGAATTACAATCTATCCTGCGTAGAGTCAAACCGTATATACACCGCAACGGCCGGTTGCTTCTCGATTTGGCCAACCCTTTTGCCATTGAAAGTGCTGATTTTGAAGTGTATCCGGTTGTAGAAAATTCATTCAGGGATGCGCTTACAGGGAGGTTGGTTGTGCAAAAAAGCCGGTCACGATTAGATAGTTCGGAGCAATGTCTGCACACGACCTGGATCTTGGAAGTGGAAGGGGAAAATAGCAATAGAGTAGAGCGCCAGGAGGTGGATATCGTTTACTGGTATCTGTATCCACACCAGTTACAGTTGATTTTACAGCGATCTGGTTTTCGCATAGACCAAATGCTTGGTGGTTATGATCGCGCCCCATTCTCAGAAGAGAGCGAGCGTTTGCTGCTGATTGCTGTTCCGGTGGACTAGAGTGTTAAATCTATCTGGGGTGGCGGATCGGCTTCGGCAAGATGCAAGCGAACGAAAACTATGGGCGCCAGGTAGCTGGCCCAAAAAGTGACCAGACCATAACGGAAGACGCGTAGGGGGAGAGCCAGCCACAAGGGATCGCGGGGGAAAACCGTGCCCAGACCTTGCCAGATGATGACGGTGACAACGATTCCTAAAATATAACGCCCTGCTCTTTTTGACCATGAGCCGTCCGATCGAAAGCGAACGCGGCTGCCTTCCAACAGGACACCGATGCCAAAACCGAGCAAAGCGCCGGTGGCTGTGGCCATTTCATTTCGACTGGCTATTTCAGCCAGGATGACGAACTCTGCATATGGGACGGATAAATCCGGGTTCCCAATCAAGATCAAAACCAGGACATAAAGCAAGGCCAGGCCAAAAGTTATTAAGATTGCGGCGAGCATCTTTTGGCCCAGAATGCGCTTGGAAAACGAGGTGGCGAAGGATCGCCGCCAGATGAAATATCCGGCCAGAATGATGAGGCCAAATATGAACCCGGCTATCACATCATGGATGAAATGCTGGGCTAAATATATGCGACTGATAGACATGATCAGGATGAGAATAAAGGCTAACAGCCACACCCAGAATTTCTTCGTCCAGGCGGCGATGACCAAGTAGAGCACGGTGGCATATTGTGTGTGGCCACTGGGAATGCCATATCCCCCGGTATCTGAAATGCCTAATTCAGGGGCTATCCAAAACGGCCGTGGGCCACGAAAGGCTTGTTTTAGTATTGTGTTCAGGGCGATTGTGATGAAGAAGACAAATCCCAGATATAAACCAAGACGCTTATTAATCGACCAGTAGATCAATGGAAGAATGGCTAGATAAAACTCCTCATTTCCCAGCAAGCTGACGAACACGAAAAAACCTGCAAGTTGAGGATAATTCGCTTGCAGCCAGGTTATGAGTTCCAGGCTCGTCGCATAGAGGAAGTCCATATCAAATTCCTTCTTTATATTGCTATAAATTTTATCGACCCGCGCCTGGAGTTCTTCTCTTCCAATCATAAATTTTAGCGTTAGGATCGTGGTTTCGTCAAAGAACAAGTCTTTAGCCGACGGAAGCCAATTTCCGGCAAAAATGAGTACGACTAGCTGGATATTGCGCACTTGGTGAGGCTGACTATAATCGGATAATTAAGGAGCATGGCGATTGTTAAGAATAGAATTAACCAATTTCTCTTGGCTTGTAGTGACCGGAAACAAGAAAAAAGCTCCTGATTTAATGTTTTGTAATTAAACGCAACCAACCATTGCGGAGGGATAGTATGTCAGCGAAGATACTTGTAGTTGAAGATGAGGAACGGATCCGACAGTTTTTACAAAGAGGTTTAACATTTGAAGGGTACCGTGTCGACGTAGCTGAGGAAGGGCAAACCGGCCTGGATTTGGCGCGGGATAATCCACCTGATTTGGTACTGCTAGATTTAATGCTTCCAGGAATTGATGGGTTAGAGGTTTGCCGCCGTCTGCGGGCGGTTAGTGAAGTCCCTATATTAATGCTAACAGCCAAAGAAGCGGTGGAAGATCGGGTTGCCGGCCTGGATGCCGGCGCCGATGATTACCTGGTCAAACCATTTGCTTTTGATGAACTGATGGCCCGGGTTCGCGCGTTACTGCGCCGGGCACAGCCTGCCCAACCCCAGGTTTATCGTTTCGCCGATTTAGAACTGGATACGGGAACCCGGCAGGGCAGACGTGGCGGCCAAACGTTTGATTTGACGGCGAAAGAATATGAACTTTTAGAGCTGTTTATGCGCCACCCACGCCAGGTTCTGACCAGAGATGTGATTTTTGACCGGGTTTGGGATTATGATTTCGGTGGTGAAAGCAACATTATCGAGGTTTATGTACGTTATTTGCGGCAAAAGACAGAAGAAGGTGGGCTGCCACGTTTAATCCATACGGTACGCGGTATCGGGTACGTTTTGAGGGACGAAACGGCCGAGTAAGGAAAATCATACTTTGTCAATTCAAAATCGCCTTCTGATAATTTATACCATCATTTTCTCAGCGGCGTTCATCATCTTCGCGGTGATCGTTTATGAACTGCCCCGCTCACGCATCCTGGCTGAGATCGATGGTGATCTGGAGGCGGTTGCTTCACAGGTCGTAGAGCCGCAGCCGGGAACTTTACCACAAATGTTAGACACTTTTGAAGCCGCATCGACGATGGTGGTTGTTGCTGATGTGGGAGGGAAGGTTCTCCTTAAGTCACCTAATCTTTCTTCATTTCATGATCTGCTTGATCCAAACGCCGACCCTGACCAGGCATCTTATAGTGTTGTCCGGCAAGGGGACAACAGGCTCCGCGTTTATTCCGTTCCTTTAGATGAAAAGGGCGGCCAAAATCCATACCATTTCATGCAGGTGGCCCGACTGTTGGATACGTATGAAGAACTTAACCGAATTTCATTAACGGCTTTGCTGATGGGATTTGCGGCGGCGACGGTTTCTTTGTTTGTTGCTGTATTACTCACTCCTGGCTTATTTAAACCCCTTGAACATATTGCAACAGCCGCCCGGCAAATTACGCGCGCGGATGATTTAAGCCGGCGGGTTCCCTACGCTAACCGGCCAGATCAAATTGGCGATTTGGCGCGGGCTTTCAACCAGACGTTAGAACGTTTAGAAAAGCTTTTCCAAACGCAGCAGCGTCTCCTGGCTGATGTATCTCATGAATTAAGAACGCCACTGACATCCATGCGTGGTAATCTCGATTTGATGCAGCGCATGGGCGATACGGATCCCCAATCTTTAGCGGCTGTACAGGTTGAAATCAGTCGCATGACGCGCCTGGTGGGTGACTTGCTTCTCCTGGCCAGGGCAGATTCCGGGGGTCTGCCCCTGGAAAGCAAACCGGTGGAACTGGACAATATCCTCTTTGATGTCTACCGGCAGGTGAGATTGCTAGACCCTCCCGTTTATTTAGAATTGAGGGACGTGGACCAGGTGATTGTTTTAGGTGATGCCGATCGCTTGAAACAATTGTTTCTGAACCTTGTTGAGAATGCGACAAAGTATACGCCGGAAGGGGGAGAAGTTATCCTTAGTTTATCAAAGAATGATGGCCGGGCGCAGTTTGAGGTAACGGATACGGGTATAGGTATCCCTTCTGAAAATTTACCGCATATTTTCGACCGTTTTTACCGGGTCGATAAGGCCAGGACCCGTGCCCAAGGCGGATCGGGTCTAGGCCTGTCAATCGCTAAGTGGATTGCCGAAGCACATGGGGGAGATATAACAGTTTCAAGTAAAATTGGGAAAGGGACGACTTTTAAAGTTAATTTACCGCTTTATTCTCAGGAAGTGAGGCGTGAATCTGAGGATCTAGAGGTGGAAAAAACGCGTCCCAGTCTGCGAACACTTGGCGCAAATTTCAGACGATAAAAAAAGAAATATGACAGCCACACAAAAGGTGGCTGTCATAAATTTTGTTACTTATTATTTCTAAGCAGCAAATAGACACCAAAACCGATTATCACCAAGGGCCAGAACACAGCTCCTCCAACCCAGCTTAATACTCCCAATTGATTTAACAGGAAATATGCCCCCAGTAAGATTAAGATGACACCGATTGTTCCTGGACGGCCGAGTTTATTCACATTTGAAGATACCGTATCGCTCAAATCCCCAAGTTTCTTTTGCACAAAGTCATCTTCACTGCCGTCGTCTTGAGGCATCACAACCCATAGAATGAAATAAATTGGAAATCCGATTCCGCTGGCAAAAAGCAGAATTAAGAATCCAATACGCACCAAAGTCGGGTCAATAGCTAAGTAAGAAGCAACGCCTCCAGCAACTCCGGCAATGATTTTGTCATTATTGCTGCGTGTGAGCCTTGTTTCAGACATGCTCAACACCTCCAATTCCGATATTCTACACACTATACGCGTCAATAGGATGAAAGTTGCTCCTTAATGTAGGCTGATTTGGTAAATCGGCAGGCGCAATTTACCAATACCCATAGGGCACGCTGATTGCGCTACCAGCTTGCTCAAATGAAACACATCCGTTGCATTATTGACCGGAGATTAAGTGCGCTGGTTGCCGGATACCTTTCTGTTATACTGGCTTGTTGAGTTTTTAAGGTTGGAGCGTAATATAATTTATAAATGTCATTTTCATGGAAGAAAAGATTGGCCTGGCTCATGCAGTTCCCACTTGCGACGAAATTGATGCGTTGGGGCATATCCTTGACTGTCCCCAAGCAGCGAGTTGGCGTCGCAGTGATCGCCCTGGACGACACGGATCGCATATTGATGTTGCGACATATCTTTCATCCCCATGTACCGTGGGGGCTGCCCGGCGGTTGGCTGAATCGCAATGAGCATCCTGAGGAGGGTGCACTGCGTGAATTAAAAGAAGAAACAGGATTAGAAGCTAAAATCAAGTCTCCTATATTAATTTCGCAAACCAAGTCTCCCTCCAGTATCAATATTGTTTATAGGGTCAACTTGATGTCGGAAAAAAAGATGAAATTGAGTTCAGAGATAATGGAAGCGAATTGGTTTGCTATTGATGAACTTCCAACGCCACTAACAAAAACCGTGAGCAGGGCGATTGCTTTAACATTTTCATCAATGGAAGAAGGCGCTGGCATCGCTGCAAATAGGGTTTATTAGGAAACACAATATTGATTGAAGGATCATGAATAAAAGTAATTCCCCAGGATTGGGTCAATGGATAACCGTAACCGTTATGGTATCGGTTTCACTCTTCCTGCTATTTAAACTCTATCAATTTGCCGGCTCGCGCGGTTTGTATCCCGTGGGTTTGACGGTTGCTGGGGTAGATGTTGGAGGCATGAACCCGGAACAGGCGAGCGAGGTCCTGACCAATCGTTATATTGAAGCCCCAATCATCATTTATCATGGTGATGACTCCTTCGAAATCAGTCCCACGAACGCCGAGTTTACACCTGATATCCAGGCTATGCTCAGCGATGCCGATTACCAACGTACTCAACAAGATTTCTGGGCCGGTTTTTGGGGTTTCTTGTGGGGGCGGCCGGTTGAGGTTGAACCGGTTGAGCTGCAAGCAACTCATAACCGGGAAGCATTGCTGGAAGTTTTGCGGGAGATCGCCAGCTTGGCTGACGAACCGGCTCAACCCCCTCAGCCTGTCCCATCAACTCTGAGTTTTCAATATGGGACATCTGGTGTACGAACCGATGTTGAGGCAAGTTTGCCCGACGTTGAAACGGCATTGTATCGATCTCATAACCGGGAAGCGAACCTGGTCATCGGTCCTTATGAACCGGAACGCCCGGCGATGAACTTGTTGACAAGGCTATTGGTAAATATTTTACAGGTCTTTGAACAAGAAACCGGCGGCGTGGCCAGTGTCTTTATCATGGACCTGCAAACAGGTCAGGTTGTGCCTATTAATGAAAATGTTGCCATGTCAGGGATCGATCTCCTGCGCATTCCAATCGTTTTGGAGACTTATCGTTCGATTGACAACCTGCCCTCGCTAACTCAGCGTCGGTTGATATCAGATACATTGGTTTCCCAGCCGGAGAGCACCAGCGCCAATGAACTATTAAATGTGATCGCCGGGGAGGATGATGCTTATAAGGGGGCTGAACAAGTAACGCAGACTTTGCAGCGTTTGGGTCTGGAGAATAGTTTTATAGCCGCACCCTATGGTGAAAATATAAGGCCAGGCACATCTCTGCCGGAAACGGTCGCAAACTCGGTTGAGGAATTGAGAACCCGGCCCGATCGGGAAATCCAGACAACGGCCGAAGATATTGGCCTGTTGTTATCGATGATTTATTATTGTGCCCAGGGTCAGGGTGGCGCATTAATAGCCGCTTTTCCTGATGAAATCACCGAGGATGAGTGCCTGCAAACCCTGGATTATATGCGGCAAAATAAGATTGGCAGCCTTATTGAGGCCGGCATACCTTCAGAAACAGCCATTGCCCACCGGCACGGGTGGATTAGCGATACGCATGGCGATGCGGCAATTATCTCTACGCCCGGTGGGGATTATGTGATCGTTGGCATGCTTTACAAACCGGATTGGCTGGAATGGGAAATTAGCTCACCCATCTTCGCTGATATCTCCCGCGCGACTTTTAATTACTTTAACTTCGATGAGCCGTTTTTGGGAGAAACGCAAACCAACTAGGTAACATGCTGAAATTCCTGCAAAAGCTGCTGATCATCATATTGTTAATCGTTGGCTCATTGTATCTTCTGTATCAAGGCTTTTTGTATTATCGATCCCGTGACAAAATGCCAACGGACATGACAGTCGCCGGGCTTGATGTTGCCGGTTTGACCAATGAGGAGGTTACAGATCTGCTGATTGCGCACTATATGGCTCCGCTCACGATTCACCATCGGCAAGAGAGCGTGGAGATGAACCCGGCCGATGCTGGATTTGTGCTCGATATGGAGGCGATGCTGCGGGAAGCAGAAGAACATAGCACACCTGAGGAAGCGTGGTTAGGGTATGTTGAGTTCCTCTTGGATCGCTCCTTTGAACCGGTTGAAATCGAACTCCGGGCAACACATGATCGGCAGCAACTACGAGAACACCTTGAACTCTTGGCCAGCTTTATGGATCGTCCAGCCTCCGGACCTCGCCTCATTGAGGAAACAGAATCATATGAGATGGGTAAGCCCGGTTTTGTCTCGGATATCGATCAAAGTTTACCTCTGGTTGAATCGGCTCTTTATCAGCCAGAAGATAGGGGTGTGGACCTGGTCATTGTCGATCAAGAGCAACCCCCCTTTGATATGAACATGCTGTCTGAATCAATTCAACAAGAGATCCAGGCTTTTAATGGCTTAGGTAGTTTTTTTGTCATGGATTTAGAGACGGGGGAGGAGCTGGGCATTAATGAAGATATTGCACTTTCAGGCTTAAGCATCGTCAAAATCCCTATTCTGCTAGAGACATTTCGTGCTCTAGATTTTGAGCCGAATGTTGACCAGGAAAAGTTAATCAACGAGACGGCCGTTGAATCCGGCAATTTTAGTGCCAATTTGTTGTTAGATGTCGTTGCCGGCCAGGATAATGCTTACCTGGGAGTGGACATTCTGACCGAATCCATGCAGCGTTTGGGGCTGGAAAATACTTTTATTGTTACACCGTATGAAGAACCAGATCGTCCAGGTAAAGGCTCGCGCAGTACCCCGGCTAACTCGCGAGCGGATATTAACACGAATCCTGATCCGACCATGCAGACAACGGCCGAAGATATGGGTACCTTACTATCCATGATTTATTATTGCGCTGAGGGGGGCGGCACATTACTGGCTGTCTATGCAGAGGAAATTACGCCAACAGAATGCCAGACTATTATTGATGCTCTCAGTTTAAATGTGGAAGGCAACCTGATTCGCTTTGGCGTTCCTGAAGGGACAACCGTGGCTCATAAACATGGCTGGGCAGGCAACACCCACGGTGATGCGGGCATCGTTTTTTCTCCTGCTGGGGATTACGTGATCGTTGAGTTCCTCTCGCAACCGGATACGGATTGGTTAGTCCATGAAATCAGCTTTCCCCTTCTGCGCGAAGTTTCGCGAATAGTCTACAATTATTTCAATATAAAGAATCCCTATTTTGGCGATCCCCTACAAGAAGGTGAGGGGCAAAGCGAAGATGCATCTGAACCAACACCGGCGCCACCTGCTGAGGATAATGGTGAAGATGGAGAACTGCCGGATGGCATTGAAGCCTTCTGATGATGAATGTGAGGAAAAAGGCGACGATTTTCTGATGATTGTAAAACAGAAAACTATAAACCCCCATTATTTCCGGCGAACCTTGCGTCTGAGCAGCTTTCAAATTGGTTCGGCGATGGGTGATATTATCGTGACCAGTATCTGGAACCGGGTCATGATTTCCAATTTCGGCATCCCCGCAGCACCCGTCAGCCTGTTAATTGCTTTACGTTATTTTCTAGCCCCCATGAGTTTGTGGGCCGGCTATCGTTCCGATAACAAACTCCTGGCCGGCTTGCGACGAACGCCTTATATCTGGTCAGGAAGATTGTTGATGCTGGTTTCATTGCCCCTATTGGGGTTTAGCTTGATTCGGTTAGGGGTTGACCAACAAGATGTCATCGGGTGGGCATTAGCGACCTTCTCATCTCTATTTTATGGTTTAGGTACTTTGATTTCCGGCAGTCCCTTTGTCACCCTGGTTCGCGACTCTGCCCCTGAGGATAAGCAAGGGGTGGCCATCAGCACAGTACAAACAGTATTGATCCTATTTTTCGCCTTATTTGGCATTGTTTTTAGCATCTGGATGCCGGTTTACGATCCACGATTGTTTTGGGAGATACTGCTGGTGACGATGGTGATTGGCGGATTTTTTTGGTTTTTTGCTATTGTGGGTGTTGAGAGGGGTAACAACGAGCGGCAATCATTGCCTGCTGCGAGTGACCCGTCGGCCGGTTTTATTACGACCTTCCATAAAATTTTGCAGGATTCACGAACGCGAGGATTCTTCATCTTCTTATCCTTGTCTACATTGGCGGCGTGGATGCAGGACGCAATTTTGGAACCTTTTGGGGCTGACGTTTTTGCCCTGTCAGCAGGCCGCACCACAAGATTTAACAGTTATTGGCAGGTTGGTACGGTTGTCTTGCTGGTGTTGGCAGGGATATTGTGGCGAAAACGGCCGCCGGAAAGGCAGTCAGGATCATCCGCGGCCGGTCTGCTGATCATGGCAGCAGGTATGTTGCTGCTATCATTTGCCTCACTTTCAGATATTGTTTACCTGGTTGAAATATCGTTGTTAATATATGGCGCGGGGTTTGGAGTTTACACATTTGGCGGATTAAGCTTAATGGCCGTCATGTCATCCGACCGCGAGGCGGGCGCATACCTTGGATTGTGGACCGTATCTATCTTATTGTCCAAAGGTCTTGGTACATTCCTGGGCGGGGCACTGCGCGATTTGTTTTATCTTCAGGCCGGAATTCCTGCCGGTTTGAGTTATGCGCTTGTCTTTTTTATTTCTGCTGTTGGTTTAGCGGGATCTATCCTGGTGCTCATCAAAGTTGATATTTTGGGATTTGCGCGGGATATGGGTCGGGTTGTTGGCAGGGTTGAGGCCCAGGCTACCAGCATGGATTAATGGTTTAATCCCTTTTCCTTAATCACTCAAAATTGAAACTTAGTTGCCGCACATCCCCTTCTTGAATGTTACTGACTCCAACACCCAACAGGCGAATGCGCATCTTTTGGTCCCAGTTATCGTTGAGCAAGATCGCGGCTATCTGGAAAATTTCGTCTCCGTCATCAATACCCACACCGATTGATTTTTGACGCGTGATGGTTTTGAAATTGTACCAACGTATTTTTACGGTGACCGTTTGCGCAATGAGGTTATTCTTTTGCAAAGATTTGGCGACGCGGCCGCACATCTTCTTTAACTGCTCTTGAAGCAAATTCGGGTCGTTTATATCCTGGTTGAAGGTCCACTCCTGGCTAATGCTTTTAGCCAGGCCGCGATCGACCTGTACCTTACGATCATCCTTTCCCTGGGCACGTAGAATCAGATCCTTGGCCTGGCGGCCGATTAACCCCTTTAATGTTTTTTCATCTTCCGCCGCTAGTTGGCCACAGGTTGTAATATCGTTTTCAGCCAGGCGTTCGGCCGTTCGCGGTCCAATGCCCCATATGGCGCGTGTCGGCAGGGGAGCCAGAAAAGCAGCTTCCGTTCCCGGCAAGACAACCGTAAACCCTTCCGGTTTATCATGATCGGAGGCGACTTTGGCCACTAATTTACTGGAGGCCAATCCGATGGAACAAGGCAATCCCGTTTCTGATTGTACCGTTTTTTTGATCTCTTTCGCAATCAGCACCGGATCATCATAATGGCTCAGGTTAAGATAAGCCTCATCGACGCTCATTTTCTCCAATGGTCCAAAAGGCTCAAGCGTATCCATCACCATTTTTGAACATTCGCGAATTCGCTCCCAATTTGCAGGAACGATCTTTAAATCAGGGCAAAGGCGCACTGCTTTAATCATCGGCATGGCCGAGCGAATGCCAAACTGGCGCGCCTCATAGCTGGCCGATGTCACAACCCCTCGTTGGTTGGGTTTTCCACCTACAACCAACGGAATACCGCCATCTTCAGGATGGTCCAGGATATGAACGCCGGCAAAAAAAGCGTCCATGTCAATGTGCAAGATGACCTGGCGCCATTCGTTTACAGGCATGAGATGGGGATGGAAGAATATTATGCCGTGAAATGTATCAGCGGCCGATCGTTTGTAGTTGGCGAGGAAAATCGGTCAGCGAGCGCGCACCATTATCGGTAATCACAACATTATCTTCGATGCGAACGCCTCCCCGTCCTGGAAGATAGATTCCCGGTTCGATGGTAAAAACATTGCCGGGGCGCAAAGGTTCAAGATTACTTTCGACCATATTGGGGGTTTCGTGAACCTCCAAACCCAAGCCATGACCGGTGCGGTGAATGAAATATTGCCCATAGCCGGCGTCTTCAATCACCTGCCGTGCCGCGCGGTCGACATCCTGGCCACTCGCGCCTGGTTTTGCAACCTGTTTAGCCCGCTCATTGGCCTCCAGGACGATATTGTGAATCTTCTTAAATTCATCATCAATTTCACCAACAGCGAAGGTTCGCGTGATGTCTGATGGATAGTCGTTTTTATACACGCCCCAGTCGATTACTAGAAGATCTCCTTCCTGCAACGGTCGGTCAGTCGGCACGGCATGAGGGGAAGCGCTGTTTGGACCCGCGGAGACGATTGGTCCGAAGGCGATAGAATCCGCCCCGCACGCCAGCAGTTCTTGAGTCAGCATGCCGGCGACTTCTTTTTCACTCATGCCTATTTTTAGGCGCGGGAGCAGCGATTCCATGCTTTTTCCGGCGACCTCAATCGCTTTTTCCATAGCGGCGATTTCCTGCTCATCTTTCACAGAACGTAGTTGGCTAAGAATAGGTTCGGCGTGTTGAAATTCAAGATTTGGGGCGAATTGGGTTAATAAGTCTCGTTCTAGAACGCGCATATACAATGCCTCAACGCCTATTTTCCAGTTTGATAAGGCCAATTTTGTCGAGGCTTTTTGCAAAGCAGGAGTATATCCTTCCTGATCGTTCCAATCGTAAATGTTCTCTTGAGCAATGCCGGCATTTTCAGCTTTCATCGCTTCCAGGGTGGGGATGATGATGGCCAACTCGCCTTGAGCGGGGACAAAGAGAATGATCGGCCGTTCACTCAAATGGACATGGATGCCGCTAATGTAAATAATATTGGGGCCGGGTACCAGGGCAATGCCATCCAGCTTTTGATCTTTTATTGCAGACTGCAATTTTTTTAGACGATTTCTATCAATCATTTTTCTATTCTAATTCTATTAACGGCCGTCCGGCCTGGACGGATTCTCCTTCTGTACAGTGTATTTCTTTGATTGTACCGTTTCTTGGGGCTTGAATGGGGATCACCATTTTCATTGATTCGAGCAGAACAAGCTTATCCCCTTCTTCTACTTCTTCGCCGGCCTGGACTAACAATTTAGAGACGACTGCCGGGATTGATGATGAAAGGGAACTGTCATGAGCGCTTTTGCTGGCTCGCCGGCGAACGCGGGAATAGGAATAAGTACGGCCGTTGACCCACATTTGGCGCTGGTCACCGCTCGACTCTCCCGCGGCGCGAATGAGATGGCGTCGGCCCTTTGGTTCATTCAGTTCCAGGGTAAAAAGATGATGCTTCTGATCTTGCAGCCTAAGTTCATATGACTGGCCATTGTGAGATACACGAAAGGTGTTTCCTTGTCGGGTTACTTCAATTTCGGCTTCTTTGCCCTGGATGTCTAGCTTAAATGTCGTCATGAGGTTAAGACCTGCTACCTCGAGAATCGGGCAGAAGGGAACCGGTTAACTAACTTTGGTTGGAATTAGCCGTAGATGTAATCTTCGAGCTGGTTGATCATGATTTGTTGCTCGGAAATGATCGCTTTGACCACATCGCCAATAGAGATAACCCCAATCAGCTTTTCATTAGCTAATACAGGAAGGTGGCGGATGCGTTTTTCGGTCATAAGAGCCATGCATTTTTGGACAGATTGGTCCGGACGGACAGAAATGACTTCTGATGTCATAATTTCCTTGACTGCTGTGTCTTTAGAATTTTTTCCTTTCAAGATGACCTTTCGAGCATAATCACGCTCGGAAAAGATGCCCACGACGTCATCATTTTCAACAACGACAAGCGCCCCGATATTTTTTTCAGCCATTATTGTGAGCGCATCCAATACGCTGGTATTCGAGGAGATCGTCCATACATTGGAGCCTTTGGCTTGCAAGATTTGGCTGATGAGCCTCATTTGTTTGCCTCCTTGATTTTGAGGATTCAATCCATTCGGATGATCTTTTCAAGTGACTGTCACATTGTAGCAATCAATTTGCATTAGTGGCATTGTAATACAAGGTGTTTTAAATGCAAGGGCGAAAAGTTTTTATTTTTGAGCTTTGGCCACATGGAGGGTGACACCATCAATGGCTGTCACTTCAGCAACCTCTCCTTCTAATAACTCCTCATCCGATTGTGCATGCCATAATTCTCCAGCAATAAGGACCATACCGGAATAAGGCGCTTTTAACTCAGAAGATGCCAATGGTGTTCGTACCGGCCCTTTTTTGCCGATTAATCCTTCAACACCGGTGACCGGTGCGGGCCGCTGCGCACTTAGTGCCTTGCCCATTATAAAAATGAAGAAGAGAGCGGTGATGCTGCTTACAGCTATGGCGGCGGGAATGGATAAACTCAAAAAGCTGGGTGTGTTTGGGGAATTGAACAGCACTAACAGGCCGGCGACCAATATGACGGTGCCGGTTAAAGCCAAAGCGCCATGCGAAGCTGCTTTTACCTCCATTAAGAAAAGGACGAAAGCGACAATTATCAGGCCGACTCCCAGCCAGTTGACCGGCAATTGACCCAGACCAAACAGCGCGATACCAATGGCCAACACACCGATTAAGCCGGCAACCCAGCCCCCAGGATTGGAAATCTCAATCAGAATTGCCTGGACGCCTAAGGTTAAAAGAATGCCCAGAAGAATTGGGTTTACAAGAGCAAATAAGATCTGCTCGATTGAGTTAGGGCGGATCTCATTCTGAACAATATTTTTTGTCTCCAAAGTTTGTTGCCGATCATTCACGGTAACTGTCAAACCGTCGAGTTGGTTGAGTAAATCGGTTTGGTCATCGGCAATGGCATCAATCAGCCCGATCTCAAGCGCTTCTTCGGCCGTTACTGCTCTTGCGTCATCAATCATTTCTTCCGCCAGGGCGGATGCGGCTTCCCCGCGTTCGGCCGTTAAATTGCGCACGGTCGCTTTGAGATCTTCACTAATTTTACGAAAAATGGTCTCTTCCAGGTCTACTCCGTTTTCACCCACGGGCGATGCCGCACCAATGACCGTTTCCGGGGCCATAGCCGCCGCGTGGCCGGCCATGGTAATAATGCTGCCGGCTGAGGCCGCCTGGGCACCTCGAGGGCTGATATAAACGATGATCGGGATTGGAGAGGCACGAAATAGCTGAACGATTTCCTGTGTCGTATCGACCAACCCTCCAGGGGTATCCAAGACAACAACGACGGCGTGGGCCTGGCGATTTTGTGCGGTTTCAACGCCTCGTTCGAGGTAGCTGAACATAGCCGGTGTGACCGGACCGTCAGCACTGAGAATAACGATTTCAGAATTTTGGGCCAGGCTCTCTTGCCGAAAAGCGAAAAGAGCGAGGATAATGAATAAGCCAATCAATGTTTTGCGCATCTTCCTGCTCCGAGGAATGAAAAAATTAAATTTCTTGATATATATAGAATATCAAATTGCTACCGTCTTCCGCAATACGCTCTGTGGTAAGGTTAAGGGTATAATATGCGATATGGAACCTTTTAGCCTGTATCTTCATATTCCTTTTTGCAAACATCGCTGCGCATATTGCGACTTCAACACTTATACAACCGTAGGCGCGCTGCAAGATGCATATGTCCAGGCTTTGCAAAAAGAAATCAGGCAGGTTGCGGATCTGGCCGATAATGCCGGGCAATCACGACCCGTACGCACCATCTACTTTGGGGGTGGAACTCCATCACTCTTACCGGCTGGGGGAATAAGGGATATTTTACATACAGTTTCGGAGTCATTTGGACAAACTGTTGATGTCGAAACCACTTTGGAAGCGAATCCGGATACTGTAGACGCCAATTATTTACAAGGCTTAATCGACATTGGGGTGAACCGTTTAAGTTTTGGCGTGCAAAGTGCTCAGGCGAATGAACTGCAGTTGTTAGAGCGGTCCCATGATTTTGAAGCGGCCGTCTATGCTGTGAAGCTGGCTCGGAAGGTAGGGTTCATTAATATCAATCTGGACCTTATTTATGGTTTGCCGGGACAGGGATTGTCATCCTGGATGGACAGCTTAGAGGCGGTCCTGGATCTAGAGCCGACTCATTTAAGTCTTTACTGCCTGACGATTGAGTCGGGAACGCCCATGCAGCGTTGGTTGGCCAACGGCCGAATCACTGCTCCCGACCCGGATGTGGCCGCTGATCAATACAACATGGCCTGCCAGCGCCTGGCTGAAGCAGGTTACGATCACTACGAAATTTCAAATTGGAGTTTGCCCGGCCTTGAATGCCGCCATAATTTGACCTACTGGCGCAATCAAGAATATCTCGGTCTGGGTGCCGGCGTGCATGGCCAGGCTGGTGGATTTCGTTACGGTGTGGTCAAGCGACCACGTGATTATATCCGGCGCATGACATCCAATGAAGCGAGAAAATTCCCGGTTTCTGCTGCGTGCGCTGCAAGCCACCGGGTTCAACAGCGGGAAGCCATGTCGGACACAATGATTACCCAACTGCGTTTGCTAGAAGAAGGTTTAAATGTGCGTGCTTTTGAAGCGAAGTTTGGCCAAAAGGTTTCTGATGCCTTTAATGGCCAGGTCAAGCAGTTGAATGAATGGGGTTTGCTGCAAGAAAACAACGGCCGTCTGTTGTTAACCGAGCATGGCCGATTTGTGAGCAATCAAGTCTTTTACAGATTTATGTAGCCAAAGGAGGAATAATGGCGACCAATGGTTTGAAGCAGAAGAGAACAGACACAACTTATGTTATCGGGCACGTCAATCCGGACACTGACGCCATCGCCTCGGCCATGGGTTATGCCTGGCTGCTGCAAGATACAAATCCTGGATCTGTTCAGGCAGCCCGCGCCGGACAATTGAATCCGCAAACAATGTGGGTTTTACAAAGGTTAAATATGGAACCGCCGCTGCTTCTACCCGATGCCTCGCCACGCTTTGCCGATATCGTGCATCGTTTGAATACCACAACCCCCGACCAGCCGCTGCGTGAAGCATGGGCCATTGCTAACCGGACGGGTGGGGTCGCACCGGTGTTAAATAAGGATGGGACCCCTTACGGTTTGATCACGGTTTTGAGCCTTTTTGATTTTCTAAGCCGGTCTGTCGGATCGCATCGCCGTCGGGAAGAGATGAAAATTGGTGAGTTACTGGACCGCCCTTGCAAGGAGGCATGCGATACCCAATGCTTACGATTTCAAGCTCGAACAAGGATAAAGGAGGCTCTGCCGCGGATACTCCGCGAGGAACGAAGTGAATTTTGGGTAATTGATGAAAATGGAATTTATTTAGGAATTTGTCGCCAACGGGAAGCATTGAATCCTCCTCGTTTAAAGTTGATCCTTGTAGACCATAATGAAGAACAACAGGCGTTGGGTGCGCTTGAAGAAGCTGACTTGTTGGAGATATTAGATCACCACCGGCTGGATAACCCAACAACCCGTGAACCCATTCGATTTACGGTGGATGTTGTGGGCAGTACCAGCACGTTGGTGTCAGAGCGTATTGACCAGGCCGGTTTGAGCGCTCCGCCGGACTTGGCTGGATTGCTGCTTGCCGGATTGCTGTCGGATACGTTGATTCTCAATTCACCGACGACGACGCCAAGGGATCATGTTGCGGCCGAGCGGCTTGCCCGGTGGGCGATAATGATAGGTGCGCCGCTAGAGGGAGAAACGATTGAGTCCTTTGGGGAACAGATATTAGCGGCCGGGGCCGGATTGGCCAGTCGATCAGCGGACAAAATTGTTAGTGCTGATTTTAAGGTTTATGATGTCAATGGCTATCATTTTGGTATCGCCCAGGCTGAAGTCACAAACTTTGCGCATTTCGATGAGCATCGTGATGATCTGAGAAGGGCTTTGACCGACCTGGGTGATTCTCGGGGGTTGGACTTTGTCATGTTGATGGTCACCGATGTGGTTCGCCGAACAA